>JAUNJB010000246.1 GCA_030535375.1 Clostridia bacterium | reverse complement strand
GGGCAATGCCATTGAGGACGGCGTGGATATTGGCCTGGATAACCCGCTCAAGGTGATCGACGATACCATTTATATCGGCACATTCACGTTTGACAAGGATACGATCGGCAATTATCCGTTCTGATTTCCCGCACGATAAAAAAGCTTGAATCGGGCATCCCCGGTGAGCATGACGCCTGCCGGGGATGTCCGCATCATTCGCAGAAACAGGAGGAATACATATGGGCGTGCTTGACAGCTTTAGAATGGACGGCAAAAAGGGATTCATCACCGGCGCGGGCCAGGGCATTGGCAAGACGCTCGCGGACGCATTTGCACAGGTGGGCGCGGAGTTTGCCGTCGTGGATATCAATGAGCAGAACGCAAAGGCCGTGGCCGAGGAGCTGAGGCAGAAGTACGGCAGCAGGATCATCGCTGTGCAGTGCGATGTGAGCAAGCCCGAAAGCGTGGATGCGATGATCGCACAGGTAGAAGCGGCATATGGAACGGTCGATTTCGCGATTAACAATGCCGGTATCGTGAATTTCTATCCGCTCGAAGAGGTGAGCCTTGAAAACTGGATGAAGGTGATCAACGTCAATCTGGTGGGGGTGATGCTCTGCGCGCAGGCGGCTGCGCGGGTGATGATCCGTCAGAAGAAGGGCGGTACCATCACCAATATGGCGTCCATGTCCGCGCGTATTATCAATATCCCGCAGACGACGTCCAGCTACTGCACATCCAAGGCGGGCGTGGCGCAGCTCACCAAGTCCATGGCGGTGGAATGGGCCAAGTACGGCATCCGCGTCAATTGCGTCAGTCCCGGCTATATCAGCAATGAACTGAACGACAATTTCTCCGATTCCACGAAGAAATGGATTGAAGCGACGCCGCAAAAACGCATGGGCAAGGCGGAAGAGCTTTGCGGGGCCTATCTGTTCCTTGCCAGCGATGCCTCTTCGTATGCCACGGGTTCCGAGTTGGTGATCGACGGCGGATATACGCTGGTGTAATGGGCCACTTCCCACCGCGCCGCGTCATTTTAGCGGGATCATAGAAAAGGCATGCGCTGAATAAAGCTTTATATGAGAGCGGCAGTTTCCTGAGTGAAAGGGACTGCCGCTTGTTTAAAAAAGAAACCCATTGGTCATGCCGACGGAGCGGACTGTCGACAAATGGTTTTCTTCTCCACCCGGAGGTGGGGAAGAAATGCCCCAATAGCTGGAGAAATAAGCCACCCATAAACGGCCGTTGTGCTTATGCCAGCAAACTGATCGGTTGATCATGCCGGTGAAGAGAACATGCCGGCGGGGCGCAATAGTCGATAAACCCGGTGCCAGACCGCAACAGAGCGGTACCCAAACAGCTGCTTTGTGTTCTGCGGGATAGCGCCCCGAAAGTGCATTGAATGGCATAGGAGCCGCCTCGACGGCGGCGGCCGGTGGAAACAGGCAAAACGCAGACCCGAAGGTTGGCGGATGAAAGCGGGCAGAACGTCGGGAAAGGGCGCTGTCCTCGGCATGCGGCCGACGCGCCCGCCTCACGATCGCAAAAAGCGCTGAAAGCGCGATCATGCGAGTTACCCGGATAGAGCCAAAACAAAAAAGGCCTGACTAGCCTGGCAAATTGCTTTTTTAGAGTGCTTGGGATGAGCCTGACAGCCTCGGGGAAATGGGTGTAAGCTTGGCAGCTTGTTGTTTGTCCGTTTGCCGACAGCGGCAGGGCAGATAACATGAGATGGTGCGGCGACATTTCGCTGTTTTCGCGATGGCAGAGCACAATCGGGATGCCGGTTTCGCTGCGTATTTTGACCCGACAAGAAATACGGGCTCGGCTATCTGAGATCAAAAGGGCCGAAGGAGGAATCGTAGATGGGCACTTCTTCAACGGCGTCATAGCTTTCGCAGTCGCAGCCGATGTAATCCGCATTTACAAATCCGGAGGCGGTGACGCTGCCGTTTTCATCGAGAATTCGGACATTGGCGTAAAACTTACCCTTGTAGGAGACGACGTCGACCAGCTGAAACTCGGTATCCGGTCCGATGCGCGTGAGCAGGGTACCTGGATAGTAGGCTACGGTTTGGTCGCCCTTTCTGGGCGTATCCCAGACGGAGACGCGACGGCCGTAGCAGTGCACATGACCGTATTCTTTGCAGCCCTCGTCGGTACAGGTCACGGGGCCGTAGCCGTCCCATCCGTCCGTATAGGCGTAAATGTGCGTCGCCAGATGGCTTGCAGCGGCTTCGCTGCCCAGGGCCGCGGCGGCAGGCGCCTGATCGGCCAGCACGGGCGCCGTCTGTATCAGCATGACGGCGGCAAG
>JAUNJB010000091.1 GCA_030535375.1 Clostridia bacterium | reverse complement strand
GCCATCAGCTTGAGGGCGTTGACCTCCTTGTCCTCCTTGCCGATGACGATCGCGCTCTGATAGGATTTGACCTGCCTCACCAGCAGGCTGGCCGGGCGGGCATGAATGCCCACCGGGTCCGTAATGGTGTAAGTGAAGCTGCGCATAGTGATTTCTCCTTTGCTTTTTTATTCATCGAGGGTATCGCCGTTTGAGGCGATGACCTTTTGATACCAGTAAAAGCTGTCCTTGCGGATGCGGCGGAGCGTACCGCGGCCTTCATTGTCCCTGTCGACATAGATGAAGCCGTACCGCTTGGCCATCTCGCCCGTGCTGGCGCTGACGATGTCGATCGGGCCCCACATGGTATAGCCCATCAGCTCCACGCCGTCCTCGACGGCCAGCCGCATCTGGCGGATGTGCTCCCGCAAATAGTCGATCCGGTAGGGATCATGGATACCGCCGTCCTGCGCAATGCTGTCCCTCGCGCCGAGGCCGTTTTCCACCACCATGAGGGGAATCCGGTAGCGGTCGTAGAGCTCATTGAGGAAGTACCTCAGCCCTTTGGGATCAATCGTCCAGCCCCAGTCCGTGGTTTTGAGGTAGGGATTCGCCGCGCCGCTCATCATATTGCCCGAGGCGAGCGCCGCATGCGGATCGCTGCTGGCCGTCGTGCTCGAATAATAGCTGAAGGCATAGAAATCCACCCTGCCCGCCGCGAGGATTTCGGCGTCGCCCTGCTCCATGACGACCGTCACCCCCTGCTCCGCCCAAATCCGCTTCGCGAAGGACGGATACGCGCCGCGCGCCTGCACATCCCCGCAGTAAAAGTTGGCAAAACGGCTGCTTTGCTGTGCCTTGAGCACATCATCCGGCGAGCAGGAATAGGGATAGACCACACTGCTGAGCAGCATGCAGCCCACGCGGTTCTCCGGATCGATTTCATGCGCCAGCCGAACGGCCTTTGCGCTCGCGATAAACTGATGATGCAGCGCCTGGAACCTCTTCTGCGGGCTGTCCCAGCTCTCATCGCCCATACCCACGGCGACGTCATCGCCCGGGGGCAGGATGCCGCCGCCCATGATGCCGCCAAAGGCGCCGAGCATCATGATATTGATCTCATTGAACGTGAGCCAGTATTGAACCAGCCCCTTGTATTCGCAAAAGAGCGTACGGCAGTAATTGACGTAGCAATCGATCAGCTTCCGGCTGCTCCAGCCGCCATATTCCCTGGCCAGCACATAAGGCAGCTCATAGTGGCTGATGGTGACCAGCGGCTCAATGCCGTATTTCCGGCACTCCGTGAACACGTCGCGGTAAAACGCCACGCCCTCGGGATTGGGCGCCGGCTCATCCCCCCTGGGGAACAGTCTCGCCCAGTTGACCGACATGCGATAGCATGTAAAGCCCATCTCGGCAAAAAGCGCGATATCCTCCTTGTATCGATGGTAGAAATCCACCGCCTCGTGGCTAGGATAATAGCGGCCGGGCAGGATGCCGTCGGTGATATGACGCGGACGGCCCTTGCCGCCGCCCGTCATCACATCGGGCACCGAAAGCCCCTTGCCGCCCTCGGCAAAACCGCCTTCGCACTGATTGGCGGCCGTGGCGCCGCCCCACAGAAATCCCTTCGGAAACCCCATATGCTCCCCCGTTCCCGCGGCACGGCCGCGCCGTCAGCATCCCCGGCAAATGGAAAAGCGCGCCGTGCACGTTCCCTCCTCCGAAGCACTTCACACTCCAAAGTATTTCCGTGCTCGCTGTCCGGTTTTTTCGCGCAACTTCCTGATAAATAAAAATACCCAAAGCATATCAGCGCACGCACATGCCCTGACTGCTTTGGGTAATGCTCCTTAAAATAAGGGTGACAATCCCGGCAATATTTTATATCCACATAAAATTTTATCAGGGATTCCCATATCCGTCCATGGTAATTTTGCCTAAATTTTTGGCGACTTTTTAGTCGCAGAGCCGCTTACAGCGCGTACTCTCTCGGAGGATTGCCGGAGAAATCGGCGATGACGGCCTTCGCGTCCGCAAGGTAGAACACCTCAAAGACAGGATTATCCGGCGTCTTATAATTTCCCTTGACAATCGGATTCTCCAGCGCGGCGGCCTTGACCGCCTTGTCGTCCACAAAGACGGCCCTGCCGCTGATGCGAATCCACGCATACTCCGGCGAAGCGATGCAGACCTCAACATTCGGGTTTTCCTGCATATCCTTATAGACATCCTTCATGTTGCCGGTGTTGAACCACAGCTTGCCATCGCGCTCAAAGCTGAACATGAACGGACGGCACTTGGCCTTTCCATCGCGGCCCACGGTCGCCAGATACTGTACGGGATTGGCCTCGAGGAACTTCACAACGTCATTCATGATTAAATACCTCCAGAAAAAATATTGTAACTATTTCAATTACAACATCAGTATAGCGCTTTTTCGTTGTAATGTCAATAGTTACACTAAAATTTTTCTTTAGAAAAATGGAAGCGCCTGGCTTCCTTCGTCCTGCGGCCGCTTTGGCATGCTTCAGTAATGCAAAAAGCGCCCGATGCGTTCCCGCACCGAGCGCCCTATCATCCTATTTACTTGCCGGCCACAGCGTTCTCAGCCGCCACGCGTCCATAGTAGACGGCGGAGCCAATCGCCATGCCGCAGCAAGGATATTCCGAGTCGAACAGGCCGGTGAAAGCCACCTCGCCCGCCGCATACAGGCCCGGAATCGGTTCGTCGTTCTCATCGAGCACGTGCGAGCCGGTATCGATCTGCAATCCGCCAAACGTCACGGAGCTGCCCGGCGTCATGCGGAAAGCGTAGTACATCTCGCCCTCGACCGGGATCATGTACTCCGCAGGCTTGCCAAAGTCCGCATCCTCGCCCGCCGCGCACAGCTCGTTGTAGCGCGCCACGGTCGCCGAGAGCGTCCCGGCATCCATGCCGATCAGGCCCGCCAGCTCCTCAATGCTCGCCGCATGCGGCACCTGCTCCATCGTCACACCCCACTGGAGCATCGGATAGGGCTCCACGCACACGCCGTCCTTCACGGCGGTGATGTAGTAGCCGCACGTGCTGTCCGCATCGGCCAGCGCCTGCGCCACATGGGACTGATACGACCATTCGTCCACCACGCGCTCTCCATCCTCGGAGACGATCAAACCGGACTCCTCGTTGATGCCGCAGTAGCAGTCGTAGCTCACGTAGACCAGCTGCAGGCCCGGTGCGTCAAAGTTCTTCGCGCCCACGGCCACGGCCATCGTCAGGCCGTCGCCTACATTGCCCTTCGGCACGCCGGAATTGACATTCGTGGGCAGGAAGTCGTTGTACTTGGCGAGCATTTCCTCATTGTGCGCATAGCCGCCGGTTGCCAGAATAACAGCTCCGGCGTTCACCGTCACCGTGGTGCCGTCCGCCTTCTCGGCTTTGAGGCCCACAACAGCGCCGCTCTCGTCGGTCAGCAGCTCGTTGGCCCGGCAGTTGTACAGCACCTTGCCGCCGCTCTGCTCGTAGAGATTGGTCAGCGGCGCGGTGAACTGGCCGCCATGGCCATCGGTCTGGCCGCCGCCGCCCACCACATTGTGCACACGCCACGGGGTCAGCGAGCTGTGAATCGGCTCCACATCCTGAATCTGCACGCCGCGATCCACCAGCCACTGAATGTTCTCCGCGGACGCCTCGCAGAATGTGCGGACCAGGTCCTCATCCATGATCCCGTCACGGTCAAAGCTCATCAGGTATTCGTACATCAGCTCGGGCGTATCGGTAAAGCCCTGGGCGGTCTGCCATGGCGTGCCCGCGCCCAGAATCTTGCCGCCGCTGCGCGCCGTGGAGCCACCGGTCACGCCGACCTTTTCCACCAGCAGCACATTCGCGCCGGCCTCCAGCGCCGTCTGCGCCGCAGAAAGGCCCGCGGCGCCCGCGCCCACGACCACGACATCCACGTCATACGTTTCATCGCCGGCCTGTGCCGTCTCCACCGCGGCGGCCTGCAGGGCCTCGGCGCTGCCGCCAGCCTCTGTCGCGCACTGCGCCACGGCCTGCTTGATGGCCGCGCTGGTGATCGTCGCGCCGCTCACGGAATCCACCGCCAGCGACTGATGCTCCACAATCTGTCCCGGCAGAGCGTCGATGGGCGCGGTGCTCGTCCCATAGCCGACGCCATAGGTCTCGCTGTGCGCGGTCACCTTCACATCGGTGATGCTCTGCTCGTCGAATGTGGTCTCCACAGTCACCTCGCCGCGGCAGCCCTTGACGGTCGCCGTATAGGTGCCGGGAATGTAGCCGCTCGCAGCGGGCGCCTCCACGCCCGCGGCCTCGTCAAGGCACTTCTGCACGGCCGCCTTGGCCGCGTCGGAAGAAACCGTCGCGCCCGCAATGCTGTCAACCTGTGTGGACTGCGCCGCAAGGATCGCCTCGCCAAGCGGAACCGCCACCTCGGTGCCCAGCCCAGCCGTTTCGCCGGAGCTGTCAATCTCAACAGCCGTGATCTCGCTCTCGCTCACCGTCACTGTCGCCTCGACGGTGCTGAGCATGCCCTGCGCGCCCGCGGTGTACGTGCCGGGCGTGTAGGCCGCCTCCGCCGCACCGCAAACGGGCAGCGCGAGAGCCAGCACCAGTACCAAAACCAGGATCTTTTTCATTGTTTTTCCTCCTTCTTGTGTGTGAACAGGGGGGAAATTTTACGCAGATTCATTATACTGGAAGATGCCCGAATCTGACAAGGGCTCCCCGGGAAAATTTGTTTAAAAAAATCCAAAGTCGGCAATCCGTCCGCGTACACGGCAAGGGACATCGCTCCGCCGTCGCCCAATCCCTCTTTTTTTCCCAAATATAAAAGACCGCGCCTGGCGGTCCCCAGTTTTGTTCCATCCTCCGGAACATCTTCTTTCTCTGGTCTTCGTCAGGCGCAGTCGTTGCCCCGATGCAACATCAAATAATGAATTCCGCTGCCGGAATATCGGCCGTTTCCCCGATATGCTCTTGTCCCCTGCCGGCTGCTGATGAAAAGGGAATCTACAAGTTAGTCCAGGATAAAAATGGGTCCACCGGACTATTATCCTGCCGGCTCCGTTGGGATCATCTCCCCGAGATTCCCTCAATATATCGCTGGGTATCCCCGATGACATCGGCGATGGTGATCTTCTTCATTTCGTTCTCCATGGCCTGCTGCACCTGGCGCAGCCTGTCATCGAGGATGAGGTGAATATTGCGCCCGACGGGGCACTCCTGATTCGGATTCTCGTGGAAGTGGAAGAGCTCGCCGTGCTCGATGCACTCCACGGCATTGTACACATCGTAAAATGTGATCTCGTCAAGCGGTCTGGCGATGGTCGTGCCGCCTGTGCCGCGCTGCACATTGACAAGCCCGGCCGCCTTCAGCTGCAGCAGCAGCTTTCTGATGATGACCGGATTGACGTTCACGCTGGAGGCGAGGAACTCGCTCGTCACTTTTCTCTCGTTTGCATAGGTATTGACGCATGCAAAGATATGGATAGCGATTGTAAATCGGCTTGAAATCTGCACTGTATTCACTCCTGTGAAAAGATTGACACCATTATATGCCCACAAAGATGTGATGTCAAGCGCGACCATCGCCCCGCGCCGCCGTCAAAATGCGAAACAGCGCTCATTCCAATTCAAACGCACCCGTATAGAGCTGGTAATACTGCCCGCGCTGGGCGATCAGGCTGTCGTGATCGCCGCGCTCGATGATGCGCCCGTGATCCAGCACGATGATCACATTGGAGTTTTTCACCGTGGAGAGCCTGTGCGCGATGACGAACACCGTGCGTCCCTCCATCAGCGCATCCATACCGCGCTGCACAATCGCCTCCGTGCGCGTATCGATCGAGGAGGTCGCCTCGTCGAGGATCATCACAGGCGGGTCGGCGACGGCCGCGCGGGCGATGGACAACAGCTGGCGCTGCCCCTGCGAGAGATTGGCGCCGTTGCCCGAGAGCTGCGTCTGATAGCCCTCCGGCAGGCGGGTGATGAAGTCGTGCGCTCCGGCCAGCTTCGCCGCCGCGATGCATTCCTCATCCGTCGCGTCGAGCTTGCCGTAACGGATATTCTCCATGACCGTGCCGGTAAAGAGATTCGTATCCTGCAGGACGATGCCCAGCGCATGGCGCAGATCGCTCTTGCAGATCTTGTTGATGTTGATTCCGTCATACCGGATTTTGCCGTCGGCAATATCGTAGAAGCGGTTGAGCAGGTTGGTGATCGTCGTCTTGCCCGCGCCTGTCGCCCCCACAAAGGCGACCTTCTGCCCGGGCTTGGCATACAGGCTCACGTCATGCAGCACGGTCTTTCCCTCTTCGTAGGCAAAATCCACGCCGAACAGGCGCACATCCCCCGTCAGCTTTGTATAGGTCACGGTGCCGTCCGCCTGATGCGGATGCTTCCAGGCCCACAGGCCCGTGCGCTCCTCGCATTCCGTCAGCTCGCCGTCCTTCTCGGTGACATTCACCAGGGTGACATAGCCGCCGTCCTGCTCCGGCTGCTGGTCCATCAGATTGAAGATGCGCTCCGTGCCCGCCATGCCCATCACGACGGCGTTGACCTGGTTGGAAACCTGATTGATCGCGCCGACGAACTGCTTCGTCATGTTGAGGAACGGCACCACAATGCTGATGTTGAGCGCCATGCCGGAGAGGCTTGCATTCGGTATCCCGGCCAGAAGCAGCGCCCCGCCCGCGACGGCGACGATGACGTAGAGCACATTGCCGATGTTGTTGAGGATCGGTATCAGAATATTCGCATAGCGGTTTGCCCGCACGGATTCATTGTAGAGCTGCTCGTTCAGCCTGGCAAAGGCCGCCTCGCTCTCCTCCTCGTGGCAGAACACCTTGATGACCTTCTGCCCGTTCATCATCTCCTCCGCGAAGCCCTCGACCTTGCCCAGCGCAGTCTGCTGGCGGAAGAAGAACCTCGCCGAGCCGCCGCCGACCTTTCTTGTGATCGTCAGCATCAGCACGACGCCCACGAGCACGATCGCCGTCAGCCACAGGCAGTAGTAAACCATGATACAGAAGATGCACACCACCGTGATCGTCGAAATCAGCAGCTGAGGAAAGCTCTGGGAGATCATCTGGCGCAGCGTGTCGATATCGTTGGTATAGTGGCTCATGATATCGCCGTGGTTATTGGTGTCAAAATACTTGATCGGCAGGCGCTGCATGCCGTTGAACATCTTTCCGCGCAGCTTTTTAAGCGTTCCCTGCGTCATCACGGCCGTGAGCTGATTGTACATCAGCGCGGACAGCAGCGACACGATATAGAAGCAGATCAGAATTCCGACGAGCGAAAAGACTTTCCCGCTCATGGCGGACCAGCTTCCGCCCCTGTTCTCCTCGATGACGGCGATGATCTTCTGCATGAAGATCGTCGGCACCGCCGACACCATCGCGCTGAACGCGATGCACACAATCGTGACGGGCATCATCACGGGGTAGAATTCCCGGATGGTCCTGAGAAGCCGCCCAATCACGCCCTTGCGGATCATCCTGCTCTCCGTCTTATTCTCCATCTTTCTCACCTGCCTTGTTCTGGGAGGTGTAAATCTCCCGGTAAATGTCGTTGTGTTGAAGGAGCTCCGCGTGCGTGCCGATCGCGTTGATCCGCCCGCCCTCCATCACGATGATCCTGTCCGCGTCCTCCACGGACGCCGTGCGCTGGGCAATGATGATTTTGGTCGTCTCCGGAATGTATTCCCGCATGGCCTTGCGAATCTTCGCATCGGTCTTGGTGTCCACGGCGCTGGTGGAATCGTCGAGGATCAGCACCTTGGGGCGCTTGAGCAGCGCCCGGGCGATACAGAGCCTCTGCTTCTGTCCGCCGGAAACATTCGTGCCGCCCTGCTCGATGTAGGTGTCGTAGCCGTCCGGGAATTGGGTGATAAATTCGTCCGCGCAGGCCAGCCTGCAGGCCTCGATCATCTCCTCGTCCGTCGCCTCCTTGTTGCCCCAGCGCAGGTTTTCCTTGATGGTGCCGGAAAAGAGAACGTTCTTTTGCAGCACCACGGCCACCTGATTGCGCAGCGTGTCCAGATCGTAGTCCCTCACATCCACGCCGCCCACCCTGACCACGCCCTCCGTGGCGTCGTACAGGCGGGAGATGAGCTGGATCAGCGAGGATTTGGAGGAGCCTGTTCCGCCGACGATGCCGATCGTCTCGCCGGATTTGATTTGCAAGTCGATGCCCGCCAGCGCCATCCTCTCCGCCGCCAGCGAATACTTGAAGCTGACATGCTCAAAGGAAATCGATCCGTCCGGAACCTCGCGGACCGGGTTCTGCGGATTGGTCAGCGTGCTCTTTTCCGCCAGAATCTCCGCGATCCTTCGGCCGGATTCAAGCGCCATTGTAATCATGACGAAGATCATCGAGAGCATCATCAGGCTGCTGAGCATCATGAACCCGTAGGAAAGAAGCGCGGAAAGCTGCCCCACATCGAGATCCAGGCCCAGGGAGGTGACGATCACATACGAGCCAAAGGACAGGATGAACACCATCACCACGTACAGGCAGAACTGCATCAGCGGATTGTTGAGCGCCAGAATCCGCTCGGCCTTCGTAAAGTCCGCGCAGACGTCCTGCGCCGCAACGTCAAACTTCTGCTGCTCGTAGTCCTCCCGCACAAAGGACTTCACCACGCGCATGGCCTTGATGTTCTCCTGCACGGAGGCATTCAGATTGTCGTACTTGATAAACACCTTTTTGAACAGCGGCACGGTTCTGCACACGATCAGCGCCAGCCCCGCAACCAGAATCGGGATCACGCACACAAACACCCACGCCATTCTTCCGCCCATGAGCACCGCCATCGTAAAGGCAAAGACCACCATCAGCGGGGACCGAATGGCACTGCGGATGATCATCATATAAGCGTTTTGCACGTTCGTCACGTCCGTCGTCAGGCGGGTCACCAGCGACGAGGTGAGAAACTTATCGATGTTTTCAAACGAGTAGCCCTGAATGCTGTGAAACATGTCCTGCCGCAGGTTTTTTGCCAGCCCGCAGGAGGCGATGGCGCATGTGGTGCCCGCAAGCGCGCCGAACAGCAGCGACAAAAGCGCCATGATCACCAGGATGCCGCCATAGCGCAAAAGGGTGCCAAGCTCACACCCCGCCTTGATCTGATTGATCAGCTCGGCGATCATAAAGGGGATGATGCACTCCATCACCACCTCCAGAGAGACGAGGATCGGCGTGGCAATCGCCGGCTTCCTGTATTCTCTGATGCTCCTTGAAAGTTCTCTGATCATCTTGTTTTCCTTTCTCAATCATTGGTTTTCTGTGACTTCTTCGTTTCCTCTTTCATCACCAGAATGTACAGGACGAACAGCACAAGCGCCGTCGCGTTCTCGGTGATCGGCTGGCTGATGATGATGCCTCCAATTCCCCTCAGGTTTGCCAGCAGCACCATCACGGGCGTCAGCAGCAGCCCCTTGTTGACGATGGTGTTCGCCATCGAGATCTCCCACCTGCCGATGGACTGGAACACCGCATTAAACAGCTCCACAAATCCAAAGCCGATGATGCAGAATATCCATACCCGCAGATACGACACGGCGACCGGCACGGATTCGCCCGACGGAATCAGCAGGCTGACCAGAAAAACAGGCGCGCAGGCCACGAGAATCTGGCAGGCGATCACCCATCCCGCCATGATGGCGATGGCGCCCTTGATGATGGATTTCATCCGCGCCAGCAGCCCGCAGGCATAATGGTACGCGACCACGGGCCGGATTCCCTGCGCGATGCCGACGCAGATCTGCATGAAGGCGTTTCCGATCTTCTGCACCACGCCCCAGGCCGCCAGCTCGACCTGCCCGCCCAGGATGCTGAAGTAGTAGTTCCGCGTGAAGTCGCAGATATCCATGAGCAGCAGCACAAGCCCCGCGGGCACGCCCACGGAGAGCACGCGCGCGCACACGCCTCCTCCCGCATGGTAATACTTCGGATGAAAGCATACCACCGTATTCTCCCTTTTGCGGCAGTACATCGCGATGTAAAACGCAAAGGAAATGTAGTTGGCCACGCACGTCGCCAGCCCCGCGCCGGCGATGCCCATGCGGAAGCCGAAGATGAACAGCGGGTCGAGAATCACGTTCAGCGCGCCGGCCCCCGCGATGCCCACAGCCGATATCTTCGACTCCCCTTCCGCCAGGAACAGCTGAGAGAACACCTGCGAGAGCACCAGCGGCACACAGGCCACGTGGAACGTCCAGAACAGGTAATCCCTGCAAAAGCCGATGGAGCTGTCATCCGCACCGATCAGGTACAAAAGCGAGTCCTTGGCCGACAAGAGGATCAAGGATATCAGGATGGTCACCGCGCCGGCAGTGTACACCGAAAACGCCGAGAATACCTTGGCGCGCTCCCGCTTTCCCTTGCCAAGCTCCGTCGCCATATTCGCATTTCCGCCCGCGCCGAAAACCGTGCCCACGCAGGAGGCCAGCATCACCACGGGAAATGTGATCGTCATGGCCGAAATCTGAAACGTATCCCCCGTGCGGCCTACAAAAAAAGCGTCAGCCAGGTTCAGGATCAAAAACGTCAGCTGACTGAGCGCGGCAGGAACGATAAATTTTGCCAATACCCTGGGAACAGGATACCGGATAAACGCTTCTCTTGAAGTAATCTCCTGTGCTTTGTTCCGATTCAAAACGCATCCCTCCTTGACAATCGATGAGCCGGACCTTATAATCCTATCATGGTAGTAAAAAACGATCAAGTACGCAGTTCATCCCTACTTGGTAGGGCATGCGCTACCATGATCAAAGGAGTGGCCGCCATGTTGCAGGAAGAAATGCTGAAAGAAATCGACGAAATCCTGAGCACACCCGAAAAGAAAGCCCATGTGGATGCGATTCTCCCCCTCCTCCACGGAAAATGGGAGCTGCAAATCATGCTGGAGGCATGCAGGGCGGATGTCCTGCGCTTTGGGGAATACAAGAAGAGGCTCCCTCTCATCACAAACAGCGTGCTCACGGCCGCGCTGCGCAATCTGGAAGCATGGGGGCTCATCTCGCGCACGCAGTACAACGAGATTCCTCCCCATGTGGAATACGCGCCGACGGAAAAGGGCAGGAGCCTTCTTCCCGTCTGCTATGCGATCATCAAATGGGGCTCGCAAAACAGCCTCAGTCCCGCAGAATCCTCCGAGCCGGGGCCGACATGACGCCTCATGGGCACAGGGCATTCTTCTTTTCGAGCAGCTCCGGAATGCTGCTGCCCATATCCGCGTTGATGCCGATGGCCCGCCCGCCCAGGCTCTGCGGGATGAACGCTTCGTCCAGATTGAGGCGCACCAGCGTCATGCTCCGGTGCTCGCGGGCCAGCCTTTCGAATGGAAAGCGTACAATCGTCGGCGTGTTGAAGCCGATGCCCAGCTCCAGCAAGACCGTCCTGCGGGTCAGGCAGTCGTCAAGGAACTGTTCAAAGCGCCTCGCCGAGGCGTGCCAGTCGCCGTCCTCCACAAAATACGCGTCGCACCGCAGATTCATGGTCATGGGCCCGCCGCAGACCGGGCATTTGGGCACCATGTCGGAGGGCACGAGACAGTCCCTCCGCGCCCGATGCATCTGATTGACCATATCGGCGTCATCGTATGTCTTGGGATGGCAGCCGCGGCGGCACTGAATCAGGCCGTAATCGCCCTGGGTCGCAAAGATCCTCTCCCCGCCGAATTCCGCCTTGTAAAACTGATGATCCGCGTTTGTCGTCAGCACGAAGTAACTCTTGTCCTTCACCAGCTCCAGAAGGGTCTGATAAAGGGGAAGCGCCGGCGGCGCAATCCGGTTTTCATACACATGCTTTGACCAGTAGCCCCACCGGGCCTCCTCGCTCGGGAACGGATAAAAGCCCGCGCTGTACATATCGGTCATCCCATACTTTTCGATAAACTCCGGGAAGAGCCTTGCAAAGCGCTCCCCGCCATAGGTCAGCCCCGCGGCCGCCGAGAGCCCCGCTCCCGCCCCGATCAGCACATGATCCGCCTGCGAGATGGCGGCCGCCGCCTGCGCAATCTGCTCCTCATAGGTTCTCCCGTCAAAGACGTAATCCCTCGCGGGCATGCCGTTCAGATATTTCTGAAAGGTCATCTGCGGCCTCTTCTCCACTTTTTTAAACATCCGTCAATCCCTCCGAATTAATCATTTTGCGCACCGCCGCCCTCACCCCAGCTTTTCCACCGCATGCACGGGACAAATGCGGAAGCAGTTCCCGCAGTGCAGGCAGCGGCTGCCGTCAATCCTGTGCGGCGGTTCCCCGGCGATGCACCGCGCGGGGCACATGCTCAGGCAGTTCCGGCAGTCGATGCATCGTTCCTCATCGATCCGGTATCCGGCCTCGCGGCGCTCCATTCCGCCGTAGGAAAAGGCCTGGCGATACACCGGCCTCTGTCCCAGATCGAAATATTCGCCCTCCGCCCTGTAAATCTGAAAGACCTCCAGCGCGCCGCGGCTCTCCTGCGTCGGATAAAGCTCCGACATATACGGATTCTTTTCAAAGATTTCCTGAAGCCGCTCCCGGCCGATGCTTTTCACTTCGCCGCGCAGGGAAATCGCCACGGACGAGAGGGTATCCCTGCCCTTCAAGCCGCTCACCGCCACGACGCCGCGCTTCATCACCCGTTCGTAAAACCGCTTGCCCTTCGCCGTCAAAAAGTACAGGCCGTTTTCATCCGCCAGCATGAGATCGATCACACAGGTCTGCGGCAGGCCGTCGTCGTCCACGGTGGCGAAGACGGTCGAGTGAATCTCCTGCTGTAAGATTTTCAAAATATGGTCAACTGTCATATTCCGGCCCCCTGCCTGTCGCTGCAAATATCGCGGCTACGCGGCGCCCTTTTGGTATGAATTCATTTGGAGCCTCTGCGCCCTCCGCGTATCCTTCTCCGGCGCGAGGTCAATTGTAATGTCAAACATTACATCGAAATAGTAACACGATTTCACGGCTCTGTCAAGCCGAAAATTCCTGTGCATGTCGAACGCGCCTCCGCCCTGTGCCCGCAAGGACACACAGATCTTCTGGCATTTTGCCACTGCATCCGGCCATCACGAGGTCTCTTATCGCCTGAAGCAACGGCAGCGCCCGGCCTGAGCCCCTGCCCGATTCAGGCGAACGCGGCCGATTTTTACGCAATTTGCCATACAGCAAAAAAGCGCGCTCCCATTTCCGAAGCGCTTTAACACTCCAAAGTGTTTCTGTGCTCGCTGCACGTTTTTTCGAGTGATTTCCTATAAGTTAAAAAAGCCTTCCCACGCCGCTCATTCTGCGCAGGAAAGCTCTCTGTCGCTCCGTCCCGTCCCGTCATTCTGTCTTGTCGTTTCCCCGTCGGCTTCCTCTGCGATGACCTGCTCTAGCAGCCCGTCGCATGCGTTCACAATCGCCGCGATCTCTGCTTTCGACACGCCGTCGTAATGAATGCCGCAGCGCACGCAGACCGGTGCGCGGAGCTTCATCGCCAGCGCTCTCGCCCATTTTTCGCTCACAAACGCATCGCGGTGCCCTTCGCGCTCCAATGTGCGAATCCTGCCGTCGGCCTCCGCCATCGTCACCGCGCCGACATGCGTGCGCGATCCTCCGAATATGCCGACGTCCCATCCGTCATCCAATTGCGACATCCTCACCCGAATCGGCTCGCCCAGGATCTGCGTCATCTTCGTCTTCATCGGCTCATACCCTTCCAGCGGCGGTATTCCTCCGCCTCGATGTCAAAGAGATCGAGCAGCTTGCACGCGTTGTGGTGCGTGATCTCCTCCACGGTTTTCGGCTGGCTGTAATACTCCAGCATAAGCGGCGCGATGACAGCTCCCATCCGCGAGAGCTCCAGCATGTTGCGCAGATGGATGCTGGAAAGCGGGCATTCGCGCGCCGCCAGTACGAGGCGCCGGTGTTCCTTGAGCGTCACATCCGCTGCCCTCAGCAGGAGATTGTCACTGTAGCCCGATGCGACGCCTGCCACCGTTTTCATGCTCGCCGGAACGATCAGCATCCCCATCGTTTTAAAGCTTCCCGACGCGACGGAGGCCCCGATGTCCCGGACATCATGCATCTGCGCGCAAAGGGGCTGTAATTCCGACAGCATCATGCCGCACTCCTGCCGCAGCGTCATTTCGCCGCCCTGCGTCACGACGAGATGCACCTCCACATCCGTCCTTGAAAGCCCGCGCAGCACCTCCACGGCGACGGGCGCCCCGGAGGCCCCGCTGATTCCCACCACAAGACGTCGTTCCATAAGCCAATCATTTCCTTCAGTCGTCGTTGCTGAACGCAGGGCAATCCGCGCACCGCGTGCTCATCGGCCAAAGCCCCTGAGGCTCTGACCCTCTGCACGTTGAATACTACCAGACAAATGGGCAAAAAGTCAAGCCCGCCGATTCCACGGACGGGCGCGGCCCGAGCGGCCCAGACAAATGCCCGCGTACCATAACATAACAGGCAAAAATTGATGACAACAGCCTTTTACTACTCCAGACAATAACAATCCAAAACGTTCATATAAAACCAATTGAAAAGTTCATATCGATATAATACAATAAAATTGGCACATAATCATGTAAAACAATTTCTACAATTTGACAGACATCAGCCCTGCCATTCCGTAAAAATAAAGGGAAACGATATGAAAAATCGTTGGAAAAGATGATATACTTAACCCAAGTAACCGAGAGACAAATCTGGATTTCAGGGGGAGAAGTGAGATGTGTAAAATATTGTTAGTCAGACCGTCTAAACAGTATGCAGACCAAGTTATGTCATATAAAGAAGAGATGTCGCAAAATGGAGATAGTTTTGACGGTTGTGCTGGTCTTGAAAATGTACAATCATTTG
>JAUNJB010000006.1 GCA_030535375.1 Clostridia bacterium | reverse complement strand
GGCACCCCTCCCGTCAGATACCTACCCTGTGTAGTCCCTTGTAAACTGTACTTTTGAATGTGCTAAACTCTGTATGTCTTTCATGACAAAATCCTCCTCTGTTTTCTTTGCGGTTAGCAGACCTTGCATTGATTATAACAGAGAGGATTTCTTCTATCTTAAGATTCTTACTCCACCGGCTGAGCCGGTGGTTTTGAGCGCTAAAGCTAGACAACAAAAAACGCTTGTCAATAAGACAAACGTTTTTTGTGCTCCTGTTTTTCTTACTCGTCGATGCCAACCATGACGGACGTCGCCTTGACAACCGCGTAGGCGTCGTTCCCGACCTTGAGGCCCAACTCCTTGACCGCGGCCATGGAGATCGTAGCGCTCATCACGTTGCCGCCGCCGATGTCAATCTTCACAATCGCGTTGACAGCGCCCTCGTCGATCGCAATCACTTTGCCTTTAAACTGATTCCTTGCGCTCAGCTTCATTCTCTTCACCTCCTCTTCCCCTTACTTTGTATAAAAGAATACGAAAATATGTCCTCTCCCCCGAAAGAGAGAAGACATCATTGCCTTTATCAAAACAGCTTACTTGCCGAAGTAACGAGCCAGCAGGCCTTCGAACGCCTTGCCGTGGCGGGCCTCGTCGCGAGCCATCTCATGCACGGTGTCATGGATCGCATCGAGATTGAGCTCCTTCGCCTTCTTGGCCAGCTCAACCTTGCCCGCAGTCGCGCCGTTCTCAGCGTCCACACGCATTTCGAGGTTCTTCTTGGTGGAATCGGTCACGACCTCACCCAGCAGCTCAGCGAACTTCGCGGCATGCTCAGCCTCTTCATAAGCGGCCTTCTCCCAGTACAGGCCGATTTCCGGATAGCCCTCGCGATGCGCGACGCGCGCCATCGCCAGATACATGCCGACCTCGGAGCACTCGCCCGCGAAATTCTCGCGCAGACCGTCGATGATCTCCTGCGGCGCATTCTTGGCCACGCCGACGACATGCTCGGCAGCCCAGGTCTTCTCACCCTTCTGCTCGGTGAACTTGGAGCCGGGAACGCCGCACAGCGGGCACTTCTCCGGGGGAACGTCGCCTTCATGCACATAGCCGCAAACCGGGCAAACCCATTTCTTCATACTCTGTTTCCTCCCTTAATTTGTCGATGGTTTAATTGGATGTTCCGTTGACGCAATGGCCTCGGCCTCCGCCGCGCGGCACGCTTTGCAAATGCCGTGCGCCGTCACCTCCGACCAGGTTACCTGATGGCTGCAGCATTTCGCCGCTTCCCCGATCATGCCGGACAGATCCGCTTCGATGTCGTACACCTGTCCGCACCGATCGCACACAAAGTGCATATGGGGCTTCCGGGTGCATTCGTACACCGCCTTCTTCTTGCCCAGCGAGAGCCTTCGCACATAGCCAAGCTCCGTCAGGTGGTCCAGCGCGCGGTAGACCGTCGCCGTCCCGATGCCGTCAAGGCTGCCAAGAATCTCTTCGGCGGTCAGGTGACAGCGGGAGCTTGAAAGGACGCCTAAGACCATCTCGGTCTGCGGGCTGATCTTCTCTCTCATCGCTTGCCCTCCCGTCTCTGATATTCTGTGTCATCATATTACACCATCACCCTGTGAATGTCAACCCTTTTTCGAAAGAAAAATGAGAATTATTTTCATATCGGTCAGTCGTGCGGACTTCCACGCACTCGAGGCGCAAAATAGAAAAACGCCGCGTTTTTCAGCAATTCATCGAAAAACGCGGCGTGTCTTTGCCTCTGTGTCGGGCGCATGCGTCCCTTTGTCGGATCTTCAAATATGAGAATGATTTTCATCATCCGTTTTGTGACGCCTCATCCTCTTCCGAAGATGATGATCAGCACCAATGCCGCGACGAGCAGCACAATCACGATGTCCATGACCCACACGGGAATATTGATCTTGTCGTAAATCTGCTCTTTGAGATTCTTCTGCTTCTTGGTATCGGCCACGATCTGATCGACCATCGCCTCGTCTATCTGCCGCTTCTGGGGCTTCTTTTCAAGCGTTGCCAATGGGATGTCCTCCCTGTTTTTGAATTTTGAAAACCCGCCGCGCGAAACATCACACGGCGGGCAAGGGGGAAGCGATTATTACTTCTTGGCCAGGTACTTGCGCAGGTCAAGCGCAACTGCGATGATGATGACCAGGCCCTGCGCGATATAGGTGTAGGAAGACTCGACGCCCAGGAACTGCAGGACGATCTTAAGGACCTCGAACACCAGAACGCCGACCAGGATGCCCGGGATCGTGCCGACGCCGCCGTTGACGGAGACGCCGCCGATGGTGCAGCCCGCGATGGCTTCAAGCTCCCAGCCCTGAGCGGTATTGACCGAGCAGCCGCCGGACTTGGCGCAAACCAGGAAGCCCGTCAGGCCGTACAGCAGGCCCGCCAGCATGTAGATCTTGATCTTGCTCTTGTTGACATTGATGCCCGCGACCTCAGCGGCGTTCTCGTTGCCGCCGATGGCGTACATGTACTTGCCGTAACGCGTCTTATTGTATAGGAACCACATGATCAAGCCGACCACAATCGCTATGATGGTCAGGTTGCTCAGCATACGGGTTCCGATGTAGCCGGTAGCCAGGCCGGTGTAGTCCGTGCGCAGGCCGCCAATCGGGATCGCGCCGGTGTAGACCAGGCAGATGCCGTAAACGAGCGTCTGCATGCCCAGGGTGGCGATAAACGGCGGAACCTTGAGGAAAGCGATGACAGAGCCGTTGATCGCGCCGATCGCGCCGCAGATCGCCATGACAATCAGCAGAACGAGGATCAGCGGCAGCTCAGGCATATTCGGATAGAAACGGCTGGAATAGTCAGCCTTCTGCATCAGAATACCGGAAAGGCAGGCAGCCAGGCCGGCCACGCGGCCAGCAGACAGGTCGGTGCCCTTGGTGATCAGACAGCCGGAAACGCCGCAGGCGATGATGAAGCGCACAGCAGTATTGGAGAGCAGGTTGCGGATGTTGTTCTGCGAGAGGAAGTTCTTATTCTGCGTGCTGACGAAGATGGAGGCCAACACAATCAGCACAATAATGATGTTTTCGGAAAGCCACTTCACAACGGCCTTTCCGTTCAGCTTCTTGTCCATACGTATATCTCCTTTAATGCGGATTTTGTTCGCCCGACATCAATCAGCGGCAGAGGGCTGCGTCTCAAACTGCGTCGCCAGGGTCATGATATTCTCCTGGTTGGCATCCTTGCCGTCGATGAATCCGGTGATACGGCCGTCGCACATGACCATGACGCGGTCGCTCATGCCGATGATCTCGCTCATCTCGGAGGAGATCATGATGATGCTCTTGCCGGCACGCGCCAGCTCCTCAATGATGCAGTAAATCTCATACTTCGCGCCAACGTCGATGCCGCGGGTCGGCTCGTCGAGAATAAGCACGTCCGGGCTGTTGGCCAGCCAGCGGCCGATGAGCACCTTCTGCATGTTGCCGCCGGAGAGGGACTGAATCTGCGTCTTGGAAGACGGGCACTTGATGCTCATCTTCTGCACATTGTCCTGCACCAGCTGCTCAATCTTCTTATTGTTGATCACGATGCCCATGTCCAGATATTTGTCAAGGCTGGCGATGGAGATATTATCCGCGATGGAGAGCACGCCCATGATGCCCGTGGCACGGCGGTCCTCCGTCAGCAGCGCAATGCCGTGGGTGATGGCATCGCGCGGGCGAGTAATCTTGAGCTCTTTGCCCTGGTATTTGATGGAGCCCTTCGTGTGCAGACGGATGCCGAAGATGCCTTCCATCAGCTCCGTGCGCTGCGCGCCGACCAGGCCCGCCACGCCGAGGATCTCACCCTTGCGGACATTAAAGGTACAATTGCGGAACGAACGCGGGTTAATCGATGTGAAGTCCTCCACCTCGAAGACGACATCGCCCGGCACATTGTGGCGCTCCGGGAAGAGATTGGTCAGCTCACGGCCGACCATCTGCGTGATGATCTTGTCGGTCGTCAGGCCCTTGGACTCCCAGGTTCCGATGTAGTGGCCATCGCGCATGATGGTGACCTCATCGGAGATGCGCAGGATCTCATCCATCTTGTGGCTGATGTAAACGATGGAGACGCCCTCAGCCTTGAGATCCTCGATAATGCGGAACAGCGCCTCCACCTCGTTTGCCGTCAGCGAGGAGGTCGGCTCATCCAGAATCAGCACCTTGCAGTCCGCTGAAACCGCCTTAGCGATTTCGACCGACTGCATCTGCGAGATGGACAGGTCACCCAGACGCTGCTTTGGATCAAAGTTCATGCGAACCTTCGCAAGCAGCTTCTCCGTGTCCTTGTACATCTTTTCGTGGTCAACCACCGGGATGAAACCCAGCAGCTTCTTCATCGGATAGCGTCCGATGTAGATATTCTCCGCCACGGAGCGCTCAGGCACCGGCTGGAGCTCCTGATGCACCATTGCAATGCCCATGGACAGCGCCTGCAGCGGATCGGTGATGTTGACCTTTTTTCCTTCGTAGTAGATTTCGCCCTCGTCCATCTTGTAAATGCCGAACATGCACTTCATCAAGGTGGATTTGCCCGCGCCATTCTCGCCCATCAGAGCGTGAACCGTGCCCGGTCTGAGCCTGAGCTGGGCGCCGTCAAGCGCTTTAACGCCCGGGAACTGCTTGACTACGCCTCGCATTTCAAGTCGATATTCCGACATGAATCAGCTTCCCCCTTTTTACCATTTTAAAAGGGTGCGTGCGCACTGAGCACACGCACCCTTGTCTAGCCTTTGCGAAAAATTACTTGGTGACCTTCACGTAGTCAACCCAGTAGTACTGCTCAAGCTTCTCGCCGGCAACAGCCTTCAGCGCAGCGTCAGCCGCGGTGTGGGACTGGCCAACATGGTCGTTCAGAACGGTACCGGTGATCTGGCCGGCCTCGACCATCGCCTTCACCTCGTCGAGGCAGTCCACGCCGAGGAGGTAGATGTCTTCGTTCACAACGCGGCCCGCGTCCACGATCGCCTGATAAGCGCCCAGCGCCATAGCGTCGTTGTTGCAGAAGATGACGTCGATGTCATTGCCATACTGGGACAGAGCGGTCGCAGCCAGCTCCTGGCCCTTGGTCTGATCCCAGTCACCGCGCTGCTCGAAGAGCTTGTTGACGGTCAGGCCGGCATCCTCAAGCGCCTTGATGGAGTACTCGGTACGATACTGCGCATCGATGTTCTCCGGGTCGCCCATGATCATGACGTAGTCGACAGTGCCATTGCCGTTGATATCGCCCTTGTTCTCGGTCTCGGCAACGATTTCACCCTGGAAGGTGCCGGACTGACGGGCATCAGCGCCAACGTAGCAAACGATCTCGGACAGGTCGAGGTCTTCCTTAACCGGCTCACGGTTGATGAAGATAACCGGGATGCCGGCAGCGTCAGCCTTCTGGATGACGGAAGCGGCGGAAGAGCTCTGCACGAGGTTGAGGATCATGACGTCCACATTGTCCGCGATAAACGCGTCAATCTGGTTGGTCTGCTCAGCCTGGTCGTTCTTGCCGTCCATCACGGTGATGTTCTCGGCCGGAACGCCGCAGTCTTCGGTGAGATAGCGAACCAGCTCTTCACGATACAGGGTCATGAAGTTGTCAGCAAACTGATAGATCGCGATACCGATCTTCGGGGCAGCCGTCTCAGCAGACGCGACGCCGCAGAGCATCACGACGAGCAGAGCCATCACCAGAGCGATGATCTTTTTCATGGGAAATACACCTCTTCTTTTTATTTCAACGGAAATCCTTCCGTTGAGTGACATCATCCGCATAAGCATCGCCTCACCCACAGCACGAACGCCTTTTCTTTAGCATTCCTGTCAAGCAATTTACCGGCTTCTTATGCAACTATCGAGAATTGACGGAAATCATCGCCGGATTTTCGTCAAACCTGACGTTTGTAGGTTTATTATAATCAGGATTTCCACAGATGTCAACGTCTTTTTTTGAATCAAATTGATAGTTTTAGTCCTCCTTTGTCCCATATACGCTACGCTTTCCATAAGCACTTTTCGGAAAATAACTCACTTTCTTCACCGTTATGCAGGATTTGATTCGTGAGATTGTCCCTTCTTTCACGGAAATTTTCTCCACGAATTCTGCTCCCGGCATCGCCAAAGTTGCTAAACCCCTCCTTTTTTCTTCGTCTGTCAACTTTTCCTTGCAAACCGCCGCCTCATCGTTCATAATGAAGGGGACAGCATCGCACTGATCTGAAAGGAAGTTATCATCATGAATCCAACCCTTCTTTCCGAAATCCGGCGGGACGACCGCTTTGAGGGTTATCTGATTGTGCGCGCCGCCGAGCAGCGCACTGCCGCCTCCGGCAAAAGCTATCTCGATATGACGCTGGCCGACCGCTCCGGCTCCATCAACGCCAAGATGTGGGACGGCACCGTGCAGCCTCCCGTTCCCGGCAGCATCGTGAAGGTGCGCGCAACGGGCAATGAATTCAACGGCCGCATGCAGCTTCGCGTGGAAAAAATCCGGGCTGCGGAAAACCGGGACGATATCGACATGTCCGCGCTGATCCCCTGCGCCCCCGGCGATCCCAGGAAAATGCTCGAGGAGATCGTGCGCGCGGCGGATCACATCGCGGACAACGACCTGCGCCGCATCACCTGCGAGCTGCTCGACCGCGCGGGCGATCAGCTGCTGACATTCCCCGCCGCCAAGCAGATGCACCACGCCGAGCGCAGCGGCCTGCTGCATCACATGACCACCATGCTCAAGGCGGCGAACGCCATCATGTCCGTTTACCCGCAGCTCAATCCCAGCCTGCTGACCGCCGGCGTGATCATCCACGACCTGGCCAAGATCGACGAGATGGACGCCGACACGCTCGGCCTCGTCTCCGACTACAGCATCGACGGCAAGCTGCTCGGGCATATCGTCCGCGGCGTGGTCAATATTCAGCTGGCCGCCGAAAAGACCGGGGCCAGCAAGGCGAAGGCCCTTCTGCTCCAGCACATGGTGCTCTCCCACCACGGCATCCCGGAATACGGCAGCCCCATGGCGCCCAAGTTTCCCGAGGCGGAGGTGCTTCACACGATCGACACGCTCGACGCCCGCCTGTATGAGATGGATGAGGCGCTCTCCCGCGCGATGCCCGGCGGCTTCTCTGAAAAGGTCTGGGGGCTTGACAACCGGCAGCTGTACAGGATTCCCGACGGGGATTTGACCAAATAATCCCTCAGCCACGCAGGAGCCGACGGGATCATTCTTGTCCCGACGGCCCTGTTTGTCAGCATCGTCTCTCTTCTCATCCGGCAGCATCTCCCTTCCGGGATGCTGCCGGATGATTTTCTGTCCTTCCAAATCAGAGAATGGATTTGTTTGCGGGCGTCCGCGCCATGGTCGTCCGCGGCAGTTTTGGGCAAAGATGATTTCTCCCCGTTGCGAAGGGCAGACAGACGGAGCGGACGGTCCTCCTCGGGCCGTCCGCTCCGTTTATTCTTTTTTACGGCTTTTACAGCTCCGCCGTCGCATTCATGCCGATACGCACATGCTCGTTCTCCTCCAGCTCGATGGTCACATCAAAGCTGGTGCCCGTCCCCTCCTGCGAGCTGGCGCTGGCAATCTTTGTGACCGTGCCGGTGAACGGCGCATCGCGGAAGGCATCGAGCGTCACCTGAACCTGCGCTCCAATCCCGACATGCTCCAGATCCTCCTCGTCCACCGGGCAGACCAGCTGCATCGCGCTCTGCGGGCAATAGGTCGCCATCGGCGTATCCTTGGCGATCTGCGCGCCGCTCTCGGCCAGCACGCTGAGCACCACGCCGTCCTGCGGCATGGTCACGCTGCCATCGCCGCCCTGCATGCCGTCAAGCGCATCCGGAACGATGGAAAAGAGCAAATCGCCTCGGCTGACCTGCTGTCCCTCGGTGACATATACGCTGAGCACATAGCCATCGGCCGTCACCGCCGCCGGCTCGATGCGGCGCAGCTTGCCCGTGCCGATGCAGCTGGTGCTCGTAAAGTCGTCGTCACGGTACACCTTGAACTGCTCATTGAGCCGCATATCCTTTTCGCTGATCACCTCGAGCGTATAGCTGCTCCCGCTCACGCCGGTCACGCGCGCCTGTCCCTTGCGGTCATTATTGCTCGTTGAGCGGATGTAGACGATCTCGCCCACGTGGATGATGCGGTTCTCATTGTCGCTGTGCGCACCGGCGGTCGTGCAGTCCGCGGTGTAGAGCTGCGCCCGCTCCAGATAGCACAGCGCGCCGTAGCGCTCCTGCACGGAGGCCGTGCTGTCCCCCGGCTCGGCAAACAGGCCGGTCACCGTGCCGTCAAAGTCGGCATATACGGACGTGGAGCTCAGCGTAAAGAGCGCTTCGCCCTCACTGAGCTGGTCGCCCGCGCGCACGGCGAAATCGCCCACCACGCCGCTGTACGGCGCGAGGATCGTCTGCGTCCTCGCGGCCTCAATTTTACCGTCGATCTTGATGCCGCCGTCGGCCAGCGCGCCGGAGCACAGCAGCAGCATGGAGGCCGCGCACACAAGCGCCTTCATCATTTTCTTCATGATCATTCGTCCTTTCCAAGCTTCAATATTGAGGAATGCGTCCCTGCGCGTCACATGCTGCGCAGCGCGTCAATCGGGTTGAGGTTGCTGGCCTTGCGCGCGGGCGCCCAGCCAAAGATGATGCCCACCGCCGCGGAGAAGCTCACGCCCAGCCCGATGGCAAACGTGTTGAGCGAGAAGGTGATGTCGGTGTTCACGCAAATGGCGAACGAGATCGAAAGCCCTACCGCCACGCCGATCACACCGCCCAGCAGCGAAAGAATGATCGCCTCGATCAGAAACTGCATCTGAATCTGTCCCGGCTCCGCGCCAAGCGCCTTGCGCAGGCCAATCTCCGTGGTTCGTTCCGTGACGGTGACGAGCATCATGTTCATGATGCCGATGCCGCCGACAACCAGCGCGATGGACGCGATGCCCACCAGCAGCGACATCATCATGGAGGTCATCAGGTTCATGGCCTCGGTCATCGACTCCATGTTGATGATCGTATACGTCTTGTCCTTGTAGTTGAACAGTCCATCGAGCACGGCCTCCATCTCGTCGATGGCCGTGTCCGTCTCATCGGGATCGGTGACGTAAACCTCCAGCGTGGAAATGGTCGACGTGCCCATCAGCTTTTTGGCCGTGGTATAGGGCACATAGACCGTGCCGTCGCTCTTGCCGCCGAGCAGGATCTGCGCAAAAAGGCTGGAATTCTCGTCCTCATCGATCATTCCCACCACGGTGAATTCACGCCCGTCGAGGTAGAGCGTCTGTCCCATCGGGTCCTCGCCGAAGAAGAGCGTCTTCGCCGCATCGCCGTCGATCATGCATACGCGCGTCTGCTGCTCGACATCCAGGCTGTTGATCGCGCGGCCGCGGGCGAGCAGATCCTCATTGTGCGCGAAATACTCGCTGTTGTTGCCATTCAGGCTGATGGCGTCCGACCAGGTGTCCCCGCGCTTGGCGGTTACCGTCGCGCTCAGCGACGGCGAAATCCCCGCCACATGCTCGCAGGCGAGCAGCTGGTCAAGCTCCGCATCCGTAAGGCCGCTCTTGATCGCGGTGCCGGTGATGGAAATGCGCAGCGTACCCAGGCCCATCGCGTCAAACTGCGCGTTCATGGTGTCCGTCGCGCCCTGCACGACGGTCATCAGCGCGATGATCGCCGCCACGCCGATGATGATGCCCAGCGTCGTCAGAAAGGTGCGCATCTTGTTGCCGGTGATGTTGGACACCGACATGCTCACGCTCTCAAGGAACATATCCCACTTCTGCTTAATCATACTCGCTCACCCCCTCGGAGAGCTCGCCGTCCAGGATATTGACGATGCGCGAGGCGTGCCGGGCGATCTTCAGGTCGTGAGTGATCATGATGATCGTGCGCCCTTCCGCGTTGAGCTCCCGGAACAGGCTCATCACCTGCTCGCCCGTCGTCTGGTCGAGCGCACCCGTGGGCTCATCCGCCAGCAGAAGCGTCGGATTGGTCGCCAACGCGCGGGCGATGGCGACGCGCTGCTGCTGGCCGCCGGAGAGCTGATTCTGATGATGATGCATCCTGTCCTTGAGGCCCACGCGCACCAGCATCTCCTCCGCCCGGCGCGTGCGCTCCCTGGGCGGTACGCCCGCATAGACGAGCGGCAGTTCGACGTTTTTGAGCGCGTCAAGCCTCGGAAGCAGCTGAAACTGCTGGAAGATGAATCCGATCTCACGGCTGCGGATGCGCGCCAGCTGCTTCTGGTCGAGATCGCGGATCATGCGCCCGTGAAGGATGTACTCGCCGGAGGTCGGCGTATCCAGGCAGCCGATGATATTCATCAGCGTGGATTTTCCGCTGCCCGACGGCCCCAGAACGGAGAGAAACTCCCCTTCCCGGATGGTCAAATCAATGCCCTTGAGGATCGTCTGCACCTCATCGCCCATCTGATACTGCTTGACGATCCCCCGCATGGAGAAAAAGTCATTGTTCATGCTCCGCCTCCGCTCAGCGGCCCGAGGCGCCGCCGCTTTGGGCACGCATCTGCTCCATGAGCTCCGCCATGCTCAGGCCGCTTTTCACGAGCACCGTCTCCCCCGCGCGCACACCGTCCAGGATCTCGCAGTTCACGCCGTCGCTCATGCCCACGCGCACGCTGACCCGCACGACATCCGCGCCGTCCGCCGAGCGCATGAACACATAGGGCTGATTGTATTCGTCAAACTGGATGGCATCCATCTTGACGATCGTAGCGTTTTCGGTGTGCTCGCGCAGCACCTTGGCGCTGACCTGCATGCCCGGATACGCGCCCTCGCTCTGTCCGAGGCCGACCGTCGCCGTGTAATAGGAGAGATCGCCGGAGGCCGTTCCGTTCTTGTCAAGAGCCGTCACGACACCCTCAAATTCCGCGCCCGTCGCCAGCACGCTGACCTCGACCGCCTTGCCCGGCGTCATGGCCGCCACATCATATTCGTCGACGTTCAATTCCACATTGAGGCGATCCATATCGATGATTTCCACGACCTTCTCGCCCGCGGTCACCACGTCGCCCTCCTCGATATACAGGCCCGTAACCTCGCCGCCGATGTCCGCCTCGACGGTTTCGCCGCCTTCCAGGCGGTAGAGCCTGTCGCCCTTGCGGACCTGCTCGTTCTGCGTCACATAGACCGTGCGCACCGTGCCCGCCTGCGCAGCCGTAATCGTCTGCACGCGGGTCGCGTGCACCAGGCCGTCAAAGTTGTAATACGTGGTCAGGTCGCCCGTGGTCACCGGCACTTCCGTATAAGCGGCAGACTGCGTCTGCTTGGAGATCATCGTGAACCAGATCACGACCGCCACGACGATGATCAGCACAATACCCCACTTGATCCACTTTTTCTTCTTTTTCACGTTCAAAAACGCCTCCTTATCCTTTGCCCCGCCATTATACCGCCCGATTATGAACATATTGTAAACAACGGAGCGATTTGCCGCGCGGTCAGTCCGCGTCCCTTTCTGATACAGTATGATATCATTTTAATATCTCTTTGTCAAGCATATTCTCCCAAAAATTCTCCTCTGCCGGGACGGCAGCGATGCTTTATCGACAAACTAAGGCCGCAGGGCAATGCCCTGCGGCCTCTTATCATATGGAGGGGAGGAAGCTTACGCCTTCGCGTTTGTGCGCAGCGCGCTGGAAGGATTCTTCTTCTTGGCGTTCTCACTCCAGGCATGCATGACCAGCGCCACGGCAATGACACCATAGCACATGAACACGCGGAAGTATTCGCCGATGGCGGCGTCGCCAAAGAGATTCTTGCCGGCGGCCGGCGCCAGAATAAACATCAGGTGGAACAGCACGGTGCCAACCAGCGCCTGCGTGTTTGTCGCGCGCATGACGGACGCGCCGCCGACCAGGATGGCGGCGCCCGCGTACAGGCCGACCTGCTCGTGCGCGCCATAGGTCTGGAAGGAGCCCATATTCTGCACGAACACCAGCTGGCCCCAGCCCGCAAAGACGGTGGAAATCATGATCGCGATCACACGGACGCGGTCCACATTGATGCCCGCCGCGTTGGCGACGGTGCGGTTCTGTCCGACCGCGCGGAACTGCTGGCCCAGGCGTGTGCGCATGAGCACCACGTTGAACAGGCACAGCAATGCCACCAGACCGAAGGTGGCCATCGGCACCTGCACCATGGAGAACAGCGCCTTCACCGGCGCGAGCTGCGCCACGGCGGCGACAATCACGAGCACGGCGAGCTGGATGCCCAGCACCTTGGCATTCCTGCGATGGCTGCGGACATAACTGATCACCAGGATCAGCGCGATCACGGCGACAAACACCAGCGCGGCCTGATGGACGGGCAGCCTCCACAGCTTCTCCAGCGTGCCGGCGAAGCCGTCCTCGCGGGAAAGGTCAATGGTGTTGGCGATGCCCTTGGAGCCCTTGATGGTCAGGTTCGGGTTGTTGATCGGGATGATATTGTCGAAGATGAACAGGCACAGCAGCTGATACAGGCCGTTGGCGAAGTAGCCGAGGATCAGGCCGCCGATCATCTCCTGTCCCTTCATCTTGTTGAGCACCTTGCCGATGAAGAAGCCGAAGAAGCCGCCGAGCGGCACCGTCAGCAGCGCGGCCAGGGACAGGCCCGCAAAGCCGGATACGCCCCACTCCAGCACCAGGATACAGGCGATCTGCGCCGCCATCGCGCCGATGGTGATGGCGAAGTTGATGCCCATGCCCGCGACGATCGGAATGATCAGCGAGAGCACGATGAACATGTTGCGGGACAGTCGGCTGAACAGCTCGTAGAGCACGTAATTGGGCGTGTAGCCGGAGAACACCATGCACACCGCGCACAGCACGATGAACATGATCGTCACGATGTTATTGCGCGCGCCCTCGCGCAGCTTATTCTTATCCACGAGTTGCACCTCCCGACTTCGTGAGCGCATAGAGAATGATGCCGTTGCTGATCAGGATGCGCAGCGTCTCCGAGATGGTGCTCTGCGGCACCAGGGCATTGGCCACGGGCATGCCCAGCGTCAGAACGCCCTGGAACAGGAACGTGCCGACGATGACATGGCTGATCTTCGCGCGGGATGTCGTCGCGCCGCCGATCAGGATGGCGGAAGCAGCCAGGAAGCCCATCTGACGCGGCGCCTGATACAGCTGCATGAAGCCGTAGCTCTGGCCGTAGACGATGATGCCCACGGCAGCCAGCATCGTGGAGAGCGTGGTGCCGATAATGCGCATCTTGTCCACGTTGATGCCGGTTGCCGACGCGAAGCGCGGATTCGCGCCCGCCGCGGACATCGCGATGCCGGTCTTGGAGCGCATAAACAGCCACATCAGGAAGCAGCACAGCGCAAAGAACAGCAACAGGCCCGTGGGAATCGTGATGCCCAGCACCTTGAAGGAGAGGAAATCGTTGAGCACATGCTTATACGCGCTCTGCAGGCCGATGGTGGTGCGCAGGCCGTTGCCAAGCGGCCACTTCATCACCGGGCTCTTGAACGGAAGCACCAGCCACGCGATACACATGAGCGAAACGATGGAGAAGCCCACGTACGTGGTGACGCTCATCTCATCGCCCTTGAGCCTGTTGAGCAGCATGCCGTAGAGCCAGCCCGTGACCGCCGAGATCACCAGGCCGACCGCAATCGCGAAGAACAGGCCGGTAAAGCCCGTCATTCCCAGCTCGATGCACAGCAGGCCGCCGATCAGGCCGCCGATGATGCCGATGGGCAGGCCGAGGTTCAGGCTGATGCCGCACTGGATGCCGGGCAGCATCGCCAGCACCAGCACGCCGTTCATGCCCAGGCGCACGAGCGTATTGCTCAGCTGCGTCGGCAGGGACAGCCCCAGAATCATGGCCAGCAGGCAGAGCAGGATGAAGAACAGGCCGATGATCAGCCTCGGCACGCCCATCTTCTCCACCAATGGGATGTACAGCAGCACCGCCGCCGCCAGAATCAAAAGGCCCACGGCGGAGAGCGCCAGCGTGCGGCCCTGGCGCATGATCGTGCCGGACAGGCCCGGATTTAGGCCGCTGGCCGCATATGCCCGGTCGTACTGCGATTCAAACGTATCGCCCTGCTGCGCCACAATGCCGGTGATGGTCGCCTTGAGGGAGGTGAGCACGTCATCCGTCAGCGCCGGGAATACCACCTTGAGCTGCTCGCACAGGCCAAGATACGCCTCGTCCACCTCGGCGGCCAGGCGGTTCATCTCCTCCGTCGCGACGAAGCCGGAGAGATCGACGGTTTCCTCCTCGATCTCCATATCCATGGAATCGCTGCCGTCATCGTCCGCGGAGACGGCCTCCGCCGCGTCATCCTCGACGACGGCCTCCGCCTCATCCGCGTGCTCCTCGACATAAGCCGCCTGGGCAGCCGCTTCCTCAGCGAAGTATACCTGCTGCGCGGCCGCCAGCACGCCGAGCGCATCGCCCAGCGGCGCCGTATCAATGGAAGAAAGGTCGACCGCGCCGATGCCCAGCTCAGCCGCCTTGGCGAGCGCCTCTTCCTCCGCCTTCGCGGAAGCCTCGCGCACGGCGCTCATGCCGCCGCCCGCCTCGCGGGCCTTGGCCGTCGCCGCCGCCTTTTCCGCGGCTACATATGCGTCCACCGCGCCGCTGCCGGCGGTGTTGAGAATCGCCTGCAGGCGCATGTTCTCCAGCAGCGCCTCGCCGTCCTGCGATATGCGGGAATTGAGGCCATACAGGCCCAAGCCGCCCGTGATCACGGCCAGCACGGCGATCAGCACGCTGGCAATCACCTGCATTTTTGTCACCTTCAGCTTGTGCATGCGTCACGCCTCCTTTCCGGGCTTGATGCCCGACATGGCCAGACCGAAGTCCGCGTCGGAGCTGTTCACAGGCAGCACGTCCACGACCTCGCCCTCCGCGATGATGGCGATCCGATCGCAGATCGAACGCAGCTCCATCAATTCGGAGGAGATCATCACCACGGTCATGCCCATCTCGCGATTGAGCTTGACGAGGGTCTCGAGCACCAGCTTCTTGGCGCCGATGTCGATGCCGCGTGTCGGCTCGGAGACGAAGAGCAGCTTCGGATGCATCGTCAGCGCGCGGGCAATGCACACCTTCTGCTGGTTGCCGCCGGAGAGCGTGCCCGTGTGCTGGAGCGCGGAGAAGCAGCGGATATCCAGCTCCTTGATCATCTCATCGGCGTGCTCGCGAATGGCCTTGCCGTCCTTGAGCTTCGCGCCGAGAATCTTCTTGGTGAAGTCGCCGCTGATCTGCATCGCGTTGAAGACGATGTTGTCCTCAATGGATTCATCCAGCAGCAGGCCGACGCCGCGGCGATCCTCGGAGACCATCGCCATGCCGCTGGCCAGCGCAGCGTGCGCGTTGTTGAGCTCGGATTTCCGGCCGAAGAGCTCGACATCTCCGCTCGCCTCATACACGCCCATGATGCCATTCGGAATGCCGACCTTTCCCTGGCCGGCAAGGCCGCCGATGCCGAAGATCTCGCCTTCCTTGACCTCAAAGCTGACATCGTTCACCATCTCGCCCGGCATGTTGACCGCCAGATGGCTGACCTTGAGCGCGACGGGCGCATCCCCGGCGAACGTCCTTGGGTCGGCGGTAACGAAGGCGGACTCGCCCTTGCGCCCGATCATCATCTCCGCCAGCTGGGTGACATCGGTGTCCTTGGTGCGCGTCTCAGCGACAAGCTGGCCGTCGCGCAGAATGGTAACGCCGTCCGCAGCGTTGATGACCTCGTCCAGGCGGTGGGTGATGAAGATGATGGCGATGCCCTTGGAGGCGATGTCCTTCATCACGTTCAGCAGCTGCGCCGCCTCGCTCTCCGTCAGAACAGCGGTCGGCTCGTCAAAGACGAGGAGCTTCACGCCCGTCTTGTCGATCTCTCGGGCGATCTCCACAAACTGCATGTAACCGACCGGCAGGCCGGCCACCAGCGTATATTCATCAATGGACATGCCCACGCTGTCAAGCGCCTTGCGCGCGTCCCTGGACATCGCGGCCATATCCAACGTTTCCAAATTCTTACCAAAGATGCGGGAGAGCACGTTAGGTTTTGCGATTTCGCGATTGAGCTTGATGTTTTCAGTGATGGTAAACCCTGGCAGGAGCATGAACTCCTGATGCACCATGCCGATGCCCTTGATCATCGCATCGTGCGGGGAAGCGATGACGGTCTTCTCACCGTCCAGATACACTTCCCCTCCGAATCCGCCGGTCGCGTGAATGACGGGCATGCCAAAGAGCACGTTCATCAGCGTGCTCTTGCCTGCGCCGTTTTCGCCCAGCAGAGCGTGGATTTCGCCGGGGCGGATTTTCAGGGAGACGTTCGACAGCACTGTATTTTCGCCGTAGCGCTTGGTGATATCCTTCATCTCCAGGATATATTCCGCGGCCAATGTCATTCCTCCTTCTTAATCGAAAAGCGACCCGCCTCCACCTAGTAGAAGCGGGTCGGCTTTACCGAATTTTCAGCTGATGCAAGCCTGCTGCTTACTCGAGGTAGTCGTTGAAGTCAACCGCGCCGAGCAGAACGGTGTAGTAGTTCGGCAGCTGGGTGCCTTCCGCGTTGGTGTACAGGTCGACGAGCGCGCCCGGGGCCTTCTCCTCGAACAGCTCGGCGATCTTCGCGCCGTCGTTGCGATCGGTGATCTCGCCGGCGATGTAGCCCTTCGCGTACTCAACAGCCACGTCGATGATGGTCATGTTGACCGGGGACGGCCAGGTGGAGTAACGGCCCACAGCGTCATACTCGGCGAGCTTCGCGGCAATCGCCTTGAGCGCCTCGGTGTCATCGCCGCCGACAGCGATCTCCAGGCCCAGGGAGGCCGGGAACGCGTGATACGGGCTCGGGCAGCACGGCTGCGGATAGTAGGCATCCGGCTGGGTCAGGATAGCAGCCTGCAGCGGCTCCTGCATGGAGCAGTTGGTGGTGAAGAAGGCGACCTTCTTGCCAGCGTACTGCTCCATCTTGGCCGGGACATCCTCGAGGATGAACTGCTGCGCGCCGGAGACGCCGGCATCGCCGGTCGGGTCGGGAGCGGTAGCCTCAACGTACTCGATGCCCAGGGCCGCGAAGTTCTCCTCAAGCAGCGCCTTACGGGCGGCGATGGTCTCCATCGCCAGGTGGCGCGGGAAGGAGTAATGCACGAACACCTCAACGCCCCAGTTGGCGCAGGTCTCGGCGATGGTGTCGCCCTGCTTCGGCTCGTCGGTGTACATGACGATGTCGGCAGCGGCGGAGATGACCGCCGGGTCCTCCTGCGGCACGCCCGCGATCAGCAGGATGTCGTCGCGGCCCATTTCACGGATCTTGTCAAACGCGGCCTTCGCGCCCGGAACGGCCTGGCACATCACGATGGCCTTGACCTCCGGATCGGAAGCAAACGCGATCAGCTTGGAGATGGTGGTCTCGCTCTCAGCCATGAAGTTGTCCGGATAGGTATCGGTGACGATATGCTCCGGATCGGCGGCCACAGCGCGCTCCGCCGCGCGGAACTCTTCCTCTCCCTGAGAGGTGGTGCCTGTCAGGATAGCGATCTTCCAGTTGTCCTCAGCCATGGCGCCGGCGGCGAGCGCCAGAACCATCACCAGGGCGATCGCCAGACAAAACAGCTTTTTCATGGGATTCCCTCCATATTGTTTTTTCCTATTCGCAACACTCTGCAACCGCAGCGTGTGAAAAGGTGACAATTTGCAAACCGGGTTTCGCAGCCCGATATGAAATATTAACTTAATTATATCATCTCAATTCCCTGCGCGCAAGAGGAAATTGCACAATAATCCTCGGTTTCCAGCATTTTTTCACTTTTACATACCCTTTCCTTCAATATCCTTGCCAATCATGCAGAATCGCGCTTCAATATGCAGGAAAATGACGGAACGCTAAAGCGGCTCTTCCGTTCAGGCGGAAGAGCCGCGTGGGCTTTGTAAATTTTACACCAGATGGCAAGCCACGAAGTGGCCCGGGGCGGCCTCCTGCAGCACCGGCGCGCTCTCGCGGCACTTGTCGCAGGCCATCGGGCAGCGGCTGGAGAACGCGCATCCCTTCGGCTTGTTAATCGGGCTGGGCACATCGCCCTCGATGATCTGACGCTTCTTGAGCGCTTCCTGCTTCGGGTCCGGAATCGGCACGGCGGAGAGCAGCGCTTTCGAATACGGGTGAAGCGTGTTGGCGTACAGCTCGCTGCTGTCGGCCAGCTCCACCACGCTGCCCAGATACATGACCGCAATGCGGTCGGAAATGTACTTGACGATGTTCAGGTCGTGCGCGATAAACAGGTAGGTGAGGCCCATCTTCTCCTGAAGATCGTGCAGAAGATTGATCACCTGCGCCTGAATGGACACATCCAGCGCGGAAATCGGCTCGTCGCAGACGATGAACTCCGGCTCGATGGCCAGGGCGCGGGCGATGCCGATGCGCTGCCGCTGTCCGCCGGAGAACTCGTGCGGGAAGCGGTTGGCGTGCTCGCGGTTGAGGCCGACGATATCCAGCAGCTCGGCCACGCGCTCGCGGCGGCGGGCCGCATCGTACAGGCCGTGAATCTGCATGCCTTCCTCGATGATGGAGCCGACCGTCATGCGCGGGTCAAGCGAAGCATACGGGTCCTGGAAGACGATCTGTGCCTTCTTGGCAAACGCGAAGCGCTCCTTCTTGCTGGTGAGGTCGATCTCCTGGCCGCCGTAGATGAGCTTGCCCTTGGTCGGGCTGTAGATCCCCATCAGCGTGCGGCCCAGGGTCGACTTGCCGCAGCCGGATTCGCCGACAAGGCCCAGCGTCTCTCCGCGATGGATGGAAAGATTCACGTCCTCCACGGCGTGCAGCATGCGGCCGCCGCCGATCTTGAAATACTTGCAAAGGTGTTCAGCCTGAACCAGAATCTCTTCCGTCATCAGCGGTCACCCCTTTCCTCAGCGCTCGGGCAGTCGGGATGCAGCAGCCAGCAGCTGGCCTTGTGCCCTCCTCCAAGCTTAAACTCGGGCGGCTGCTCCTCCTTGCAGATCTGCATGCAGTGGCGGCAGCGCGCGGCAAAGCCGCAGCCCTTTGGCGGGGCCAGCAGGTCGGGCGGCGTGCCGGGGATGGACATGAGCGGCTCACGCTTGCCCATGTCGGTGGAGGGCAGGCTGCGCAGCAGCGCCTCCGTATACGGGTGCTTATGCTCGTAGAAGATCTCCTCGGTGGTGCCGGTCTCCACGACCTTGCCCGCGTACATGACCGCCACGCGGTCGGCAATACCCGCCACCACGCCCAGATCGTGCGTGATGAGGATGATCGCGGTGTTGATCTTGTCCTTGAGCTCGACCAGCAGATCCATGATCTGCGCCTGGATGGTCACATCCAGCGCGGTGGTCGGCTCGTCGGCGATCAGCAGCTTGGGATTGCAGGAAAGCGCCATGGCGATCATCGCGCGCTGGCGCATGCCGCCGGAGAACTCGTGCGGATACTGCTTGGCGCGCTCCTCCGGGTTGGGGATGTTCACCTGCTTGAGGCAGCGGATAGCCTCCGCCTGCGCCTCCTTATGGGACAGATGCTTGTGCAGCTTGATGGATTCGACGATCTGCTTGCCCACCTGCGTGGTCGGGTTCATGCAGGTCATCGGATCCTGGAAGATCATCGCGACGTCCTTGCCGCGAATGCCCTGCATCTCCTTCTCGCTCGCCTTCACGATGTCATGCTGACACAGCTGGATTGAACCGTCAACAATCCTGGCCGGCGGCATGGGGTTGAGCTTCATGATCGTCTGCGCGGTGACGGATTTGCCGCAGCCGGATTCGCCGACGATGGCGAGCACCTCGCCCTCGTCCACGTGCAGCGTCACACCGCGCACAGCCTTGACCTCGCCCGCATAGGTGTCAAAGGACACATGCAGGTTGTCAATCGTAAGTACTCTTTCTGCCATGACGTTACCTCCTCAGCTTCGGATCGAATGCATCGCGCAGACCGTCGCCAAACATATTGAACGCCAGCATCGTCAGGCTGATGCAGACAGCGGGGATGATCAGCTGCGAAGGATAGATGCGGAAGTTCTCGATGCCCGCCTGCGCCAGGGAGCCCCAGGAGCACATCGGCAGCGGGATGCCCAGGCCGATATAGCTCAGGTACGCCTCCGAGAAGATGGCGCTCGGGATGGACAGCGTGACGCGGACGATGACGACGGACAGCGTGTTGGGCAGCAGATGGCGCGCGATGATGCGCGACGCGCTGGCGCCCATGGCCTCCGCCGCGGCGATGTACTCCTGCTGCTTGAGGGCGACGACCTGGCCGCGCACGAGGCGCGCCATCGGTATCCAGCCGACCAGCGAATACGCCACGATGATCGTGACCATGCCCGGCTTCATGATCATCATCAGCAAAATGACGATGATCAGATACGGAATGCCGTTGATGATCTCCAGCAGGCGCATCATGATGATGTCGAGCGTGCCGCCGAAGTAGCCGGAAATGCCGCCGTAGATGCTGCCCAGCACCAGATCGACCAGCGCGCTGACGATGGCGATGGTCAGCGACACGCGGCCGCCCATCCACACGCGGGTGAAGATGTCGCGTCCAAGGGTATCGGTGCCAAAGAGGTGCACATGGCCGTAGCCCGGCATGGTATCGTCGTCGCAGACGGTGCCTATCGGCGCATTGGTGTGGCCATAGTGCTGCTCACGGTAATCAAACGGGGAGAGCATCGGCGCGAAGATGGACAGGAGCGTCAGCAGGATGATGATCACCACGCACACCAGCGCCACCTTGTTCTTGACCAGACGGCGCATGGCATCCTGGGTAAAGGTCAGGCTGGGGCGGGCAATGGCCTCGCGGTCATGTGCGCTCTCACCGACATGGGCAAAACGTGACTTATCAATATGCTCCATATCTTACTCCTCCAGCTTTACGCGCGGGTCGATGAAGCCATAGAGCAGGTCGACCACCAGGGTGCACACGATCAGCAGGCCGCCGTAGAAGACAACGGTGCCGCCGATCATCGTGTAATCAAGGTCCTTGATGCTGGTGACAAAATACTTGCCCAGGCCGGGAATATTGAAAATGCTCTCGATGACGAACGTGCCGGTCAGCACGGAGGCGACCGTCGGGCCCATCACGGTGACGACGGGCATGATCGCGTTGCGCATCGCATGGCGCCAAAGGATCTTTCCCTGGGAAAGGCCCTTGGACTTCGCCGTCTTGATGTAATCCGAGCTGAGCACGTCGAGCATGCTGGTGCGCATCAGGCGCGACACCGTCGCCAGCGAGCTAAGGCCCAGCGCAAACGCCGGCAAAACGGTGTGCTTGAACGTGCCCCAGCCCTGAATCGGAAAGATATTGACGCCAAACGCCTTGCGCAGCTGCAATCCCAGGAAATACTGGAGCAGCGCGCCGAGGATGAAGCTCGGCACGGACACGCCGATCATGGCGATAAACATGGAAAACGAATCCCAGGCGCTTCCGCGCTTGACGGCGGCTACCGCGCCCAGCAGGACGCCGATGATCACCGCGAAGATGATGGCGCGGACGCCCAGGTCAGCCGAAACGAGGAAGGACTCGGAAATGATGCCCATCACGTCACGGTTGTAGGTAATGGAGACGCCCAAATCTCCACGCAGGCAGTTGCCCATATACATCAGATATTGGACAAAAACCGGCTTGTCCAGGCCGTATTTGGCGTTCATGTTCGCCAGAGCCGTCGCGGAGATCGCTTTTTCACCCAGGAACGGGTCGCCCGGGAGCATGCGCATCATGAAGAAAACCAGAGTGATGAGCACAAACAGCGTCAGTACGGCATAAACCACTCGCTTGAGAATATAGCGGAGCAACGCTCTCCCTCCTTTTCTGTAAATCATGACGAAAATGCGGCACAGGCGCATATGTCCCATGCCGCATTGACTCACGTCTTCGTTTGCGGAGCGAGGATTACTCGGCCAGCTTGGTGTAGATCAGGTTATACGCCTGGAACGGCAGACGGGCATAGCCCTCGGCCATCTTCTCGCTGACGACGTAGTCCTCATGACGCCAGTACATCGGGATGATCGGCAGATCTTCGGCGATCAGCTTCTCAGCCTCGATGAACAGCTGCTCACGGGCGACCGGATCGAGCTCAACCTTCGCCTTCTCGATCAGCTCGTCATACGCCGCGTTGGAGTAACCGGTGTGGTTGTTGCCGTTGGTGGTGGTCCACAGCTCAAGATCGGTCATCGGGTCATTGTAGTCCGGGCCCCAGCCGCCGGCGAACAGATCATAGTTGTGCGCGTTGCGGCGGGCACGGGATTCGGTGATGGTCAGCACTTCGATCTTCGCCTCGATGCCCAGCACGCGGCGCAGCTGCTCCTGCATGACCTGGCTGTAGAGCTCGTTCTGCGTGCCCTCGGAGGTCATGAAGGTGATGTCGATCTGGTCCGCGGTCTTGCCAAGCTCTTCAAGCGCCTTGGCGAAGTATTCCTTGGCAAGCTCCTCGTTGGAGGTCGTCGGGTAGAGCGGCTCACCGCCGTTGGCGGCCAGGACGGCCTCGCCGAAGGTCTCGGTGTTCACGCCGCTGATGCCCAGCGCGAAGGACGGGGCAGACTCGTTGTCGTTCTTGAACACGGTGTTGATGATCTGGGTACGGTCAAAGGCATAGCTGATCGCCTTGCGCAGGTTCAGGTTGCCGATGTCGCGGCTCGGATCATCCACGACGCAGTAGAGGTAGAAGCTGTAGCCGCCGACGTAGTTGGAGACGTTAAAGCCCTCAGCCTCAAAGGACGCGCGCTGGTCGCCGGTGATGTCGATGAGGTCCATCTCGCCGCCGAGGAACGCGTTGAACTTCGCGTTGGTGTCGGTGTACTTCACCCAGTTGATCTTCTCGAGGGAGACGTTCTCGGCATCCCACCAGTACGGATTGCGGACGGTGGTGATGGTGTTCTCCAGGACCCAGTCGGTCATGTAGAACGCGCCGCAGTAGAGCATGGTGTCCGGGGAGGTGCCATAGTTGTCAGCGCCGACCTCATTGTAGAACGGCTCGTAAACCGGGGACATGACCTCGAACTTCACATACTGCAGGAAGTACGGCAGGTAGGTCTCCAGCTCGCACACGAGGGTGTAATCATCCTCGGCGCGGAAGCCGACATCCTCGATCTTCACTTCCTCAGCGCCCTCGACGCCGGAAGCGTAATCGTAGTACGCCTGAGCGTTCTTGAAGACGGTGGCGAAGGCGTAGTACTCAGCGGCGTTGGTCGGGTTGAGCAGCTCGCGCCACGCGAAGACGAAGTCATTCGCGGTCACGTCGCCGATGACCTCGCCCTTGGAGTTGACCCACTTCATGCCCTCACGGATCTTGAAGGTCCAGGTGAGGCCATCCTCAGAAGAGGTCCAGCTCTCGGCCGCGGCCGGAACGATCTGGTTGTCCACCGAGCTCAGCTTGACCAGGCAGTCCTGAGTATGACGGGCGATGCTCAGTTCGGTGCTGTAAGTCATTTTAATCGTATTCATGACGCTCATCGTGGAGCACTCCACGCTGATAGCGCCCTTCTCGCTGGTGCCCGGGTAATAGCCGGCGCCCGCATTGGGGTTGGTCTCGGCGTAGGCCACAGCGCCCACGGCCAGCAGCATGACCAGGCAAAGCAGCCATGCGATAAGACGGTTGTTCATGGCATTTTCCTCCTTGTGATCGGTTGTCCACGCGGGCATCGGGGGAGGTCTTGCCACTCCCGGGCCAACATGATATAATGCATTATAGCATAGCAAATAAGCATTTGCAAGTCCGATTTCGCTATAATTCTTTTTTTATCGAGTCAGTGCATAAAAGCGTTTCTGATTGCATAGCCAGAAAGGTTGTATTCCGCATGGCAAACATCTGTAATTCATTTGATTTATTCTTTGGTCAGTGGCACGATTCCGTTTACCGGCTGTGCTTTATGCTCAGCCGCAGCCCGCACGACGCGCTCGAACTGACCTTTCAGGCATTTTTGCGACTTGGGGCCGCTAAAAATGCAGAAATTGGCGAAAGCGAGGCCAAACGCCTCTTATATTCCTCCGCTCTGCGCCTTTGCGACGACTATTTTCTCAAAAAAATGCGCCGCAGGCCCAAGCGCGACGCGCTCAAAAAAGCCGCCTCCTTTCCGGTGACGGATTCGCTCGTATCCGCGCTTGACCTGCCGTTTGCCCGCCGCGCCGCGCTCTGCCTCACGCTGGACGGCTTCTCCCCCGAGGAGATCGCCGCCATGCTGCACAGCAGCGGTCGCTTGGCCGCGCATTCATCGTCCGCGCCGGATATCCATGGCTGGCAGGAGGCGCTCCTTTCCATCGCGCTCACGCAGGAGGAGGCCGACGCGCTGTCCGACCGCATCTACGACCGCTTCTCCGAGCGCAATGTCGCCCTGGAAAACAGCATCCACGGCCTGCGCTCCTCGTTTGACCGCGCCGCGCCGCTGCTGGCCCTGGGTGTTCTGGCGCTGTTCGCCCTCGCGATTTGGTACACCGGACAGCTATAACGCGCGCTGGACATATTTTCATGCGCCGTCCGGCGGGAAGAAACGCCGCGCCTCATCCGTCGTATATAAAGGAAGCGGCCGCAAGCCGCCGCTCCCTCCCATTCTCAACGCATCTGGAGGACATTCCATGAAACGCATATTCTCCCTCCTGCTGGGCCTCATGCTGATGACATCTGCGCTCGCCCACGCGGAAACGATCCTCTGGGAGGATGAAAACGGCACGGTGCTGCTCGATGACGAAGGCGGCATCAATTTCCTGCCGCCGGGCGCCGCGGTCTCGCCGCTTGAGGAGGAGAACCTCATCGTCGAGGAAACCTTCACGCCCGTGCCGCAGGCGCCTGCCACGCCCACGGCGGCCCCGGCCGCCACATCCACGCCGCGCCCCGCGCCGGACAAGACGCTGCAATATGGCGATTCCGGCGACGACGTGCTCGCCGCGCAGGAGAGGCTGACCGAGCTGGGCTACTACTTCGGCAAATGCTCCGGCAACTACCTCGAGGGCACGCAAAGCGCCGCACGCCGCTTCCAGAAATACAACAATATGCGCGAGACGGGCAAGCTCGACGCCGCCACCTGGACTCAGCTCTTTTCCGACGCCGCCATCGCACGCGACGGCACCACGCCCTACGCCACCCCGTCCCCCGTGCCCGTCCTGACGCCTACGCCCACGCCCGCGCCGTTCACCTACACGCGCAAGCTGGAGTACGGCGACTCCGGCGATCTGGTCAGCGCGCTGCAGACGCGCCTGGCCGAGCTGGGCTTCTACGAGGCGAAGGTGTCCGGCGGTTACTACAAGATCACGCGAAGCGCCGTCCGGGCTTTCCAGGAGCACAACGGCCTGACGGTCGACGGCATCGCCGGCCAGCAGACGCAGGAGCTGCTCTTCTCCGCCGACGCCGTGCCGGCGAGCGCCACGCCGCGCCCCTCGCCCACGCCCGCCCCGGCGCAGTATACCCTGATGGTCGATGTGACCAACCAGATCACCCGCGCCTATACCTACGACGAGAACGGCGAATACACCGTGCTCGTGCGGGAGATGATCTGCTCCACCGGCACCTCCAGCAATCCCACGCCGCTCGGCACGACCATCATGCCCAAGAAGCGCGCGCGCTGGGGCTATTTCCCCACGTGGGATTCCCACGCACAGTATCTCACGCGCATCGACTCGGCCAACGCCTTCCACTCCGTGCTCTACTCCGCCCCGGACGAGAGCACGCTCTCCGTCAAGTCCTTCGAGGCGCTGGGCACGCCCGCCTCGCACGGCTGCGTGCGCCTGCTCGTCTCCGACGCCAAATGGATCTATGACAACTGCGAGGAGGGCACCATCATCACCGTCTACGAGGGCGAATACGACCCCGAATACACGATGACCCTGAAGCGCACGCTCAACAGCAGCACGCTCCGCGAAAACCCGCTGCCGGAGCCCACGCCCACGCCCGTCTACAGCCGGGAGAACTGGCCCACGGAATACCGCACGCTCTCGCGCGGCAAGACCGGGTCAGATGTCTACATGCTCCAGGTGCGTCTGGCCGAGCTGGGCTACTACAACGGCTCGATCACGGGCGGCTATTACGGCGGCACCATCGAGGCCGTCAAAGCGTTCCAGCAGGATCACGGCCTGACGGTGGACGGCGCTGCGGGCAAGCAGACGCAGTCGCTGCTCTTCTCCGCGGACGTCGATCCGACGCCCGCCCCCACGGCCGAGCCCTCCTCAGCGCCGGACGCCGCGCTCACAGCGGAGTCCCCCGGCATCGATGCGTCGCCCACGCCCTTCCCCGAGCAGACGCCGGCCGTCACCGCGGAGCCCACGTTCTACGTGCCCGTATCCGACAGCGTCGGCTGACCGGGAAGCCCAATACCCCGTTTCCTCTCCCCCTTCCGGGAGGGGAAATCGTTTTATCCCCCGCTCCCCGAAGGGACGATTGCCCGGCCCGCAGCCTTGCAAACAGAATATAAAAGGTGTATAATAAATTGATATTGTTCATTTTCCGCATGTCCCCGCACGCGGGGAAGGAGGCTCCATGATCCGCTTGTCCCGACGCACGCTGCGCGCCCTTGCCCTGCTTACGCTGCTCGTGCCCACCGCGGCCTTTTTGCTCACGTGGGTGCGTCCGCTGGTCTCCGTGCCCAGCGTGATGGCCGTTGCGGCGGCGTTCGTGCTGTATATCCGCGCAGACCGTCGGCCGGTTCGCGCGCTGCCGGATCAGGCCCCGTCCGAATCGTTTGACTGCGGCGAAGACGCGTTCTCCGTCTCCCGTCTGTCCCTTTGCGCGGTGATCGCCTGCGCGCTGCTGTGGACATTTTTTTCGGGCATCGGCGGCATGTTCTACCAGAACGAGGATCATTACGGGCGCAACGCCATCTTTCACGACCTGCTGAACAACGCCTGGCCCGTCTACTTTGACGGCACCACCTGCGCGCTCACCTATTATATCGCCTACTGGCTCGTGCCCGCGCTCTTTGGCAAGGCCGCCGCAGCGCTCCTCGGTGCAGACGTGCTCTGGGGCGCGGCAAACGCGGCGCTGTTCGCGGAGACGGTCTGGTTTCTCGTGCTCATCTTTTTGCTGCTGCTCTCGCTGGTCCGCGCCAAGTCGCTGCCCACGGTATGCCTGGCGCTCCTGTGCTTTGTGATGTTCTCCGGCATGGACGGCCTCATGGCCGCCTATCAGGACGACTGGAACAATCAGATCGAGTGGTGGGCCGGCATGTATCAGTTCTCCTCGCACACCACCTGCCTGTTCTGGGTCTACAACCAGAGCACGCCCGCCTGGCTGGCGACGCTGCTGCTGCTCTCAAAGCCCTCGGATATCGGCTCCTTCGCGCTCATCGGCCTGGCCGCCCTGCCGTTTTCCCCGATGCCCTTCCTCGGGCTGTTCGTATATTTTGTCGCCCTGGCCCTGGTCATGCTCATCCGGCTGATACGCTCGCACGGCGTGCGCGGGGGGATGGGGCGCATTCTGCGCGCCTGCCTGACGGGGCGCAATCTGCTTGCCTGTCTGGCCATCGCGCCGAGCTTTCTGCTCTACTTCGCCGCCAACCGCGCATCCAGCGATGCGCCGCTGCGCGCCGACGTGCTGGTCTATTCGCTTGCCGATCCCAAGCGCTTCATGCGGCTTGTGCTGTTCTGGCTGATTGAATTCGGCGCGCTCTCGCTGGTGCTGGGCGTCAGATACCGCAGGGACCCGCTCTTCCTGGCGACGCAGTTCGCGCTGCTCATTTCCCCCGTCCTGCAGATCGGCTACAAATTCGACTTTTCTATGCGCTTTTCCATCCCCGGGCTGACGGTACTGAGCGTCTATGCCATCCGCTTCCTGCTGGATGCCGTCACCCGCAGGGAAAACCGCTACGCCGCGTGCGTGCTTTCTTTGCTGCTGCTCATCGGCAGCATCACGCCGCTGCTGGAATTTGAGCGCGGCGCGTATAAGGTCATGCTCGCGGGCACCAACTTCATGTATTCCGATCCCTACGGCACGGTGATGAATCCCGACGCGGACACGTTCAACTTCGTCTGTGAGGATGTAACCGTCTCCGTCTTCTACCGTCATCTCGCCCGGAAAGGACCCTCACAGCCATGAAAACCGCGTTCCTCGCCAAGGCCGCGCATGGCCTGATGTGCGCGCTCGTCGCGCTGTATGCCGCGTGCATCCTCGTGCTCTCCATCGGGCACACCATCCCCCTGGCCGCGCTGCTTGCGGCCGCCGCCATCATTTTCGCGCTCCTGCTGCTGGGTTCCCGGCGCTTCGGCGCGTGGGGCCTGTCCGTCAGCGCCGAGCCAGACCGCCTTTCTCCGCGCGTCTTTTGGGCCTCGGCCGGGCTGTGCGCGCTGTGCCTGTGCGTATATCTGGCCGGCTTTTATCCCGGCGGCTTCTCCTCGGACACGGTCATCCAGTGGATTCAGATCGAGGCCTTCGAGTTTGACAACCACCATCCCGCGCTGCACACGCTGATGCTCTACGCGCTCACGCGCATCTGCGATCACCCGGTCTTCGTGCTGGGCGCGCAGCTGCTGTGCTATGCGCTGGCGGTAGGCTACATGGCCGCGGTGCTCCGGCGATGGCGCTTTCCGCGTCCGCTGTGGCTGCTGTCCGTCGCCTATCTCTGCCTGAGTCCGGCCATCTGCAACATGATGTCCTTCCTGTGGAAAGACTGCGCGTTCGCCATCTGCGCGCTCTTCCTGGCAGCGCAGATCCTCGAAATCCATTGCTCGCGCGGCGCGTGGCTCTCCCGGCCGCCGCACATCGCGGCGCTGGGGCTCACGCTGTGCCTCGCCTCCATCCTGCGCCACAACGGCCCGGCGCTGACGCTGCCCGCCGCCGTGTGGCTGCTGATCAGCTTCCCCGGGCAATTCAAGCGCCTGGGCGCGTCGCTGCTGACCGCCGTTTTGCTCTTTGCCGCGGTCAAGGGGCCGCTTTACAGCGCCTTTGATGTCGCGCCCACGGCCGGCAGCACCTCCGAAACGTTCGGCCTGCCGATGGTCGTGCTCACCCATGTGTACGCGGAGGCGCCGCAGTCCCTTGACGAAGAGACCGTCGCCTACCTGAACAGAATCGCGGACTGGCAGACCTATTATGACCATGACGCCGTGGGCGACTGGAATGAAATCAAGTGGTATCTGGGCGATTACGACATCTCCGAATACACGCTGCCCCAGATCTTCGGCTTTGCGCTGCGCGCGGCCCGCGCCGAGCCGCAGCTGGCCCTTGAGGCGCTCGCGGGGCTGTGGCAGATGCCGCTTCTGCCGTTCGGCGATTCCTACTGGCGAATGTCCCCCTACGTCGATCCCCATTTCTACGACTATCACCAGACGGGAATTCCCATCGTGCACCGCGTGCTCAATGCCCTGTGCCGCTATTCGGCGGAACCGGCCGTCTCCTGGCTGTTCTGGAATCCCGGCTTCTTCCTTCTGCTGGTGATGCTCGCCTGCGTGCTGTTCGCGCTTCATCGCCCGCTTTCCGCGCTGACGCTCCCCGCCATGCTCATCTGCTATGATCTGGTCACGTCGCTGGTGCTCTCCAGCCCCACCGATTTCCGCTTTTACATCAGCACGCCGATGCTCTTTCCGCTGTGTCTGGCCGTGCTTCTGGCCCGCGCAGGCGGCAAGGAGGCGCCATGAGCACAAAGCGCTGGTGCGTGCTCACCGCCGCGATGCTCGCGCTGCTGGCCGCCGCGATCATCCTCATGGTGGTGATCGTCGATCCCTACGAGATCTATCACCGTGCCCTGTTCTATCAGCCCGCCTACGCCAGCGGCACGCAGTCCTATTCCAACGCGGGCGTTGCCAAATCCTACGATTACGACAGCATCATCATCGGCACCTCCGTCACCGAGAACTGCACGCCCAGCGTGTATGAAGCCGCCCTCGGAGGACGCTTTGTCAAGCTGTGCATGAACGGCGGCCTGGCGCTCGATCACGCCAAGATGATGGACATCGCCTTCAGAACGCACGAGGTGTCCCGCGTGGTATACGGGCTCGATCTGTTCGCCTTCTCGCAGTACCACACCAATCAGAAGGCCGTCTCCCCGGACTATCTGTACGACGACAATCTGTTCAACGATGTGCAGTACTGGTTCAACCGCAGCGTGCTGCTGACCGCCATCCCCGACGCGCTCTCCCGCCTGGGCACGCCCGATCCCGAGGCCGCGCGCGACGGGATGTACTTCTGGGACCCGCCCGAGCTTCCCGGTGAGGACGGCCTGCTCGCGCTCGTGGATCTGACCGTCCTGCCCGAGCAGAGCGATCCCACAGGGGCCGTGGAATTCGCCCAAATGAACCTCGAACACAATCTGCTGCCCTACGTTCAGGCGCACAGGGAGACGACGTTCACCATCTTCTTCCCGCCCTACTCGCTGCTGTACTGGGCCAAGCAGGCGGCGGACGGCAGCCTTGACGCCTGCCTCGCGCAAAAGGCGCTGCTGCAGGATGCGCTGCTCGGCGAGCCCAACGTGCAGCTCTTCGATTTCCAGATGAACGACGAATGGGTTACAAACTACGGCCTGTACTTTGACCTGATCCACTACACCTCCCCCGTCAACGACGCGATGGCGCAGGCCATGGCACAGGGGCGGTTTCTCGTCACCGACGCCTCGCAGGTGCAGGAGAATCTGCGCGCGCTGCGCGAGGCCGTCTGCGCGCTGTTTCCATGATCCCTTCCATCTCTCCAGCAAAGGAGCGCTTTCATGACCCGAAAACAATGGGCCGCGCTGACCCTGATCCTGCTCGCGGGCGGGCTTGGGGGCATCGTCGGTTCCGTGGTGCTTGTCGATCCGTTTGAAATCTATCACCAGGCGACGGCGTTCATCCCGCCCATCACCAACGGCACGCAGATCTATTCAAACGCCGGCATCGCCAAATCCTATGCATACGACAGCATCGTCATCGGCTCCTCGATGACCGAGAACTTCAAGCCCAGCCAGCTCGATGCGCTGTTCGGCGGACAGTTTGTGAAGATTCCGGTCAACGCGGGCTCCCCGTTCAACCACAAGCAGATGATGGACATGGCCTTTTCCACGCACGATGTAAGGCGCGTGCTCTACGGCATCGACATCGAGCTGATGACCTACTTCTACACCGCGCCCAAGTGCGAGATGCCGGATTATCTCTACGACGATAACCTGCTCAACGACGTGCAGTATTGGTTCAACCAGAGCGTGCTGGCGCGCTACATTCCCGAATGCCTCGCCACGCTGGGCCGGCACAGCGACACGCTGCGCGACGACATGTACAGCTGGGGCGATCTCTATGAATATGGGAAGGACGCCGCGCTGCGCGGCTTCACGATCTCCGGCGATGAGGTTTCTCAGGTCCCGCTTGAGAGCGATCCCCAGCTCTCGCAGCAGACGCTGCTCAACGTGCAATACAATCTGATCCCCTTCATCGAGGCGCATCCCGGGACGGAGTTCCTCTTCTTCTTTCCGCCGTACTCGCTCGCGCGCTGGGTGGATTTCTATCAGAGCGGCATGCTGCATTACCACATGAATCAGAAGGAGGCCATCGTCTCCGCGCTGCTGCCGTACGAAAACGTGAAAATCTTCGATTTCCAGGCGCAGACCGACTGGATCACCGCTCTTGACAACTACATCGACATTTCCCACTACGGCCCGTGGATCAATGAGGCGATGGCGCAGGCCATCTGCGAGAACCGCCTGCGGATAACCAGCGTGTCCCAGGCACAGGAAAACGACGCCGTCATCCGCCGCTATGTGGACTTTGTCCGCGCGCAGGGCGCGTGGCCGGAATCCTTCGCCGCTCTGTCGGAGGAAAGGACGCCGTGACGCCGCGCGCACTCATCCCCGCCATCCGCTCACAAGATACGCAAAAGGAGAACCGCTATGCTGTTTAATTCCTACGTCTTCATGCTGGCCTTTCTGCCGCTGACGCTGCTCGGGTACTTCCTGCTGGGCAGGCTTCCCGAGCGCGTGCAGCTCAACAAGGTCTTCCTCGTGTTGGCATCGTTCGTATTTTACGGCTACAACAACCCCAGCTACGTGCCCATCATCGCGGCCAGCATCCTGGTCAATTACGCGCTCAGCCAGCTGATGCTCCGGGCGGACAGCAAATCCGTCCGCCTGCCGCTGATGCTGCTGGGCCTCCTTCTCAATCTGGGCGTGCTGTTCTACTTCAAATACCACGATTTCTTCTGTGAGAATCTCAACAGCGCGTTCGGCTTCACCTTCGCGCTCAACCGTCTGGCGCTGCCGCTGGGCATCTCCTTTTTCACCTTCCAGCAGCTCTCCTACGTCATCGACAGCTACAGGCGCACGGTGCCGCGCTACAACATTCTCGACTATGCGCTGTTCGTCACCTTCTTCCCCCAGCTGGTCGCCGGCCCGATCGTGCTGCACAGCGAGATCGTCCCTCAGTTCGCCGACAGCAAGAACCGGCACTTTCACTTCGACAATTTCGCTCCCGGCCTCTACGCCTTCGCGCTGGGCTTGTTCAAAAAGGTCGTCGTCGCGGATACGTTCGGCATCGCCGTGGAGGCGGGCTTTGCCTCCGCCCAGACGCTCAACACCGCGGAGGCATGGTTCGTCGCCATCGGCTACACCCTCCAGCTCTACTTCGACTTCTCCGGCTATTGCGATGTGGCCACCGGCGTGGGCCTGATGTTCAACATCAAGCTCCCCATCAACTTCAACTCTCCCTACAAGAGCCTGAACATCCGCGAATTCTGGCAGCGCTGGCACATCACTCTCTCCCGCTTCCTGACCACCTACATCTACTTCCCTCTGGGCGGCAGCCGCAGGGGCCTGGCGCGCACCTGCGTCAACCTGCTGATCGTGTTCCTGGCCAGCGGTCTGTGGCACGGCGCGGGCTGGCTGTTCCTGCTCTGGGGCCTGATGCACGGCGTGGCAAGCGTGTGCTACCGCCTCTTCCGCAGGCCATACGATGCGCTGCATCCCGCCCTGCAGTGGATTCTCACGTTCGGCTTTGTCGTCGTGGCATGGGTCTTCTTCCGGGCGACAAACCTGCCGGACGCGCTTGCAATCGTCAAATCGATGTTCATGATGGACTTCGGGCCGCTGCGCAGCGAGCTCACCTCCGCTTTCGCGCTGCCCGGCGGCTTCCACCCGGGCTACAACGCGCTGTACATGATGGTATGGTATGCCCTCTCGCTCTTCGCCTGCCTGGGCATGCGCAACACATACGAAAAGACCATGGCGTTCAGGCCCACGCTGCTCAACGCCTTTTCCACCGTCGTGCTGATCCTCTACTGCACGCTGTCCCTGTCGGGCGTCAGCGTCTTCCTCTATTTCAATTTCTAAGCGGGCGCCCCGCTTCCCCTCGTCCCCTCCTAACCCTTTGATGATCATGATGAAGAAAAAAACTTGGGCGCTGCTGTGCGTATCGGCTTTGGTCTGCGCCATCGCCGCGATGAGCGCGCTGGTGATTGCGATCGATCCCTTCCAGGTCTACCGGCTGGCCACGCTCTACATGCCCCCGATCGACAACACCACGCAGGTCTATTCAAACGCCGGCATCGCGCGCCATTATGAATACGACAGCGCCATCGTCGGCACATCGGTCACGGAAAACTTCCGGCCGACGCAGATGGACGAAGTGCTCGGCGGGCGCTTTATCAAGCTGTGCACCTCCGCAGGCACGGCCTATAACCATGCGCTGCTGATGCAGCTGGCGTTTGACACGCACGAGATGAAGCGCATCGTCTACGGCCTGGACGTCTACTCCTTCATCGGCCGCCTCGATCAGACGGGCAGCGACGTGCCGCTCTACCTCTACGACGACAACCTCCTCAACGATACGTCGTACTGGCTCAACCGCTCCGTGCTCGGCTCGTTCCTGCCGCGCTGCCTGCGCGCGTGGGGACAGACGCAGGACGACTCCATCCGCGACACCATGTACTGCTGGGCGGGCCAGGACGACTACGGCCCCGTCGCGCTTTACAACGCCGTGTTTGCCCGGCCGGACACCGCGCTCGCCCCGGATGCCCGCGTGGAAATCGCGCAGCAGAATCTCCATGCCCATCTGATTCCCTTCATCGAAGCGCATCCCGAGACACAGTTTGACATCTTCTTTCCGCCGTATTCCGCCGCGGAGTGGTCCACCATGCTCAGCAAGGGCACGCTTGAGGCCATGCTCACGCTGCGCGGCGTCTGCTATGACGCCCTCTGCGCCTATCCGAATGTCCGCATCTACGACTTTTCCGCGCGTGAGGAATGGGTGCTCGATCTTTACAATTATAAGGATACGCTGCATTACGGCCAATGGATCAACGACGCCATCACCGAGTGCATCGCGGCCGGGGACGGCCTTGTCGGGGACAGAAGCCGGCTTGACAGTGCCACGGATCAGCTCCGCAGCTGGGCAAACGCGCTGATCGACGCGGGCGGTTGGATCTTCTGACCCCGCCCGTCTCCATCATCCACATATCACCGTCATCTATCAGGAGGACACATGCGCAATACAAACAGGCGGCCCACACACCGCAAAAAGCGGCGCAGGCCGCAGGACAATCCCGTCTTTCGCGTGCTCATCGCGGCTTTGGCCGTGATGCTGGTGGTGCTCGTGTGCGTCGGCATGACCTCGCTGATGCCGAAGATCGATCCCGGGGAGCAAGCCACGGATCAGGCCGTCCCCGAAAACGCCGAAACCGCAGAGCCCACCCCCGAGCCGGAACCCACCGTCACCCCCACACCGGCGGTCTACGCGCCGTTCGGCGCGCAATATGGCTTCGGCGGCGCGGATCTGATTCCCGATACGCCGACGCCCGATCCGGCGGCCACACCCACGCCGCAGCCCACCGCAGCCCTCACCGCCACGCCCGAGACCGCACGCACGCTCAAAAAGGGCTCGACCGGCAGCGATGTCAAGAAGCTTCAGGAGGCGCTGATCGAGCTCGGCTACCTGAACGACGCGGCAGACGGCTCCTTCGGCAACAACACGCAGGATGCCGTGATCATGTTTCAGGCGGTCAACGGACTGAGCGCGGACGGCCTGGCCGGCGCCATGACGCAGGCGCTGCTCTACAGCGGCGACGCGCTCTCCGCCGCGGAGGCGCCTCCGATGGACTTTTTGATCCTGGTAAACCGGGACAACACCCTCGACAAGAACTATATGCCCACCGATCTGGTCACCATCGAGAGCGTGATTTCCTCCGATGTGCTCAAGGTCAAGTACAGCGGCACCAAGGCCAACCGCACGGCCGTGCAGGCGCTCGGCGAAATGCTTGAGGCCGCCATCGAGGACGGCATCGGCAATTGGCAGGTGTCCTCGGCCTATCGCGGCTATGCCGATCAGCAGCAGCTGGTGGACAACTCCGTCGCCACCTACAAGAAGAACAATCCCAGCTGGTCCACCGAACGGTGCCTTTCCGCGACGTATCAGACCGTCGCCCCCGCCGGAACGAGCGAGCACCAGACAGGCCTCGCATTTGACATCACCGTGCCGGGCGTGAGCTTTACCGGCACCGAGCAGCAGAAATGGCTGCACAAGCACTGCCACGAATACGGATTTGTCGTCCGCTTCACCGAGGAGAAACAGAGCATCACGGGTTTCCTCGCGGAGTCCTGGCACTTCCGCTATGTCGGCGTGGAGGCCGCCGCGGTGATGACCGCCAACAACTGGTGTCTGGAAGAATATGTCGAAAAGATGGGACTATGAGCCCCTCTCAGACCGCAAAACAAAAAGTGCGCCATGCGCACTCCCACATCCGAAGCACTTCCCACTCCAAAGTGTTTCTGTGCTCGCTGCCCGGTTTTTCGCGCAATTTTCTAGCGGCCAGCGGCCGCTCCCACTTCCGAAAATCTCCGCAAATCATCCGATGAGGGCGAACGCGCCCGATTTTTACGCAATTTCTTGTCAATCAAAAAAAGCTCTCCCCCGGAGGGAGAAAGACGCTTTGAGCAACATAATCCAGCAGGCAGCGTGCCGGCCAACCCTGGCCGTCTTCACATGTGTGCGGCCGGCCCCCTGTATGGCGTGCGCTTTGATGTATCGTCCCCAGGCGGCAGTTTGTTGACATAGGATAGCGACTATCCCGGCAGGTTGGCTTCCCAGCTATTGCGGCATACTTACTCCCGAAGGAAACGAAATCGGCGCGATCCCTTTTCGTTTCCGCACGCTCCGCCCGCCTGTTTCGTCCTCAGCACGCGGCAGGCTTCGCCCTTGGCCCCATATCCGTTTGCGCCTGTCGGATGATTCACACAGGGGAATCATCCGGCAGGCGAAGCTTTTCCCTCAAAAACGCGGCCAATCTCTCCCGATATGCCGAATCCTGCTGCGGCGTACGTTCACTCCCCGGGCTGAGGAATGGCACACCCCGCCGGTCCAGCGAGATGCTGTCCAGCGGCCAGCCCGCGCGCCGCGCCTCACACGGCGTGTCAATCAGCGTAAACATGCGCGCCCGAGCCTCCTCGCGCGTCGCCTCAAGTCCCCAGACCTTACCACTCACTTGAACGGCAAGCCCATCGAGATAATACGCTTGTGCGCAGCCGCCAAGCTCGCGGACCAGACCGGCATAATGGGCGATCATCTGCTCATCATCGAGGCGCACGCCGCGCGGCCTGCGCACGTGCAGCCCCGGCTGGCGGGGATCGTCGAGCGCAAGCGCGTCCAGATACAGTCCGGAGTCCGCGCAGATCACCGGCTGCGCATATCTCCCATAGAAGCGCGCCTTGATCATGGCGTTCTCCAGCGGGCTGCCGCCAACCTCCTGTGGCTCCTCCGTGATGCCCAAATCCCGCAGCGTCACAAAGCTCACCCGCGCGCCCGCCAGCAGCTCCTCAAAGTATGTCACCTTGGAGGGGTTGGTCGTTCCGATCAGGATCTGCACGGTTCCATCCCCTCCCTCTGCTCATCCTCCCACAGCCGCGCGAACAGCTTCAACGCGATGGCAGGATAGGTAAGGTTTTCCGGCAGGGTGTCAAACGTGCGCACCTCCGCCATCTCGCTCTGCGGCAGCGGCCCCAGCCTGCGAATCTCGGCGGCAAATACCGCCCCGTTCGCACCGGACGTCTCATCTCCCGCCCAGTAATCGCACAGCGGACGAATGTCGTACTCCACCGCGCCGGATTCCTCCCACAGCTCCCGCCTGGCGGCCTGCAAGGGCGTTTCACCCTGCTCCACGTGGCCTCCCTGTGTCTCCCATGTCGTGCGCGCCCGATGGCGGCTGAGGAGAATCCTTCCCTCGCATCGCGAGAGAACGACCACATATTTGTAGCTTTTCAGCGTTCCGAATGGATATACCTTGCTAATCATCGTAAATCTCCGTATATCTTGCTAATCATCGCACGCCTCCGCGCACAGCTCTGCCCATGCAGGCTCAAACCCGGCCCTCACGGCAACGCGCTGCGACGCGATATGCGACATCGCCGTACCGTAAAACGGGAGAATCCCTCGCGAAATGAGCGCATCGGAGAGCAGCACCACCAGGCCGACGGCCAGCCCCTGCCCCCTCGCGCGCTCCTCGACACCGATGCCGATCTGATGCATGCGCGCGCTGTCGCGGCTGGCGCCCGCCATGCCCAGAATCAAGCCGTCCCGGGAGGCCGACACGCCCAGCACGTCCGGCGCGTCCGGCGAAAAGGCGTAGGCCTCGCCATACCGCCCGCAGTCCTTAAACTGCATAATAGCCTCCTCGTCGTACCAGTGCACGTCAAATCCGCTCAGGCTCACGTGCACCTTGCGCCCCGGGATGAAGAACGGATGCGCCTGCCCTACGCGCGCATGAAACTGTGCCAGCACGCCGTCAAGCTCACGCAGGGGAGCGGGCTCCATAAACCACGCAGCGTCCGTCCTCCCGTAGCGCTCAGCGCACAGGCCGACGATGTCCTCCCGGCCCGTGACCAGCAGCTTTCCGTGCACGCTGGCGATCTTGAGCAGGCACTCCTTCGTCTCATGGAAGCGCCGCCTGCCCTCGCGCGCGGTATAGACGGTAAACACATTGCGGCGGCTCATCACATCCTGCGGCGTGCAGCAGAAGTCGTCCGCCAGCTGCGCGGCCAGAATTTCGTTCATGCGTCGCTCCCCCTTCCATATTTCTCCAGTACAGGTCAAGAAAAGAATGGAGCTGCCAGGTTCATTCCGGACATTCTCAGAGAGCAATTGTCTAAGCAAATCAAGGAGCCTGGGGCTCTGAACTTGCATAGCCGCGCCTTCGCGTTCCTCGCGTTCGCGAAGCGGGCACGTCGGCCATAGGCCGGGGACAGCGCCCTTCCCGACGTTCCGCCTGCCTCTATCCGCCATAGGCTGCGGCAGGCTCCAGTCCCCCAACACCCCGTGCTTTCCGTTTCCATCTGTCCGTTTCCGTCACCGACGGCGGCAGATGGAAACCTCTTTGGATGCTTGGTTTTTTCTTAGAATATCCGGATGCTTGGCCTGACAGCCCCATGATTCATCAAAACAGGCCGGTGATCTTTCCGTCGTCCGTCACGTCGATGTTGACCGCCGCGGGCACCTTCGGCAGGCCCGGCATGGTCATGATATCGCCCGAGAGCGCAACCACAAAGCCCGCACCGGCGCTGACCTTCACCTGGCGGATGGTCAGCGTGAATCCCTCCGGCGCGCCCAGCTTCTTGGGATCGTCCGAAAAGGAATACTGCGTCTTGGCGATGCACACCGGCATCCGGCCGCAGCCCTCATCCTCCAGCTGGCGCAGTGCCTTGAGCGCAGCGGGTGCGAAGGAGACATCCTTTGCCCCGTAGATGCGCGCGGCGACGGCGCGGATCTTGTCCGCCAGCGGCAGCTCGTCCGGATATGTGAAGGAGAACTGCGACGCGTCGGCCTGCGCGGCTTCCTCCATGACCAGGCGCGCCAGCTCGCGGCCGCCCTCGCCGCCCTTGGCCCAGACCTCGCACAGCGCGACCTTCGCACCTGCCTCGGCGGATGCGCGGCGCACCAGCTCAATCTCCGCGTCGGTATCGCTCACAAAGCGGTTGAGCGCCACAACCGGGCGCAGCCCCCACACCTCGCGAATATTGCGCAGATGGCGGCGAAGATTGGCAAGGCCGCTCTCCAGCGCCGCGAGATTCTCCCGGCCCAGATCGGCCTTGGCCACGCCGCCATGGCTCTTGAGCGCGCGCACGGTGGCCACCAGCACGACGGCGCTGGGCGTCAGCCCCGCCATGCGGCACTTGATATCGATGAACTTCTCCGCGCCCAAATCCGCGCCGAAGCCCGCCTCCGTCACCACGACGTCGGCCAGACGCAGCGCGGTTTTGGTGGCGATAACGGTATTGCAGCCGTGCGCGATATTGGCAAACGGCCCGCCATGCACAAACGCGGGCGTCCCGATGAGCGTCTGCACCAGGTTCGGGCGCAGCGCATCCTTGAGCAGGGCGGTCACCGCGCCCTGCGCCTTGATGTCGCCCGCCGTAACGGGCTTATCGTCGTAGGTGCGCGCGACGACGATGCGCGCGATGCGCGCCTTCAGATCGGCAATCGAGGCGGACAGACAGAGCGTCGCCATGATCTCGCTGGCGGTGGTGATGTCAAAGCCGTCCTCGCGCGGCGTGCCGTTGACCTTGCCGCCCAGACCGCCGATGATACTGCGCAGCTGACGGTCATTCATATCCATGCAGCGCTTCCATGTCACACGGCGCGGATCGATGGAAAGCGGATTGCCCTGCTGAATGCTGTTGTCCACCATCGCTGCCAGCAGGTTGTTGGCCGCAGTGATGGCGTGCATATCCCCGGTGAAGTGCAGGTTGATATCCTCCATCGGGACGACCTGCGCATAGCCGCCGCCCGCCGCGCCTCCCTTCACGCCGAACACCGGGCCCAAAGACGGCTCGCGCAGCGCCAGGCAGACGTTGTGCCCCTCCAGATTGAGCGCGTCGGCCAGGCCAATGGACACGGTCGTCTTGCCCTCGCCCGCGGGCGTCGGATTGATGGCGGTGACCAGCACGAGCCTGCCCTTCATGGGCCGCTCAGAGAGCGCCAGATAATCCACCTTCGCCTTGTAGCGCCCGTAGTTTTCAAGCAGTTCAAGCGGCACGCCCGCTTTGGCGGCGATCTCCTCGATGGGCCTCATCCGGCAGGACTGCGCGATCTCGATATCGCTCTTCATAAGCAAAAACCTCCTTGATCTCCGGTGGCCTGCAAAAAAGGCGCACCGATGTACTCAGTGCGCCCAGACGGTCGGCATAAAAGCGCTTACGCGCCGCGATACTTCCCGTGGTTCGTCCACTTCCGCCAGTCATATCGCTCAACGGGGAAGCCAAGTTTCCCCTCTGTGCGTTTAGCATAGCACAAACATGTTTCATCGTCAAGAGGCCAGTTTTCATGCCTCCGCTCAGAAAAGCGCCCCCTGCGGAATCCAGACGCGATACCATTGCTGCTCGCTCTTGGCGTAAAACTCGCACATCGCGTAGCCGTTTTCATCATCAATAAGGGTCACACTGCGCCCGGCCTTCAGCGTGAAGGAGTATGCGGAATAATTGGAGCCGGGCCCGTAAAGCGGCGTGACATCCTGCGTGAGCTCCCTCTCGATGCCGTAGTTGAATTCCCGGGGGATGTCATTCAGCTTCACGCCGTCAAAGCGCTTCAGGCCCGTGTAGGCGCGAATATGCTTCCTTCCATAGGTCAGATCCACCTGCACCCACGGCACATCGTTTTCATCAATGGACACCGAGATGATCCGCACCCGATCCCCCTTGGCCATGAAGGTTCCCGGCTCCGTGAATTCGGTACCGGGGCCCGTGCGCGTGGCCATCTTCTGGTTCAGCGTCCCGTAAAGCTCAGGAAGATCGTCATCCATGAGCGCCAGCTGCGAATTGTAGTCCCAATAGGCCAGGGCCGAAGCCGGGGCCAGCAGGCATACGGCTGCAAGCGAAAGCAGCATTACAAGTGTCAGAATCCGTTTCACTGTACATTCCTCCTTCAACCACACATTTCCAGTTCCTGTAAGCACCCTCCGATAAAAGCCCTTTGTATTTTTATCATTATATCATCATGGTTAAAATAAGGCAATAGATCTCTTTCATTCTTTTTACGGATCGTGAGCGGCACCTCCGCCCCATCGAAAGCGCCTTGCTTGAATTTCCCGCACAGAATGGTATAATGAGCAAAGAAATCAAGAACGCAGCGAGGTATCCCCCTATGATCACACTGCAAAGCCTGGCCGGGCTCTTCGGCATATCGCCGCAAACCATCCGCATGTATGAACGCTATGGCATTCTTCGCCTCGACCGTTCCGCCTCCAACAACTACCGTGTGTTCGATTTCAACGCCTTCACCGCGCTGATTAAGAGCCGGATTCTGCAGGGATTCGGCTTTAAGATGAAGGACATCACCCGGATGATGAACAACATGAATTACGAGGAGATCATCCGCTCGCTTGACCGGCAGAGCGATCTGCTCGGCGATGAAATCGTCATGCTCGAGCGCAGGAAAAAGGCGCTTGACGCCCTGACCGCCTCCATCCGCGAGATTCAGGAGAAGCAGGGCACCTGCGATCTGGTCACAAGCCCCGGCTATTATCTCTATCCCGTGCTGGAAGGCGAAACCGTCAGATCGATTCCCGGACGCGCCTTCCTCAAAAGCCTGAACGAGTACGCGTTTCTTCGCCAGGATGTCGATCTGATCCCCCGCAGTGCGTTGGCCGACGGCAAGCATGTCTATGACATCTGCTACGGCATCGAGGAGGCGCATGCGCACGCCTACGGCCTTCGGATGGAAGGCGCCATTCACATCCCCTCCAGGACATGCGTGAAAGCCTATTTTACCTGCCCGGCCGCCTCCATCGACAGCTATGTGCGGCACCTGCAATTTGCTCTCGACTTCATGGAGGCGCACCGCCTGGCCCTTAACGGGGATATCCTGCTCTTTCTGCCCTTCACCTCCGGGAGCGCCGACGGCATCTACTACCACTATGCGCTGCTGCCCGTCACGGATGATTCCGCACAATCCCTCCTTTCCCCGTGCGAGCCCGCCGCAAAAAGCCTTTAAATAACACAGTTTTTCAGTACCCGTACTTGACCCTTCATATTATGAAGGGTTTATGCTGAGGATAAGCGGTTTCACCGCGTATAACCAAAGGAGGAAGAAGAATGAAACGCATCCTCAGCATGCTGCTGATTGCAGCGCTCTGCATCTGCTGCGCGGCAGCGTCGGCAGAAACCCCGGCCTTCACCGCCGGCACCTATCCCGTTACGGTCAACGGCCGCAACGGCGAGATGACCATTGAAGTCACGTTTACCGACAGCGCCATCGAGCATGTCGCCGTCACCGCCCATCAGGAGACCGCCGGCATCAGCGACGCCGCCATCGAGCAGATCCCCGAGGCGATCGTGAACAATCAATCCCTGGCCGTGGATGCCATCGCCGGCGCGACGATTACCAGCGATGCGATCATCGAGGCCGTCGCGCTCGCTGTCGAGCAGGCGGGCGGCGATGTGGGCGCCCTGCAAACCGCGGCTGAAAGGCAGACGAGCACCGAAACCGTTACGACGGCTGCCGATGTCGTCGTGGTAGGCGCCGGCGGCGGCGGATTAACCGCCGCGGTCAGCCTTGCGCAGCAGGGCATCTCCGTCGCGCTGCTGGAAAAGATGTCCTTCCCGGGCGGCGCGACCGTCACCTGCGGCGGCGGCCTGACGGTCGCCGCGACGGCCGAGCTCAAGGAACTGGGCGAACACGACGATCCCAGCGTGCTGGAGGCCTACGTCGCCGAGCACGGCAACAACCTGAACATCCCGGAACTGACGCACATCTTCGCCTATGAGAGCGGCCCCGCCGTCGACTATCTGCGCGGACTCGGCGTGGAAATCACCTATTCCTCCGAGCCCTCTCCCCGCTCCAACCCCAGCTACGCCCTGTACAGCATGAACAACGGCGGTGCCGGCTTCATCGCTACGATCTCCGAGATCGCCAAGCAGACCGAAAACCTCCAATACATGCTCTCCACGGACGTCAAGGAGCTCCTGACGGATGAAAGCGGCGCGGTCACCGGCGTCAGAGCGCTGGCCGCCGACGGCACCACCTACGTCATCAGCGCCAAGGCCGTCGTGCTTGCCACCGGCAGCTACTCCGGCAACGACGACATCGTCAGCACCTACTATCTGCCCGACACCATCAACACTGCGCCCGTCTACCTGACCGCCGACGGCATCCTCATGGCGCAGGAGGTCGGCGCGGCCGTGAACCATCTGGAATGGGTGGAGGTCAGCCCCGCGGGCATCGCCACCTCCGAGCACGCCGGCACCTACACCTCCTCCCAGGCGTCGATCACCTCCACCACCGGCTCCATCATCGTCAACCAGAGCGGCGTCCGTGTCATGAACGAGGAAGCCTCCTCCGCCGAGCAGATCGAGGTTTACAAGGCGCAGGAGAACCACGCCGTCTATCTGGTCATGAATCAGAACGGCTATGATCAGCTCAAGGGTGCGGGCATCAACTTCGGTCACGTCTTCTTTACCGCGGAAGACGTGGACGGCTGGCTGGCACAGGACAGCATCTATCCCATCATGGTGAAGGGGGATACGGCCGCTGAGGCCGCCGAAGCTGCCGGAATCGACGGCGCGGCGCTCACCGAGACGATCGCCCGCTACAATGAGATAGTCGCCGCCGGCGAGGATACGGACTTTGGCCACACCGTCAGCGAACCGATTGAGGGCCCGATCTATATCCTGGAGCTGCGCCTGCGCCACAGCAAGGCGCTGGGCGGCCTGATCGCCGATGAAAACCTGCAGATTCTCGATACCGATGGCAACCCCATCCCCAATCTGTACGGCGTGGGCGAGCTCGTCTCCGGCTCCCAGGGCGATACGGAGACCGGCATGCTGACCTGGGTCATCGCCTCCGCGTACCACGTTGGCCAAACCCTCGGCGAAACCCTCCGGTAAACCGCACCGTTCAAAGCCGTCCTTCCAAGAGCAGGACGGCTCTTTTTCTTTGTAGTTTAGTCGGCGTGATTCGGGCTAAAATTGACATTTTGTCAAAACATTCACAGTTTTTGGCCGCTGCCATTGAATTTTCCGCTTTTTCGTGTTAATATAGGAAATCAACACCAAAAGACGCTTTTGCGTTTCTATCCTGCATTTTAGGATTGAAAAGGAAAGAGGAGGTCATATTGTCCATGGATCGCGTATATAATTTTGCACCCGGTCCGTCCATGCTGCCGCTTGAGGTTCTCGAAAGGGCGCAGAAGGAACTGCTGTGCTACGGCAGCACCGGCATGTCCGTGATGGAGATGAGCCACCGCTCCAAGATGTACCTGGAGATTTTTAACAAGACCGTCGCGGATCTTCGCGAGGTCATGAATGTGCCGGAGAACTACAAGATCATGTTCGTTCAGGGCGGCGCTACGGCGATGTTCTCCGCCGTGGCCATGAACCTGATGGACGGTGGCAAGGCCGACTATGTCGATTCCGGCAACTTCGCGCACAACGCCCTTGAGGAGGCGAAGAAGTACGGCGAGGTCGTCGTGGCGGGCTCCTCCCGGGAGGATCATTACACCCATATTCCGGCATACACCCTCTCCGCGGACGCCAAGTACGTTCACATCACCACCAACAATACCATCTACGGCACGCGGTGGGATCACATCCCGCAGACCGGCGATGTGCCGCTGGTCGCGGATATGTCCTCCAACATCCTGAGCGAGGTCTATGATGTCAGCAAATTCGGCGTGATCTACGCCGGCGCGCAGAAGAACGTCGCCCCGGCGGGCGTGGTCATCCTGATCGTGCGCGAGGATCTGATGGGGCACGAGCTGCCCATCACGCCCAAGGTCATGAACTTCAAGAAGATGGCCGACGCGGACAGCATGCTCAACACGCCCAACTGCTTCGGCATTTATCTGGCCGGGTTGAATTTTGAGTGGATCAAGGCCCAGGGCGGCGTCAAGACGCTTGAGAAGATCAACATCGAGAAGGCAAACCTGCTCTACGATTTCCTTGACAACAGCCAGCTGTTCAAGGGCACGGCCTGTGCCAGGGACCGCAGCCGCATGAATGTCACCTTCGTCACAGGCAGCGCCGATCTCGACGCGCAGTTCGTCAAGGAGGCGGCCGCACAGGGCCTGGTGAACCTCAAGGGACACCGCATCGTCGGCGGCATGCGCGCAAGCATCTACAACGCGATGCCCATCGAGGGCGTCCGCGCGCTTGTCTCGTTCATGAAGGACTTCGAAACGCACAACAAATGAGCCCTCCGGGGGCATCATCCTCCTACTCGATCAGAAAGAAGGCCATCGCCATGGAATATCAGATCAAAACCCTCAACGCGATTTCCTCCGCCATCTACACCCAGCTTGGCGAGCACTATCACGTCAGCGATGACGCGGCTGCGCCGGACGCCGTTCTCGTTCGTTCCGCGTCCATGCATGACGCCGTCATCCCCGACAGCGTGCTCTCCATCGCGCGCGCGGGCGCGGGCTACAACAATATCCCGGTCGACGCGTGCAGCGACCGCGGCATCTGCGTGTTCAACACGCCGGGCGCCAACGCCAACGGCGTATGCGAAATGGTGCTGGCCGGCATGCTTCTGTCCTGCCGCAACATCGTAGGCGGCATTGAGTGGGCGCGCACGCTCAAGGGCCAGGGCGCCGCGGTCGAAAAGGCCGTTGAAAAGGGCAAGGGCGCCTTTGTGGGCCCGGAGCTTCGCGGCAAGACGCTGGGCGTCATCGGCCTGGGCGCAATCGGCGTGCTGGTGGCCAATGCCGCCATCGCGCTGGGCATGGAGGTTGTGGGCTATGATCCGATGATCTCCGTGGAACACGCCTGGAAGCTCTCCCGCTCCATCCGCCGGGAAACCTCGCTGGATACGCTGTTCTCCTCCTGCGACTTCATCACCGTGCACGTTCCGCTCACCGACAAGACCCGCGGCATGATCGGAACGCGGGCACTGTCGCTGTGCCGCAAGGGCGTGCGGATCATGAATTTCGCCCGCGGCGGCCTGGTGGATGATGCCGCGCTGATCGAGGCGCTGGGCGACGGACGCGTCGCCTGCTACGTCACGGACTTCCCGAGCGACGCGCTGCTGGGCGTGGAGGGCGTCATCGCCATCCCGCATCTGGGCGCCTCCACGCCCGAAAGCGAGGAAAACTGCGCCGTCATGGCGGCCGCGCAGACGCGCGATTTCCTCGAATCCGGCATCATCCGCAACAGCGTCAATCTCCCCGCCGTGGATGTCGCGCCGGTGAGCAAGCCGCGCCTCCTTTGCATCCACGAAAACGTCCCCAATGTGCTGGGCTCCATCACCTCCGCGGTCGCCGGCTTCGGCCTGAACATCTCGGACCTGGTCAACCGTTCCCGCGGGAACATGGCCGTATCGGTCGTGGATATCGACGCCGTGCCCGCCGCCGCGCAGGAGGGGCTACTCTCCCAGGTACAGGCCATCAGCGGCATGAAGCGCGTGAGGCTGCTGGGCGTGTAATACCGGCTTTCCATCCGCCGCACAAAAAGCGCACCGTGCGCTCTCCCATTTCCGAAGCACTTTAATACTCCAAAGTGTTTCTGTGCTCGCTGTCCGGTTTTTCGCGCAGCGGCCAGTGGCCGCCTCCACTTCCGAAAATCGCTGCAAATCGCCCGATTACGGCGAACGCGGCCGGTTTTTACGCAATTTGCCATACAGCAAAAAAGCGCACCGTGCGCTCTCCCTCTTCCGAAGCACTTTAACACTCCAAAGTGTTTTTGTGTTCGCTGTTCGGTTTTTCGCGCAATTTCCTATAAAGTAAAAAACCGTGCCTCTTCCAGATACCCCGATTGCTGGAAGGGCACGGTTTTTTCCGACATTGGGATACAATAAGAGGCTCATCCGCATCTTTCCGAAATCACGCCCTCTGATCCGTCAGCTCACCTTTTGAATCAGCGCCAGAATAGCGTCCAACTGCTCGGCGTCGAATTTTCTCAGCGACCGCACAATCTCGTGAACATGCTGGGGCGCGGCATTGGCATCGTCAAAAAATTCCCTTGGCGTCACATCGAGATACTCACAGATGTAAAAGAATACCTGCATCGAAGGAAAGCTTTTTCCATTTTCAATCCTGTTGATGTAGCTGTCATTCTGGCCGATGGCCAAGCTCATCTCGCGTGCCGAAACGCCCTTTTGCCGTCTCAGCATATTGAGGCGTTCCATGAAAAATTCCTCGTACATCCGCTCACCTCCATGCGCCATTCCACATGTAGGATATTATAAGTCTTATGATAGAAAAAATAAGATTATATAAATCACATTTGCATTGACATGCGATTTTAAATATCGTATGATAGGCAGGAACAGGTTTTCATCAAACCCGTGGCTTCACATTTCCCCATTACAAAGGCGTACATCAGGAAGGAATACTATGCAAACCGCTTTTTCCACGAAATTCTCCGCCGCACTCAGACGTTCAGGACTCACCCAAAAGGCGCTCGCTGCCCGCGCCGGAATCACACCTTCCTATGTCAGCCAGATCTGTGCCGGGAAAAAGCGCCCTACGTTGACCACGCTCACCCACCTATGCGAGATTCTGAATGTGCATGTTTCGGATCTTCTGAGCGATGGGGATACCCCCTCATGCACGCAAAATCATGGCTGCCTGGAATGCCTGACGGACAAGGAACGCAAGCTGCTGATCATATACCGCAGCCTGAGCCCCTCCGACCGGTCCATGCTCGAGCAGCTGGCCGCCACGCTGCCCCGGCCCGGGAAGCATTCCTCCCACCATTCCTGACAAAACAAAAGGAACCCCTTTTGCGATTCTTGCAAGAGGGGTTCCCATCTTTTTGGGGCACGGCGCCGGCATGATAAAGGGCGGACATTCCTGCCCGCCCTTTGCAATTGATCGATTACAGCTCCAGAGACGGCGCGGAATACACGCGTGTCTTGAGCTCGCTGTTGAGCATATACAGTCCCTTGGCATCGCTTCCGAAGAGCTCCATCTTGGTGATCATATCGCCGGAGTTCTTCTCCTCCTCGCCCTGCTCCTTGACGAACCAGTCGAGGAACTGCACCGTGCGGTAGTCGTGCACATCCTGGGCCGCGGCATAGATCGCGTTGATCAGCGATGTGACGTACTTCTCGTGCTCAAGCGCAGCGGTCAGCGGATCGCTGAGCGTCTTGAAGACCTTATCCGGCTTGGCGACCGCTTCCAGCGTAACGGGCTCGCCGTTGTTGTGCAGATACTGATAGATCAGCATCGCGTGATCCTGCTCTTCCTTCGCCTGGATCTCATACCAGTTGGCAAAGCCGTCCAGGCCCTTGGACGAATAGAAATTGGCCATATCCAGATACAGATACGCCGAGTAGAGTTCCTTGTTGATCTGCTCGTTGAGCAGCGCAGAGACCTTCTGATCCATATGACAACCTCCTCATATGTTTACAATCTGCGGATGTGTGCGGATTCTTTGCGCCACACTCCGCTAACAGCATTATACCACGCCGATTTCAGCTGTCAATGCTTATCCCGCGCATCACCGGCAACATTTGTGCCACATGCTCACTTGACGGAAACCGTCTTTCCGTCCGAAACGACAGTGATGCCGCCATCCTTGGCGCAGTATACCTGCGCACCCAGGCGCTCGAGCAGCGCGACCACGAGCGGATTGGCAGGCTCCTCGTCGCTGTCCGTGATAAAAGCGATACTCGGGCCGGCGGCCGTCAAAAAGCGCTCGCTGACGCTCACCAGCCGGCCGTGATAGGGCACCTTGAGCACATCGCAGGCCACATCGCCCTCCTTCAGCAGCTCGCTCTGACGCGGAGCCTCCGCATCTCCGGTAAAGAAGAAGCGCGTATCCCCGTATGTGAGCCTCACGGCCAGGGAAAAATCGTTCTCTTCATCCTCTCCATAGTCAGTCTCGTGCGCGGCGGTTATGTACATCTGCACGTCGCCCAGCTGAAGATCGATCCGTTCGGCCGCGCCCATGCGCGTCACCTGCGTCTGAAGGCTCTTCTGGAGCGCCTCCACAAATTGCTCGTATTGGTTGCTCTCCTTATCATACGTCGGCACGATCACCTGCGCGACGCGGATATCCTCCAGGATCTTGTCCGCTCCGCCGACATGATCCTTGTCAAAGTGCGTGATGAGCATCAGATCGATCGTGTCGATTCCTTCCTCCTCAAAGCGCTTGACGAGCGCCTTGCCCTCCTTATTGGTGGCCGTGTCGATGAGCACGCGCGTGCCGTCCGGCGTGGTGATGAGCATGGCATCCGCCTTGCCCACATCGTAAAAATCGACGCGCAGCTCCGCCGCCTGTGCCAGCACACACGGCAGGAGCAGCAGAACAATCAGCAGGAAAAAGAAGGGACGCCTCATTCAACAACCTCCTGAAACACTGATTCATCGATGGAAAATCCCTCTCCGCCGCAAACATGACGGAGAGGGAAATGCGTATCACTTAATAGTTGGTGCCATACAGGGCATTTTGCGTATTTTTGCCCGCGATGCCATCCACGGCCAGGCCGTGATCCTTCTGGAAGGCGCGCACGCCGTCATACGTCCACTGCCCGTAGATGCCGTCCGCCGTGCGGACCTGCGACTTGTAACCCGCGTTGATCAGCGCGGTCTGCAGGCGCTTGACCGCGTCGCCCTTGCAGCCCCAGTACAGCAAGCGATAGCCCGTCGAGGTGCTGGAAGAGGAGGAGCTGGACGCCGCCTTCGCGGAGGAGGAGTAGAGCACCTCCTGCGTATAGGCGTCGGCCACGCCGGTCACGCTCAAGCCGTTGCGGCTCTGGAAGCTGCGCACAGCGCGGTAGGTCTGGCTGCCGAAATAGCCATCCACCGAGCCGGCCAGGTAGCCCAGATCCTTGAGACGGCGCTGGAGCGTCACCACCTTGGCGTTATATCGGCTGGAACGGGAGAGCGTCGTGTAGTCGCCCGTGATCACTCCGCCGGGGTTGGCCTTCGCGGAGGAGGAGTAGAGCAGGGTCTGCGTCGCGTTATCCGCCTTGCCGGTCACGGTCAGGCCGTTGACCTGCTGGAACAGACGCACCGCGCGCTGCGTGCCGCTGCCGAAGATGCCGTCCACCTTGATCGTGTAATAGCCCAGCTCCTTGAGGCGCTGCTGCAGGGTGTAAATCAGCGCCTGCCCGCGGTCGCCGCGCACAAACGTCGGATACACCGTGCCCTCGCCCTGACCAATCGCGCTCACCGAGTAGAGCGCGGTCTGCGTGAGCACACCGGCCATGCCGTCAACGCTCAGGCCGTTGTTGCTCTGGAACAGGCGCACCGCGCTGCGGACAGCCTCGGTATACACCGACGTAGCGGTGATCGGATAGCCGAGCTCGGCCAGGCGCTGCGTCAGGCGATAGACATCATCGCCCGTGGAGCCCAGCTTGAGCAAGCCATAGTACGGCGCGCTCTCAACGGTAGCCTGCTGGGTAAAGCTCTGCGCATTATTCGTGCCGTAGTATACGGTGAACGTAAAGACTGCGCCCTTGAGATAGGTGTGCGGCAGGGAGAAGCGCAGCACGCCGCGCTCATCGGCCGTCACGGTCTGGGTATAATCGGAGGTCGCCATCGTGACTACCACGCCCGGAGAGGTCAGGCCGATGACGGTGGTGCTGTTCACCGTCACGGTATCCACGACCAGCTTGGGCTGCACCGCCGGCGCAGTCACCACAAACGTGCCGGTAACCTGTACCGCGCTCGACGCATCGGCGCCATACTGCGCGGTCACGGCGGTGTAGGTGCCGGCGCTGCACGCCAGCACGGCCGTAAAGATGCCGTTTGCGTCGCTCTTGACCACGGTGGAAGTCGTGGCGGGGGTGGTAGAAAGGGTCACATTGGTATCCGGCTGCGCCGTACCGACGACAACCAGCTGATTTTCACCAGGCACGACCTGCGTAATCGCAATCGCCTTGGGCTTCTCGGTGACGACGAGATCGCTGATCACCGTCGCACTGACGCCCTGGTCGTCCTTGTAGTTGATGGAGACGGAATAGGTGCCCGCAGCCAGCCCCTCAAAGGCCACGCTGCCCAAACCGGCCGCAATCTCCTGGCTGAGCTTCTCCTGCCCGTTCAGCATCAGCTTCACGACGACAGGCAGATTGCTGGCAGTCGTCACCTTGACATCGACGCGGTTGTCACCCGTGGTCGCCGCAGCCATAATGGCAATCGCGGTCGGCAGCTTCTCCTGCACCGTATAGTCAAGGGTAAGCTTCGGCCCATCTGCGCCCTCGCCATAGTAGTAGAACTTGATCGTGTAATCCCCGGCGGCAAGGCCGTCGAACGTAAAGCTTCCGTCGCTGCTCAGCCCGATGATCTTCTCGTCGATCTGTACGTCGCTGCCCTTCTGATAGAGCTTGGCTACCATATCCTTGTCGCCGCCAAAGGAAATCGTGCCGGTAATGCTGCCGGTGCTGGCTCCAGCGGCCGCGGGCACCACGCTGTACAGCATCAGCTTGGGCGCCTCAACCGCTTCAATCTCCGTGGGCACCGTCACCGTCTTCGTGATGTCGGCAATCCCATCGACGTAATCCACATAACCGACAAGCACACTGTACTCGCCCGGCTGCAGGCCCGTAAAGACCGCCTGACCGTTTTCGATCTCTTTCTCCTGATTGACACCGTTGCCTTCAAGGTAGGCGTTCATCTTCGAGCCGTTGCCGCCCGTAACCGCCACGGTGACGGTGCCGCTCTGATCGCCCGATACGCTCACATCAAACTCCGCCGAAGGGGTTTGCGTGCCGCTCTGATCATCGTCATCGTTATCCCCGGTGTTGCCGCCACCACT
>JAUNJB010000090.1 GCA_030535375.1 Clostridia bacterium | reverse complement strand
GAGGACGTTTACGAGCCGTATCTGATGCAGCTTGGATTTATCATGCGCACCCCGCGGGGGCGCATCTGTACGCAGGCGGCCTATGATCATATGAAGATTCCCATGCCGCCGGAGCGCCGCACGCAGACCGGCGCGGAGGGACAGACATCGCTTTTGGATTGAGAAGGCTGAATCATGAAGACATCTGATTTTAATTACGAGCTTCCGCAGGAGCTGATTGCGCAAACCCCGGCGGAGCCGAGGGACAGCAGCCGCCTGCTGGTGTATCATCGCGATACGGGCGGGATTGAGCACAGGATCTTTCGGGATGTGATCGATTATCTGAATCCCGGCGACGTGCTGGTCGTCAACCAGACGCGCGTGATCCCCGCGCGCCTGTACGGCGTGAAGGAGGGAACAGGCGGCGCCATCGAATTCCTGCTGCTGCGCCGCCTCAATTTGACGGACTGGGAGGTCATCCTGAAGCCCGGCAGAAAGGCCAGGCCCGGCGCGCGGTTCGTCTTTGGCGAGGGGGAGCTGATCGCCGAGGTGCTGGCCGTTTCGGAGGATGGCGGGCGCACCGTTCGCTTTTTCTACGAGGGCGTGTTTGAGGATGTGCTTGACCGCCTGGGGCAGATGCCCCTGCCGCCATACATCCACGAGAAGCTCGCGGACCGCACGCGCTACCAGACCGTGTATGCCAAGGTGGACGGCAGCGCCGCCGCGCCGACGGCCGGTCTCCATTTTACGCCGGAGCTGCTCGAGCGCATCAGGGCAAAGGGAATCGACGTGGTGCCGGTGCTGCTGCACGTGGGCCTCGGCACGTTCCGCCCGGTCAAGGAGGACGATGTGGCCGACCACCACATGCACAGCGAATATTATGAGGTCACGCCCGAACAGGCCGGGGCGATCAACGCGGCGCGTGCGCGCGGCGGGCGGATCGTTTGCGTCGGTACGACGAGCGTGCGCACGCTGGAAACCGTCGCCACGGAGGACGGCGTCGTGCATCCCGGCAGCGGGTTTACGCAGATTTTCATCACGCCCGGCGTGAAGATCAAGGCCGTTGACGCGTTGATCACCAATTTCCATCTGCCGCAGAGCACGCTGCTGATGCTGATCTCCGCGCTGATGGGCAGGGAGAATGCGCTGGCCGCCTATGAAATTGCCGTCAGGGAACGCTATCGCTTCTTCAGCTTCGGGGATGCGATGATGATTCTAGGTAAAAGACCGGACGAGGAATAGAACGGAGAAAAGCCGGACCGGATTGATCGGCTTCCCACCGGGACAGCGGAGCGCTGCAGCCCGGCTGCCATAGATTGCCTGCGCGTGTTCAGCGCAGCGTACAGGAAAGGAAGAGGACTATGCCCCCCGCAATCACATTTGATCTCGTCAAGAAGGACGCCAAAACCCACGCTCGCCGCGGCGTGGTGCACACGCCCCACGGCGACATTCAGACGCCCATTTTCATGCCCGTGGGCACGCAGGCGACCGTCAAGGCCATGACCCCGCGCGAGCTTGACGAGGTTGGCGCGCAGATCATTCTCTCCAATACCTATCACCTGCATCTGCGCCCCGGCGAGGAGCTCATCCGCGAAGCGGGCGGGCTGCACAGGTTTATGAGCTGGAACAAGCCGATTCTCACGGATTCCGGCGGATTCCAGGTCTTCTCGCTCTCCGGCCTGCGCAAGATCAAGGAGGAGGGCGTGAATTTTCAGAGCCATCTCGATGGAAGCCGCATGTTCATCGGCCCGGAGACCAGCATGCAGATTCAGGAGGCGCTGGGCAGCGATATCGCCATGGCGTTTGACGTCTGTTCGCCGTATCCCTGCGATCACCGCACGGCCAAAGAGGCCATGGAGCGCACGCACCGTTGGGCGCAGCGCTGCAAGGCGTATCACACGCGCGAGGATCAGGCGGTGTTCGGCATCGTGCAGGGCGCATTTTATGAGGATCTGCGCATCGAGAGCGCCAAGGTGCTTGCCGACATGGATTTCCCGGGGTATGGCATCGGCGGCCTGTCCGTGGGCGAGCCCAAGCCGGTCATGTACGGCATGCTCGATGCGATGATGCCGTATATGCCGGTCAACAAGCCGCGCTACCTGATGGGCGTGGGCAGCCCGGATTGTCTGGTCGAGGGTGTATATCGCGGGATTGACATGTTTGACTGTGTGCTGGCCACGCGCGTGGCGCGCAACGGCACCTGCTTTACGGACAACGGCCGTTTGGTCATCCGCAATGCGCAATATGCGCGCGACTTTGGCCCGCTGGAGGAGGGGTGCGACTGCTACGCCTGCCGCAACTTCTCGCGCGCGTACATCCGCCATCTGATCAAGGCCGGCGAAATCACCGGCGGGCGGCTGGCGACCATCCACAACCTGCGCTATCTGCTGCGCCTCATGGAGCGCATCCGCAAGGCGATTGAGGAGGACAGGTTCGAGGAATTCCGCAGGGATTTCTTCAGCAGGTATGACATGAGCCGCAACTTCTGATCGCGGTCAGTGCGCGAATTTCTATGCAGACCTTGAAGTTTCTGCATAAACAGGGTATAATAATGAAGTTGCTATGTAGCGAAATTTGAAAGGATGTGTCTTTCCCATGAATTACGCCCTCATGAATCTGCTGGCTGACGCCACAGCCGCCGTGGGCACGGACGCTGCTGCTGCCGGCGAGGTGGCGGTGGAGGAAATGTCCGCCGGCGCGACATTTATTTACTATGCGATTCAGTTTGTGCCGCTGATCCTCGTCTTCGTGGTGTTCTGGTTTGTCCTCATCCGCCCGCAGCGCAAGAAGGATAAGGAAGCCAAGGAGATGCTCAATAAACTCAAGGTGGGCGACCGTATCTGCACCATCGGCGGCATCTATGGCACCATCGTCAGGATCAAGGACGATGTGCTGACCGTGGAGGTCGGCGAGGCGAAGACCCAGATGGTCTTTGCGCGCTGGGCGATCCGCAATGTCGAGCAGCTCTCCGTGACCAACGACGCCGAGCAGCTCATCTGATTTTAAGGTGAATAACGAATCCCGCTTTGTCATAGGGTGGACTAGGCAAAGCGGGATTTTTTTATGGGCTGAGGAGGATGGAATCATGGAAAGACAGGCGCAGGGCAGGCAGGCGCAGCCGTTCGCGCCGCGCAAGGAGCGCGGCTTGGATTCGTTCAAACGCCAGATGCGGCGCGGCAACCGGCGCACGAAGGGGAAGAGCCCGCTGCGGGCAATCCTCAAGGGCGTGCTCGTCGCCGCGAGCATCACGGTCATCGGTGTGGCGGTGTTTGCGCTGATCCTCAACTGGTGGAACGCCAGCGACCGAGCAATCACGGCGATCAATCAGGTGGTGAAATTCGTTTCGATCCTCGCGGGCGTGACCTCGGCGATGGGAGCGGGAGAGAGCGGAGGCCCGATGCGCGGCGCGTGTGTGGGCGTGCTGTATATGGCACTGGGGATTCTGTGCTATTGTCTGCTGATCGGGCAAAATCCGCAGCTGACGGCATATCTGGCAGATTTGGGCATGGGGCTGGCCGCGGGCGGGCTGTTCGGGATGATTCTCACCACCCGCAAGGCGGGATAAACGCCGCCCGGAAGGCCGGCGATGCCTGAAAGGGGCGAACAGACGAGGAGCGGAGAAGCTGACGAAGCCGGTCCCTGAAAGCCGCTTTCCCCATCGCGGGGGCGGTTTTCGGGGGCTTTTTTGCTTGGTAGGAAGCCGCGAAAAAACCGGCCGCGTTTGCGCTCATCGGGTGATCTGCAGCGATATTTAGGAGGGGAGCGGTCACTGGCCGCCAGGAAATTGCGTGAAAAACCGGGCAGCGAGCACAGAAATGCTTTGGAGTATGAAGTGCTTTGGGAGTGGGAGCGCGCACGGCGCGAAATGGCACGGACATTTCAGCAAGACGCGCATGGTTTTTTCTGTTTTTAATTGAAAGCATACAGATTTGCTCACAATGGAAAAAGGGGGTTGCTTTGGCAGGGGCCTTATGCTATAATGTGACCTGTTGTTAGCTGAATAAAACGGCTGGGTATCCGCGAAAGCGGATATTTTTTTTGACAGAGGGTTATGTTGGGCTAACGATTTGGGAGAGGAGGCGTTTCATATCAAAGGCCGTATGATCACAGTGACGCTTGCGTGCTGTCTGGCAATTGTGTCAGTGATTTCCATCTTTGTGGGCGTCATCGATTTGGATATTCCGTCTCTGCTGTCGGGAGATATGGAGCAATTGGAGATTTTGCTGATTTCCCGCCTGCCGCGCCTGCTTGCGATTCTGTGCACCGGCGTGGGCATGAGCGTGGCGGGATTGATCATGCAGCAGCTGTGCATGAATAAGTTCGTTTCCCCGACGACGGGCGCGACGATTTCATCGGCGCAGTTTGGCATTCTCTTGGCGCTGTTGTTTATGCCGAGTTCGACAATCTGGGGCCGCGCGGCCTTTGCGTTCGTGACGGCTACGCTCGGCACGTGGATCTTCGTGTGGTTTATCCAGCGAATCCAGTTCAAGGATACGGTGATGGTTCCGCTGGTGGGCATCATGTTTGGCAACGTGATCAATGGAATCACCAATTACTTTGCGTACAAATACGAGATGACGCAGGCGCTGTCCACCTGGCTGGTGGGTCATTTTTCCATGGTTCTGCGCGGACGGTATGAGCTGGTCTATCTGGTGGTGCCGCTGGTGATTCTCGCATTCGCCTTTGCCAATCACTTTAACATTGTGGGCATGGGCAAGGACTTTTCTAAGAATCTGGGCGTGCATTACAATTTTGTGCTGTTCATGGGCCTGACCATTGCGGCGCTGATCACGGCGAGCGTGGTGGTCGTGGTGGGCTCCATCTCCTACATCGGATTGATCGTCCCCAATCTGGTGGCCATGTTCAAGGGAGATAAGATTCGCGGCACGCTCGTGGATACCGCGCTGTTCGGCGCGCTGTTTGTGCTGGTGTGCGATGTGATCGGCCGTGTGGTCATTGCGCCGTATGAATTGCCGATTGAGCTGATCGTCGGCATTCTGGGCAGCCTGCTGTTCATCGGTTTGCTGATCTACCGCCTGAATCATGGCCGCAAGGCGGTCCAGCTGAGCGGGATGCGCAGGCGTGACGCGGTGAATGGGGAGGCGCGGCGATGAATAAGACGATGGTGCGGCGTTCCAACCGGAATAAATTCATCATCATGGCGGTGCTTGTGGTGCTCGCCGCGGTGGCCTATATGACGGTGGGCGTGCGCTTTGGGAATGAGAAGCTGGTGCGGTATGCCATGAAAATCCGCACGCCCAAGCTGATCGTCATGCTGATTACGGCGTTTGCCATCGGCGGCGCGTCGATCGTGTTTCAGTCCATCATCAACAACCGCATCGTGACGCCCTGCCTGCTGGGCATGAATGCGCTGTATACGCTCATTCACACGATCGTCTACTTTTTTGCGGGAGCGGCGAGCATCTTTGTGCGCAATGCGAACGCGGCATTTGTGATGGATCTGGTGCTGATGGGCGTGGTGGCAACCGTCATTTACAGCTATCTGTTCAAAAAGACGAAGCACAATGTGCTGTACGTGCTGCTCATCGGCACCGTGCTGACCTCGTTCTTCTCCAGCATTCAGACGACGCTTACCCGCGTGATGGACCCCAATGAATACGATACGCTGCTTGCGACGCTGGTGGCCAGCTTCAGCAACATCAATTCGGAGATTATCGTGCTGTCGGTCATCGTGCTGGCCATCGTCATCTTTGTGCTGCGCAGGGAGCTGGCGCTGCTGGATGTGCTGACGCTGGGCAAGGATCAGGCGATCAACCTCGGCGTTGACTATGATAAATGCATCCGTCGGCTGCTGCTCGGCGTGACGCTGTGCATTGCGGTGGCGACGGCGATGGTCGGCCCGATCTCGTTCCTGGGCCTGATCATCGCGAATCTGGCCCGGCAGCTGTTCAAGACATACCGGCACTCGGAGCTGATCGCCGGTTCGACGCTGTTTGGCATGATTGTACTGGTGGCCGGACAGCTCATCGTGGAGCAGGTGTTTTCCTATACGATCCCGATCAGCGTGTTCATCTCGCTTGGCGGCGGCATCTACTTCCTCTATCTGCTTTTGACCAACAGGAGGGTATAAGGCATGTTTGTAAAGGAACTGACAAAGAAGTACGACGGCAAGACCGTGGTGGATGGCGTCAGCTTCGAAATCCCGAAGGGCAAGGTGACCTCCCTCATCGGCCCCAATGGCGCCGGAAAATCCACGGTGATGGGTATGATCTCCCGGCTGATCGCCCGCGACAGCGGCCTGGTCGATTTTGAGCATCAGGACATCTCCAAGTGGAAGAGCAAGGAGCTGGCCAAGCGGCTGGCCATCCTCACCCAGCAGAATAATGTGCAGATGAAGCTCACCGTGCGCGAGCTGGTCTCCTTCGGCCGTTTCCCGTATTCGGGCAATCACCTGACCCAGGAGGACGAGGATGTCATTGACCGCGCCATCGCGTACATGGAGCTTCAGGAGTTTGAAGACCGGTTTATCGATGAGCTCTCCGGCGGACAGCGCCAGCGCGCGTATATCGCCATGGTCATCGCCCAGGATACGGAGTTCATCCTGCTGGACGAGCCTACCAACAACCTGGACATCTATCACGCGACCAATATGATGAAGATCGTTCGCCGCCTTTGCGACGAGCTGGGCAAGACGGTCATTCTCGTTTTGCATGAGATCAATTACGCGGCGTTCTATTCGGACTATATCTGCGCGTTCGCGGATGGAAAGATCGCCAAATTCGGCACGGTGGAGGAAGTGATCAACAAGGAGACGCTCTCCGCGATCTACCATGTCGAATTCGAAATCATGCAGATCCAGGGCAAACCGCTGTCGATCTATTATTGATACAGATCTCAGCGTGTCTGAGGTTTTGTATAGAGGGGTATCCGTTACTTTCGGTACTTTGTGTAAAGGAGTGTTTTCACATGAAAAAACTGATTTCCCTGCTTCTCGCTCTTGTCGCGCTCATGGCGATGACCGTTGTGTCCGCCGGGGCTGAGACCGTCACCATCACTGCACTCAATGCCTCCGCTGAAGAGGTTGAACTGGAAGTTCCCTATGATCCGCAGCGCATCGCGATTCTCGATTTTGCGGCGCTGGATGCGATTGACAATCTGGGCCTGGGCGACCGCGTGGTCGGCTGCGCCAGCACGACGATCGATTACCTCAAGTCGTATAACGAGCGCGAGGGCGTGGAGCTGCTGGGCACGATCAAGGAAGCCGACCTCGAGGCCGTGATGGCCTGCGAGCCGGACATCATCTTCATCGGCGGCCGTCTGAGCAAGTCCTATGATGCGCTGAATGAGATCGCTCCTGTCGTCTACCTGGCGACGGACACGGAGCTCGGCGTGGTGGAGAGCACCCGCAAGATTGCCACGACGATCGCCTCCATCTTCGGCAAGGAGGAGGAAATTGTCGCCCGCTTCGACGGCTTCGATGAGCGCATCGCCGCGCTGGGCGCCGTGGCCGAGGGCAAGACCGCTTTTGTCGGCATGTGCACCAGCGGCAGCTTCAATACGCTGGGCAATGACGGCCGCTGCTCGATCATCGGCCGCGAGATCGGCTTTGAAAACCTTGCCGCTGGCGACGTGACCTCTACCCACGGCAATGAGACTTCGTTTGAGCTGATCGCCCAGCTGAATCCGGATTACATCTTCGTCATGGACCGCGACGCGGCGATTGCCACCAGCGGCGCGCAGCTGGCTCAGGAAATCATGGAGAATGAGCTTGTGATGGGCAGCGATGCGTACAAGAATGGCCATCTCGTCATTCTGGAGCATCCGGCGGTCTGGTACACGGCCGAAGGCGGCGTGACCGCGCTGGATACGATGCTTTCCGATCTGGAAACCGCGCTGCTTGCGGAGTAAAAACGGTGCAAAAAAGGTTCGCGATTGAATTCGCGGGCCTTTTTGTATGAAACGAAAACCACTCGCCTAGCAAGTGGTTTTCGTTTCATACAAGAAAACGCCCCGAAGAATCTCCGGGACGTTCATTCTGCGGTTTACTCAGCCGTGTAGGGCAGCAGCGCGATGGCACGGGCGCGCTTGATGGCCTCGGACAGCTGACGCTGATGCTTGGCGCAGTTGCCGCTCATACGGCGGGGCATGATCTTGCCGCGCTCGTTGATGTTGCGGCGCATACGGGAGTTCACATCACGGAACTCCTTGTAGTCGATGTACTCGATCTTATCTACACAGAACGCACAAACCTTGCGGCGCGGCTTGCGGCCACGCGGACGGCGTGCTCCACGATCTTCGGACATGGAAGACTCTCCTTTCATCGCCGGAAAATATCCGGTTCACTATTCTCAGGTCAATTAAAACGGAAGTTCGTCGTCGTCCACCTGCGTAAATCCGGAATCCGCGGGGGCATAGGCCGGAGCCTGTGCGCGCGGAGCGGGCGCAGGGGACGGAGCAGCGTGATATTCGCCAGAGGGAGCGCCGGCATTCTGCGGAGAGTTCAGGAACTCGACCTCGTCGGCGACGATGTCAAATGCGGAGCGCTTGGAGCCATCCTGCGCCTCATAGGTGCGCGTCTGGATGGAGCCGAACACAGCGACCTTCCTGCCCTTGGCCAGATAACGGCTGCAGAGCTCGGCGAGCTGACGCCAGGCGACGATATTGAAGAAATCGGTCTCCTGCTGGCCCGTCTGCGCGTTCTTGAAGCGGCGGTTGACCGCAATGCTGAAGTTGCAAACCGGAATACCGGACTGGGTCGATCTCATTTCGGGGTCGCGGGTCAGATTGCCAATCAAATAAACCTTATTCATACACTCTGTTTCCTCTTGTAGACGATGGTATCAGCATTACTCTTCGGTCTTCTGGGCAGCTTCGACAGGGGCTTCCTCAGCCACCGGCGCGACGCGCACCGGACGCGGCTTGACGCTGCTCTTCTTGTCGAGAAGCTTGACGACCTGAGAACGGATGACGTTCTCGTTGATGCCGAGATTACGAGAGAGCTCCTTGGGCAGCTCGGAAGCGCCGTTGAAAGCGACATACACGTAGTAACCTTCGGTCTTGTAGTCGATGGCGTAGGCCAGACGGCGCTTGCCCCACTCATCCACCTTGACAACCTCGCCGCCGTTGGCGACGATGATACCGTTGAACTTTTCGATGAGCTCCTTGCGGGCGGTCTCCTCGACAGCGGTATCGATGATGTAGATCAGTTCGTACTTATTCATGATCCTTTCACCTCCTTTTGGACTCTGGTTCTGCCATGTTTCAGGCAGAACAAGGATGTGCCAGTTATGTATATTACCACAGAGGCAAGAAAAAATCAAGTGATTCTCTGTCTTTTTTTGAGATTTTTGTGCGCAGCGGTCAAATCGGGAAAATCCCTTGACGAAATGGGATACGCTAAGGTATAATCTTTCGGATCATCTCTATTGCTCAAAACGATGTATATAAAGGAAGAAAAGAATGTTTGTCGATCAGGTAAAAATCACCGCGAAGGCCGGAAACGGCGGTGACGGTGCGGTTTCATTCCACAGGGAAAAATTCGTTCAGAACGGCGGGCCGGATGGCGGCGACGGCGGCAACGGCGGCAACGTGATCCTGCTTGCCGATCCCAATATGCACACGCTGATGGATTTCCGCTTCAAGCGCAAGTATACCGCGCCGAACGGGGAGAACGGCTCGTCCGCGCTCTGCCGCGGCAAAAGCGGACAGGATCTTGTCATCAAAGTGCCTGTGGGCACGATTGTGCGCGATACGAAGAACGGCAGGCTTTGGGCGGACATGCACGAGGCCGGCCAGAAGCATGTGCTGCTCAAGGGCGGCCGCGGCGGCTGGGGCAACGCGCATTTCGCCACGCCGACGCGCCAGGCGCCCAATTTTGCCAAGCAGGGGCAGAAGTGCGACATTGTCGAGTTCGAGCTGGAGCTCAAGTCCATCGCGGACGTCGGCCTGGTTGGCTATCCGAACGTGGGCAAGAGCACGATTCTCTCCGTCGTGACGGCGGCCAAGCCGAAGATTGCCAATTATCATTTCACCACGCTTGCGCCCAATCTGGGAATCTGCCGCCAGTACGGCCTCGATTTCGTCATGGCCGATATTCCCGGTATCGTCGAGGGCGCGAGCGAAGGTGTCGGTCTGGGCATTCAGTTCCTGCGTCATGTGGAGCGCACGCGTCTGCTCGTGCACGTGGTGGACATCGCGGGCAGCGAGGGGCGCGATCCGGTGGAGGATTTCGAGCAGATCTGCGACGAGCTGGTCGCCTACGGCGATCTGGCGGAGCGGCCGCAGATCGTCGCCGCCAACAAGATGGATTTGCCCGGTGCGCAGGAGAATCTTGAGCGCCTTAAAAAGCATCTGCATGGCACGGACATCGAGATCTATCCCGTTTCGGCCGCGACGCGCAAGGGCTTTGACGAGCTGATGGGGGCGATTGTGCGCATTCTGCCGACGCTGCCGGAGATCACGGTTTTCGAGGAGGAGCCGGAGATCGTCGCCGAGGAGCAGGCGCCGTTCACCGTGGAAAAGGATCAGGGCGTCTACTTTGTCTCCGGCCAGGCCATGGATCGCCTGATCGGGTCGGTCAATTTCCAGGATGAGCAGTCGCTCAACTACTTCCACCGCACGCTCCGCAGCCGCGGCGTCATCGACGCGCTGCGCGCCCAGGGCGCGAAGGAGGGGGATACCGTCGTCATTGGCGAGATGGAATTTGATTTCGTGGAATGATGGGGGAAGGTGCCGCCCGATAGTGTGCTTGTAAAAAGCATGGGCATGTGTTTTAAGGGAAACGTTCTGATATGACGCTTAGCCTCCTGATGATCTTTGCCATTCCATGGAAATGCTTCTTAGGGCAAAGAAAACGCCTTTGGGATGTGTGCCATTATGCTGCTTGTCCTCTGGCGGGTGTATCTGCTCCGCGAATTCCCGTATCAATGGGATAGAAACGGCATGCTGGCCTTTGCAATGATGCGCGTTCGCAATGAGAGCAGGACATATGAAAGGCGGCTGGTTTTTGTGAATGAGCTGGCCATGCTGCTCTGCCTCTCGGGAACGCTGATCGATTTATTTTCAAAAGTTTAAGGAAAAGAGGATGATAGAATCATGACAAGCAAACAGCGCGCGTATCTGCGCGGATTGGCCAATACGATGGAACCCATCGTTCACGTGGGCAAGGACGGCGTCAACGAGAACATGATCAGGCAGGTGTCCGACGCGCTCGAGGCGCGGGAACTGATCAAGGGCACCGTCCTGCAGAACAGCCCGCTGACCGCCAGAGAGGCGATTGCGGAGCTGTGCAGTGGAGCGAACGCGGAGCCGGTGCAGTGCATCGGCAACCGTTTCGTGATCTACCGCGCGAGGGAAAAGGACCCGAAGATTGTGCTGCCGTGACTGGCGGTGTCAGGAGAGAAACGCCTGTTCCAGGCCGGAAAGCGCGGCGATAATCAAATATGCCTTGAGCGCGATGCGCAGGCCGATGGAGGCTGCGCCGCGCTTTTTGTCTGCCTCCGCGGCCCAGACGCCCATCGCCGCGCCCGCGCCGACGGCAAACAGCATGCGCCCGGGGAAGACCTGCGCCGCTCCGGCGGCGAGCGTGAGCGCCAGTGCGCCGCCTTGGGCACATGCGCAAAGCAGCAGCATCAGCGCGGTGGGCCTGTCTCTGCGGCGAACGATTGTGCCGAGCATAAAGGGCGAGAGCAGCGTCATGCCGCCCGCGCCGAAAAAACCGTCAGTCATTCCGCACAGAAACGCCCAGTAAGGCAACGCGGCATAGTGGTCGGCCAGATGGCGCGCGGGCAGCCTTTGTGCGGGCACAAGCGAAAGGACGCACAGCAGCAGAAGCGGAATGGCCTGTATGCGCAGAAGCTCGTAGCTGCCGGAGAGGCGCGAGGCGGTCATCAGCAGCAGGGCGCGGCCGAGCGTGCCGCCCATGAATGAGCCGGCCGTCATGGAAAGACGAGACGCGGGCGAGGCGGCGCGCAGTCCGCCTCGGGCGAGCAGCGCCGAGGCGCATGCGCACAGTGCGGCAAGGCTGCTCAGCGCCAGCGCCGCACGGGGGGAAAAGCGCTGGCTGGCGGAAAGCCCGCAGCGCAGCAGCAGCGCCGAGGCGGGAAAGCCCGCAAAAAAGGAAAGGAACGCCGCGCCGCCGAGTGCGAGCTCCATGGGATCACCTCGCTGGGCAGGAATGACATTATTCTGCCCATAGAAAAAGCGCGTATGCGGAGAAGGCATGCGCGCGGAGCACAGTATTTTTGTAAGCGGGCAATCGGGGTGAGAACAAATGCGCTTATGAGCTCACCGGCAGAACCAGCTCGGCAAAGTGACGCTGCTGGCCGCTTGCGTCGACAAACCAGGCGTATTGCCGGGTGTAGCCCTCGCAGATGGGCATGAGGTGATGCTCACCGACGAAGTGCATCGCCTCCGCCAGGGCGGGGACGACGGAGCCCTCGACAGGCGGACGAAGCTCAAAAACCATGCGCACGGTGCGGGGGCCGGCGGCCATGCGCATTTGGGAGAAATCCGCATGGATTGCGGCCATGAACTCGGCGGGCGCGACGATGCCCGTGCGCAGCGCCGCATCGCCGCCCTGAAGACGGGCAAACGGGATGATGGTGCAGTAGCTGGTGAGCGGCAGCGCATTGATGAGATCCTTGAGCAGGGGCATCTTCGGCACGCTGGCCCAGAGCGCGGCGACGGAGTCAAAGTCCACCAGATAGGCGGCGCATCCCTCGCACAGGCGCGGCACCATGCACAGGCGGCTGCTGTCGCGCAGCAGATCGGTGCCCGCGGTCATGCGGTCGTAGATGGCGCGGGAGAGCGTGAGCTGTTCGCGGAACTCCGCGCGCTTTTCATCCATCATGGCGATAAGCTCGGGCAGCGGGCAGGAGGTCATGATCCGCTTGATCTCATCGAGCGAGAAGCCCTGGCGCTGCAGGCTCTTGATGATGCCCAGACGCTGCACATCGGCGAGCGAAAAGCGGCGAAAGCCGCTGGCAGAGGTACGATCCGGGCTGAGCAGCCCCTTTTCCTCATAATAGCGCAGGGCTTCCGGGGTCAGGCCGTAGGCGATGGAGAGCGCGCTGATGGATATCTTCATATGTGGATAACCTCCGCGGACACGGATGAACGATTGACAGATTCTTCACTAAATTTGAGAAAACCCCTTGAGTCTCAAGCCGCTTGAGATGGTATAATCGATATGTAAGAGAATGATCGTATAAATACAGTTTACCTGAATGAAAAGAAAAAATCAATCCCTATTTTGGGACGGTCATTTTCAAGCCCGGGCCGCGCGGGAGACGCGGCGCAGGAAGGCACACGAAGGGAACGACGAAAGGAGATTGGCAATGAAGAAAAGCGCATGCGCGATCCTGATGGCACTGTTGCTTGCGGCGGCGTCCGGCGCGATGGCCATGACCCCCGGCACCTATGAGGGCGAGGGACAGGGCATGGGAGGCGCGGTCAAGGTGGCCGTCACCGTGAGCGGGGAGAAGATCGAGGCGGTTGAGGTCATCGACCACAGCGAGACGGAGGGCATCTGCGATCCCGCGATTGAGCGCGTCCCTGCGGCGATTGTGGAAAAGCAGAGCCTGGCAGTGGATACCGTCGCGAGCGCGACCGTGACCTCCAAGGCGATCCTTGCCGCGGCGGAGGCGGCGCTTGAGGCGGCGGGCGCGGATATCGACGCGCTCAAGATCCCCGTGGAGGCGGAGGCGGCCGAGGGAACGACCATCGAAAAGACCGCGGATGTCGTGGTCATCGGTGCGGGCGGCGCCGGCGTTGCGGCTGCTGTGGAGGCATTTGATCAGGGCGCAAGCGTTGTGCTGCTGGAAAAGATGCCCGCCATCGGCGGCACCACGGCGACCAGCCAGGGCATGGTTGGCGGCTATGAGACGCAGTTCACCAAGGCGCTCGACGTGCACTATACATTTGATCAGATGTATCAGAACCTGATGAGCAACGCATCCTACCGCCTGGATCCGGCGCTGACGACGATCACCGTCGAGCGCTCCGGCGAGACGATTGACTGGATGGCGGATCGCCTGGGCATGCCGTTTATGAGCGACGTGCTGGTGGGCTACGGCCCGCTTCAGATGATGCACGTGGTGGAGGGCGCCGGCCCCGTGATGCGTACCTCCATGGAGGCGGCGCTGGCGGCGACCGATATCGACCTGATGCTGGAGACCTGCGCGACCGAGATTCTCATGAATGAGGACGGCTCTGTGAAGGGCGTGCTGGCTGCGGCCGGTGCGGACAGCGTGATCGTCTATGCGGACAGCGTCGTCGTCGCCACCGGCGGCTACGCCTACAATCCCGAGCTGACCGTGCTGCTTGACCCGGAGAAGGAGGGCACGATGGGCATCGGCTTCCCGGGGTCCACGGGCGACGGCATCATCATGGCCAGCAACGTGGGCGCGGCGCTGACGCATACCGGCGATATGATGTGCGTGCTCAAGGATTACGAGATCATGGCCGAGCACGAGGGCACGTCTGCCACGGCGAACGTTTCCAGCTTTATCAGCCGCGACAATACCGTGCTGGTGGGCGCGGACGGCAAGCGCTTTACCGATGAGAAGGATATCGGCTACATGACCCAGAAGCTCAACGCGCCGGTGTTTGATCAGATGCACAAGGACGGCCTGGGTTATGTCTGGGCGATCAGCGATCAGGCCTCCCTGGAGGAAAAGGGCGTCAAGCGCGGTCTGGACATGGAATTTGTGACCGCCGATACGTTTGAGGAGCTGGCGCAGAAGATGGGGCTTGACGAGGCGGCGCTCACCGAGACGCTGACCAACTACAACGCCTACTGCGACGCCGGACACGATCCGGAATTTGGCCGCCTGCTGCTGGCCAAGCTGAATGCGCCGTACTGCGCCGTGCGCGTGATGCCCTGCGAGATCATCACCTACGGCGGCATCGCGCGCAATGAGGACGCGGAGGTCATCCGTGCGGACGGCACGGTGATCCCGGGCCTGTACACCGCAGGCGAGACCAGCGCCAACAGCGCCTACATGGGCTT
>JAUNJB010000089.1 GCA_030535375.1 Clostridia bacterium | reverse complement strand
CACGGCGACCGTCGCCGTGCTGCCGGAGGCCGAGGAGGTCGACGTGAAAATCGATCCCGGCGATCTGCGGATCGACGTCTACCGCGCGTCGGGCCACGGCGGGCAGTATATCAACAAGACGGACAGCGCCGTGCGCATCACCCATCTGCCCACGGGCCTGGTGGTCACCTGTCAGGACGAAAAGAGCCAGCTCAAAAACCGGGAAAAGGCTATGCTCGTGCTGCGCGCGCGGCTCTATGAAAAGCTGCAAAGCGAGAAGGATGCCGCCTATGCGCAGGACAGGCGTGCACAGGTGGGCACGGGTGACCGCAGTGAGCGCATCCGCACGTATAATTTCAACGAGGGACGCGTGACCGATCACCGCATCGGCAAGACGGTGTACACCATCGACGCGTTCGTCGACGGCGATATGGATGAGATCATCGATCAGCTGATCTACACCGATCAGCAGGAGCAGCTTCGCGCGCTGAACGCGCGGGACTGACGGCATATCCGCACCGCGCGCGTCATAGGCTGGCGCGGGTGAGTGCGATATGATCTGTGAAACGGTGGCCGCGACGCTGCTGTCCACGTTCTTTGGCGTGGCGGGCACGGGCGTAGGCGGGCTTTTCGGCGCGCTGCTGGGCAGGCGCGGGCGAGGATTTCTGCCGGCGCTGTTCAATCTGTCCGGCGGGATGATGGTGGCGGTGGTCTGTTTTGAGCTGCTGCCGCAGGCGTATGCGATCCACGTGCCGCTTGCGGCGCTCGGCTTTTTCCTGGGCGTCGCCTCCGTGATGGCGATGAGCGCCATGCTGGAGCGGCGCATGGGCGGGGACGGAACGGATGAGCGCGCGATGCGGCGGACAGGCTGGCTCGTGTTGCTCTCTCTGGCGCTGCACAATATGCCGGAAGGACTGGCCATCGGCTCCGGCCTGGCGGCTCAGACGCAGCTGGGCCTCATGCTCGGCGTGATGATCATGCTTCACGACGTGCCGGAGGGCATCGCCAGCAGTATGCCGCTGTGCGCGGGCGGCATGCAGGCGGCCCGTGCGTTTTTGCTGATGCTGGCCAGCGGCCTGCCCACGGGTTTGGGGGCGCTTGCCGGCTTTTTGCTCGGCGGCGTATCGCTTGACCTGATCGCGCTGAGCTTTGGCCTGGCGGCGGGCGCGATGCTCCAGGTGACGGCGGGCGAGCTGCTGCCGCGGGCGAAGGAGCAGGGCCAAAGCGCGGCGGATACGCTGTTTTTATCCCTCGGCATCGCTGTGGGCAGCGTGATCACGCTGATCGTATGACGCGGGATGGCATACAAATGGCATGGATAAAGAGACGAAGAAGGGATAGCGAATGAAGACAGAGGTTTTGCCGGTGACGCGGGATTCGCTTGAGCGGGCGGGCGTGCTCATCCGCGCGGGCGAACTGGTCGGCATGCCGACGGAAACGGTGTATGGCTTGGGTGCCAACGCGCTTGACGCACAGGCCGTGCTCAAAATCTTTGAGGCGAAGGGGCGTCCGGCGGACAATCCGCTGATCGTGCATGTCGCCTCGGCGGAGGAGATTGCGCCGCTGGTGCGGGAGATTCCGGATGCCGCGAGGCGGCTGATGGACGCCTTCTGGCCCGGCCCGATGACGCTGATCCTGCCCAAGGCGGACTGCATCCCCGACACAGTGAGCGCAGGGCTTGACACGGTGGGCATCCGCTTGCCGCAGAGCGAGGCGGCGCGTGCGCTGATCCGCGCGGCGGGGCGGCCCATCGCCGCGCCGAGCGCCAACCGCAGCGGAAAGCCCAGCCCGACGACGGCGCGGCATGTGCTTGAGGACATGGATGGGCGCATCCCGCTGATTCTGGACGACGGGCCGTGCGCGGTGGGCGTGGAATCGAGCGTGATCGACGCGACGGGTGAATCGCCCGTCATTTTGCGGCCGGGCGGCGTGACGCCGGAGATGGTGGAGAATGTGCTGGGGCACGTGCGCGTGGACGAGCACGTGATGAGCCCGCTGCGCGAGGGCGATGTGGCGCGCTCGCCGGGCATGAAGTACAAGCATTACGCGCCCAAGGCGAAGACCATCATCTTTGAGGGCGAGGCGCCGCGCGTGATCGCGGCGATCTGCGCGCGGTATGACGCGGCGCTGGCGGCGGGCGAGCGTCCGGCGATCCTCGGATTTGACGAGCATGACTTTGGCGCGCGCACGCGCATCAGCCTGGGCAGCGAGAGACGCCCGGAGGACGCGGCGGCGCGGCTGTTTGCCGCGCTTCGCGAGCTCGACGAGCGCGGGGAGACGCTGGCGCTGTGCGAGGCGGTGGATATGGCGGGCATCGGCCTGGCCGTGATGAACCGCATGGGCCGCGCGGCGGGATTTGACATCGAGAACGTATGACGGAAGCGGGACGAGCGAGGCGTGGAGACTGTGATTTGCAGAAGCTTTGAACCGATATACGCACGTGACGCGCGGGTGATGATCGTAGGGAGCATGCCCAGCGTCAAGTCGCTGGCGGACGCGCAGTATTATGCGCATCCGCGCAATGCGTTTTGGCCGATTTTGTTTGACATTTTTGGCGTGATGCCTCACAATGATTATGAGGCGAAGAAGGCGCTGATCCGTGAACACGGCCTGGCGCTGTGGGATGCGGCGGCGTGCTGCGAGCGGGAGGGCAGCCTGGACAGCAACATGCGCGACGTGGTGTATAACGATTTTGCGGTGCTGTATGCGCGCTGCCCCCGCATCCGCACGGTGCTGTGCAACGGCGGCACGGCGCACACGCTGTTTGTGAAATCCGGCTTTGCCGGGGACAGGCGAGTGATCCGCATGCCCAGCACGAGCCCGGCGTATACGATGGCTTATGAAAAGAAGCTGGAGATGTGGCGTGCGGCGCTTGAGGAAGCGCTGGCGGCCCCATAAGCGAACAATTCTTCGATGGAGGAGGAAATACGCATGAACATGGTGGACGTGATACTGAAGAAGAAGGAAGGAAAGGCGCTGACGGCGGAGGAGATTCACTTCTTTGCACAGGGAGCGGCGGATGGCAGCATTCCGGATTACCAGCTCTCCGCGCTGCTGATGGCGATTTGCCTGCGGGGCATGAGCGCGGAGGAGACGGCCTGCCTGACGATGGAGATGATGCACTCCGGAGGCGTGGTCGACCTGTCCGCGATCGGCGGGGTGTGCGTGGACAAGCACTCCACGGGCGGCGTGGGCGACACGACGACGCTCGTGCTCGTGCCGCTGGCGGCGGCATGCGGCGCGAAGGTCGCCAAGATCTCCGGGCGCGGGCTGGGGCACACCGGCGGAACGCTCGACAAGCTGGAGAGCATCCCCGGCTGTTCCGTCGATGAGACGCAGGAGCGGTTTATTGAGCAGGTGCAGCGTATCGGCTGTGCCGTGATCGGTCAGACGCACGACCTGTGCCCGGCGGACAAGGCGCTCTACGCGCTGCGGGACGTGACCGGCACCGTCGGCTGCGTGCCGCTGATCGCGTCGAGCATTGTCTCCAAAAAGCTTGCCAGCGGCGCGGGTGCTATCGTGCTGGATGTCAAGACGGGCAGCGGCGCGCTCATGCAGACGCTTGACGAATCCATCGCTTTGGCGCAGGCCATGGTGGATATCGGCACGCAGGCGGGCAAGCCGATTCTCGCGCTGGTGACGGGCATGGATCAGCCGCTGGGCACGCACGTGGGCAACGCGCTGGAGGTGAAGGAGGCCATCGACATTCTTGCCGGGCGCGCAGGCGGCGATCTGCTGGCCGTGTCGCTGGAGCTGGGCAGCCGCATGCTGGTCGCCGCGGGCGTCGCCGGGGATGTGGAGGATGGCAAGGCGCGCATGAAGCAGGCGCTTGCCAGCGGCGCGGGCCTTGCCAAGCTGCGCGAGATGATTGAGGCGCAGGGCGGGGACGGCCGCGTCTGCGAGGACACCGATTACCTGCCGCACGCGGCGTACAAGATCGCCGTGCCCGCGCCGCGGGCGGGATATATCGCCAGGATGGACACGACGGCCATCGGATACTGCGCGCAGGATCTGGGCGCGGGGCGCAAGAAGAAGACCGATGTGATCGATCCCGCCGTGGGCCTCATTATGGACGTGCGCATCGGCGACGCGGTGAAGGCAGGCGATCCGCTGGCGACGCTCTATCTCAACAGGCCGGAGCTGGCCGACGGCGCCATTGCGCGCATGCAGGCGGCGATCACCATCGCGGATGAACGGCCGGAGCTGCCGCCGCTGGTGTACGCTGCGGTGTCGCCCGAAGGTGTGACGAGGGGCTGATTCCCTGCGGGCCTCCTCTTGGCGGGGAGGCCCGTGCAATCTGAGAGAAAGCTATGAAAAAGCAGAACAATCCACATAAAAAGGCGCAGCTGCTGGCGCATCATTTGCGCCCGGCTGCGTCCGCGCTTGCCGCGGGCATTTTGGCGGCGCTTGGCGCGACGCTGCTGCGCACGCTGTTTACGCAGATCATCCGATTCACGGTCGACGCCGTGCTCCTGGGGGATACGGACAGGCTGCCGGCCGCGCTGGCGGGGCTTGAGCCGGGCGCGCTGCTGCTTGCCGCGTGCGCGGCGGCGGCCGGCGTGGCGGTGCTGGAATTTGCCGTGGGATTTGCCCAGGATTCCAGCCTGCCCAAGGCGTCCGAGCGCTTCGTCAAATCGCTGCGCGATGCGCTGTACAGCCGCATTCAGCGCCTGCCCTACGAATGGCATGTGAAAAACCCGACAGGGGATATCATCCAGCGCTGCACGGCGGATGTGGAGGTCGTCCGCACGTTTGTCATGGATCAGGTGCTCGAGCTGATCAGCACGGTCTTCCTGATCGCGGTGTACATGGGCGTGATGTTCTCGATGAACACTGCGATTTCGCTGGCAGCGTTCGCGTTTGTTCCGGTGATCGTGACGTATTCCGTGGCGTTTTACAACAGGGTGTCCGCCCGGTACACGGAGGCCGACGAGGCGGAGGGCGAGCTGTCCAGCGTCGTGCAGGAGAATCTGACGGGCGTGCGCGTGGTGCGCGCGTTCGGGCGGGAGCGGGATGAGCTCAGCAAATTCCGCGTGAAAAACGAGCGCTACGCCAGGCTGTGGATCAAGCTGGGCGATTTGCTGACCGTGTTCTGGTCGCTGGGCGATCTGGTGAGCATGGTGCAGGTGCTGTGTGTGGTCGTGATGGGCGTGCGCCTGTGTGTGGCGGGGGAGATCACGCTGGGCACGTATCTGGCGCTTGTGAGCTACACGCGCCAGATGACCTGGCCGGTGCGCTCGGTGGGGCGCACGATTTCGGAGATGAGCAAGGCGGGCGTGTCCATCGACCGCCTGCTCTACATTCTGGAATCGAGGGAGGAGCAGCCGCCCGCCGGGGCGAGGGAGGCCGACCTGCATGGCGAGATCCGCTTTGAGCACGTGAGCTTTGCCTATGAGGAGAAGCCGGTGCTGCGGGATGTGAGCTTTTCTGTGCCGGGCGGCACGACGCTGGGCATCCTCGGCGAGACGGGCAGCGGCAAGAGCACCATCGCGCTGCTGCTTGCCCGGCTGTACGACCCCGGAGAAGGACGGATCACCATCGGCGGCATCGACCTGCGGGAAATGGACACGCGCACACTGCGGCGCGGCGTGGGCGTGGTGCTTCAGGAGCCGTTTCTCTTTTCGCGCACGCTTCGCGAGAATATCACCATAGCGAGGGACGGAGCCGGGGAAGCGGACATCGCGCGCGCGGTGGAGGAGGCCTGTCTCGATACCGCCGTAGGCGAGTTTACGGACGGGTTGGATACCGTCGTCGGCGAGCGCGGCGTGACGCTCTCCGGCGGGCAGAAGCAGCGCGCGGCCATCGCCAGAACGTTGCTCTCGGGCGCGCCGGTGATGGTGTTTGACGATGCGCTTTCGGCTGTGGACGCGAAGACGGACGAAGCCATCCGCGTGCGGCTGCGCCGGGCGGCGGGCCAAGCGACGCTGATCCTGATCGCGCACCGCGTTTCCACGATCATGCAGGCGGAGAAGATCATCGTGCTGAAGGATGGACGCATCGCGGAGCAGGGCACGCACGAGGAGCTGATGCGCCTCGGCGGCATCTACGCGCGCGCGGCCAATATGCAGGCGGGCAGGGAGCCGGACGGAGGAGGGGAGGACGTATGAATCGGACGACACAGAGGGCGGCTTTCTCCCTGACGCCGTGGAAGAGGCTCTGGCCGTATCTGCGTGCGCACGGGGGATACTTTGCCGGGCTGATTGTCAGCAATCTGCTGATCGCCGTGCTTGACTTTTACCGGCCGCTTCTGCAAAGCGAGGTGATTGACCGGTTCATCTTGGCCGGGACGCTCGACGGGCTGACGGGCTACGTGCTGTTTTACGGCGCGGTGATTGTAGCCGAATTTCTCTCGCTGCTACTCAACTTCAAGTGCTGCATGGGCATGGAAATGTACACCGGCCGCGACCTCAAGGACGCGTGCTTCGTGAACCTGCAGAGGCTGAGCCTCGATTATTACAACGTCACCAGCGCGGGCCACAGCCTTGCGCGCGTGATGAGCGACACGGACAGGATTGCGGGCTGCGCGGCGTGGATTTTCCCGGATATCCTCTGGTGCGGCGCGTACATCCTGGGCGTATTCGCCGTGATGCTGACGCTTTCCGTGCCGCTGGCGCTCACGCTGATCGTCAGCGCGCCGGTCGTCGCGGCGCTGACGGTTTACTTCCAAAGGCGGCTGATCGCGCTCAACCGCGACGTGCGCACACAGCATTCGAAGATCACCAGCGGATATAACGAGGGGATCATGGGCGCCAAGACGAGCAAAACCATGGCGCTGGAGGACAAGCTCTGCGCCGAGTTTGAACAAACGACGGCGACGGCGGCGCGCGCGGGCATCCTGCATGGGCGCATGCGCGCGATCTACGTGCCGCTGATCGTGATGTGCGGCGCGCTGGCGGCCAGCGCCACGCTGCTTCACGGCGGGCGCATGACGCTTGACGGACGGCTGAGCATCGGCGTGCTCAGCGCGTTTATGACGTATGCGCTGAGCCTGTTTCAGAATTTCCGCATCCTCGCCAACCGCATTTCGCAGGCGATCTCGCTCCAGGCGAACGTGGAGCGCGTCATGGGCCTGATCGACGAACAGCCGACGGTGCGCGACAGCGCGGAGGTGGAGGCCGTCTACGGCGACTGCTTCGCGCCGAAGACGGAAAACTGGGAGGAGATGCGCGGAGAGGTCGAATTTGAGGACGTGTCGTTCTCCTACCGCGAGGGCGGCGAACAGGTGCTCTCACATTTCAATCTGCGTGTGCCCGCGGGCAGCACGGTTGCCATCGTCGGGGAGACGGGCGCGGGCAAGAGCACGCTGGTCAACCTCGTCTGCCGTTTCTTCGAGCCGACGGGAGGCCGCGTGCTGATCGACGGGCGCGACGTGCGCGCGCGGAGCCAGCTGTGGCTGCACAGCCATGTCGGCTATGTGCTTCAGGAGCCGCATCTGTTTTCCGGCACGATCCGGGAAAATATCCGATACGGAAGGCCTGACGCCACGGACGAGGAGGTTCTGGCCGCGGCGCGCGCCGTGAATGTCGACAGGATCGCCGCAAAGCTGCCCCGGGGATTCGATACCGATGTGGGCGAGTGCGGCGACAAGCTCTCCACCGGGGAGAAGCAACTGATCTCCTTCGCCCGTGCGATCATCGCCAGACCGAAGATCTTTGTGCTCGACGAAGCGACCAGCTCCGTGGACACCGTCACCGAGCAGCTGATTCAGCACGCCACGCGCACGCTGATGGAGGGGACGACATCCTTCGTCATCGCCCACAGGCTTTCGACGATCCGCCAGGCCGATATCATCCTGGTCATCGACCACGGCAGAATCGTGGAGCAGGGCACGCACGGGGAGCTGCTTGCGCGGGGCGGAGCGTATCATGCGCTTTACACCACGCAGCTTGGCGGGAGAAATCTATCATGAGGGACAAGGCGGTGCTGTCAGGCAAAGCGTCCGGATATTCTGAGAAATAAGCATTTGTGGTTTTCAAAAAGGTTTCCATCTGCCGCCGTCAGTGACGGAAGCCGGCAGATGGAAACGGAAGGCGCGGGATGCTGGGGCGCGGAGCCTGCCGCCGCCTATGGCGGATAAAGACAGGCGGAACATTGCGCTGTTCCCGGCCTATGGCGGCGCGCCTGCTTCACGAACGCAAGGAACGCTAAAGCGTGACCATGCGAGTTCTTCGGCTACAAGCTTGAAAAAGGCTTGATTTGCTTAACCGATTGCTCTCTTGGAATGCCCGGATTGAGCCTGTCAGTGCCTTTTGCGTGAGGCGGCCGAAGCGGCGTTAAAAGGAAAAACGATCGTCGCGTTCGAAGGATTCACGGCAGGGATTGCCTCCGGCGCGGTAAATCTGCCGTGCCTGCAAATCATAGACGGTTGACCAGACCGTGTCCCGGCCTGTTTTCCGGTCGTAAGGGCAGAGCAGCCTGAGCAGATCGCAGGCGTTCGTGACGCGCATGTGCAAAGCCTGCTGCGACAGGATGCGCCGCAGCACCCGATGGCGCGGCCCGGCCTGCCAGTCGTCGATGCCGGGAACGTTGAACCGCTTCATCTCCGAGGAGTGGAAACGATTGACGGCGCAGACATAGGGATGAGCCGCCGAAGGACGCAGCACCTGAACCGCGTCGCAGCTGCATTCGATCACGGCTGTCTCCCCGGCGGAATCGGCGACGGTGAAGGTCTGCGCCGATGCGACGGGAAGGCTTTGAATCTGCCGGAGAACTTCCCGCGTCGTGCGGCATTTTTCAAGGAAAAACCGCAGCAGCAGACCCGCGTTCATGCCGGGCTTGGCGGCGTGCGGATACACAGAGGTGAGGCCGACGGCCAGTCCGTGCGCGTTGACGCCATCCTCCATCTGCACAAAGGCGGTCGTATTCCCGGAAAAAGCACAGGACGGCAGTCGATAGATGACATGGCGGTTGTTTTGTTCAAGGCCGGTGAGAAAATCGCTGTTTCGCCCCAGGAAAATGCCGTTTTCATTTTGTACGGCGAAGCAGGAGCAATGGCAGGCGGGCGGCATGGCATACATGCTGAAAAGAAGGGCCTGCAGGCTTTGCTCCCGGCAGCGCTGCCCGTCGGCAATGCCGCAGATTTCCTCGACGACCTCGGGAAAATACTGCTGATAAATGGGCAGACATGCCTGCGCAAAGCGCTGGCGCTCGGGCGTGAGGGGAAATCCTGGGTGCTCCAAAATAAAATGGCCGTGTTTTGCCAACAGGGCGCCGCAGCGAAAGCCGATCTCGCCGTGGGTTCCTTCAAAATATTCGTGAATCATGGATGTGCTCTCCTTTCGTCTAAATGCGGAGAGCTGCCGGCAGCTTCAAAATGATGATAAATGAATAAAAAATTTCTGTCAAGCGCATCCGCAGAATTCCGCGGGGCATTTTGCGCGGCATACTTTTTGGCGATTTTGATATTTCGCCTTGACTTTTTCGGCCGGTCGGGCTATACTGAGCTTGCCTGAAATGAGAAAGAAGAGTACCCCCGCAGGTAGCCTCAAAGAGAGACGCGTCGTCGGCTGAAAGCGTGTCGGCAAGGGGCGGGGCGAAGACCACCTTTTGATCGGGCCGCGCGGCGCGCGATACAGCGCCAAAGAGAACCAATCAGGGTGGAACCACGGGCAGAGATTTTCCGCTCGTCCCTCGAAAAACGCGAGGGACGGGCGTTTTTTGATTCGTCCCGCCGGCTTTTGACCGGGAACCATCATTTTCCACTTGAGGAAAGAAAGAGGTTGTGTTATGAAGATTATCTACAAGGACGGCACGGTGGCGGAGTGCCCTCAGGACGAGGAGCTGCACGTCATCCGCCACACGGCGGCGCATATCCTGGCGCAGGCGGTCAAGCGCCTGTATCCGCAGGCCCGCTTCGCTTACGGCCCCGCGACGGAGAAGGGCTTTTACTATGACGTCGACCTGGGCGACACGAAGCTTTCCGACGAGGATTTTCCCGCGATCGAGGCGGAAATGGCCAAGATCGTCAAGGCGAATCTGCCGGTCAAGCCCTTCGTCCTCTCCCGCGAGGAGGCCGTGAAGCTCATGCAGGAGCGCGGCGAGATCTACAAGGTGGAGCATATCGGCGATCTGCCGGAGGACGCCGAGCTGAGCTTCTATCAGCAGGGCGAGTATATCGACATGTGCGTCGGCCCGCACCTTTGCTACACCAAGGCGCTCAAGGCGTTCAAGATCACGCAGCTTTCCGGCGCGTATTGGAAGAACGACAAGAACAACATCATGCTCACCCGCATCGGCGGCATCGCGTTCCGCAATCAGGATGAGCTTCAGGCGCACATCAAGCTCATGGAGGAGGCCGAGCGCCGCGATCACCGCCGCATCGGCAAGGAGATGGGCCTGTTTATGTTCTGCGACGAGGGCCCCGGCTTCCCGTTCTTCCTGCCCAAGGGCATGGTGATCAAGAACGCATTGATCGATTACTGGCGCGATATCCACTATCGCAGCAACTATGTCGAGGTCTCCACGCCGCTGATCATGAACCGTCATCTCTGGGAGACCAGCGGACACTGGGATCACTACAAGGACAACATGTATGCCACCAAGATCGACGGCGAGGACTTCTGCATTAAGCCGATGAACTGCCCGGGCGGCGTAATGGTCTACCGCAGCCAGCCGCACAGCTATCGCGAGCTGCCCATGCGTGTGGGCGAGCTGGGTCTCGTCCATCGCCACGAGCTCAAGGGCGCGCTGCACGGCCTGTTCCGCGTCCGCTGCTTTACGCAGGACGATGCGCACATCTTCATGCGCCCGGATCAGATTCGCGATGAGATCGTGGGCGTCGTGCACCTGATCAACGAGGTCTACACCAAGTTCGGGTTTGACTATTTTGTGGAGCTGTCCACGCGCCCGGAGGACAGCATGGGCAGCGATGAGGACTGGGAGGCCGCGACAAACGGCCTGCGCCAGGCGCTGGAGGCGCTGAACATGCCCTATATCGTCAACGAGGGCGACGGCGCGTTCTACGGCCCGAAGATCGACTTCCATCTGCGCGACTGCCTCGGCCGCACCTGGCAGTGCGGCACCATCCAGCTCGACTTCCAGATGCCGCTCAACTTCGGCCTGGAATATGTGGACGAGGATGGAACGCGCAAGCGTCCGATCATGATTCACCGCGTGTGCTTCGGCTCCATCGAGCGCTTCATCGGCATTCTGACCGAGCACTTCGCGGGCAAGTTCCCGCTGTGGCTGGCACCTGTGCAGGTGAAGGTGCTGCCGGTGTCCGACAAGAGCATGGAGTATGCGCAGAAGATTTCGGATGCGCTGCGCGCGCAGAAGGTGCGCTGCGAGCTGGATACCCGCAATGAGAAGATCGGCTACAAGATCCGCGAGGCGCGCCAGGTGGACCGCGTGCCCTACATGCTGATCATCGGCGAGAAGGAGGTCGCCTCCGGCACGGTTTCCGTCCGCGACCGTGAGACCGATCAGACCACGGCCATGACCATGGAGGAGCTCTGCGCCAAGCTGCGCAGGGAAATCGAGGAGAGAATTTAAAAAGTCAAAGCCATTGACGTAGCTGATGGCTTGATTGAGGCCTATAACGGCCTGATACCGGCAAGTGCTGCTCGCGCCCTGAAAATATGACAATCGCCTCTATACTACCAATTGCCACCCTCATCGGGTGGCTTTTTTCTTACTTGTCGTTCTTTTCGCCGCTGGTTTTTCCTTTGCCTTCTTTTTCCGGCTCACTCAATTAACATGTATATATGATCTTTACATGCATTCGCTTTGGTCATTTCTACGCCATATCTATCGCAGATTGTTTTCGATATTTTTTCGATCTCTGTGTGATATTTCCCATAGGCTTTCTGTCGTCTATCCCTTGGTGTTAGCACGATATGATATGGATACCACCACTTTGTATGAGATGAATTTCCGTGGTTATTCTTCATCAGACACTTCTCCTAATCGCTGCTTTGTACGACTGTCATCTCGTTTCCATTGTAACATAAGAGGTTTTTGTTCATAGCTTACGCTTTAACTTCCATCGGTTTAGCTGATGGCTTTTTTTCGATGATTTTAAAAATATTTAAAAAATTGTGGCGCATTGATTGACACGTATGATGGTAGGTGATATAATGACCATGAGTTATAAGAGGATGCTCGGAAAACTCATGGTGGAGGAATAAATATGCGTGTCGCAGTTGGGCGTTCCGATTGGCGGTTCTTACTCTGTGTAAGACCCAAAAGGGCGCACAACTGAATGAAAAAACCTATGCAATAGGAAAGAAAGAAGGGGAATTTATACTATGAAACGGACATACGAAAGCCCGGCTATGTATGGAGAAATGTTTGTGGCGAACCAGTATGTGGCGGCGTGCGGAGATACGTGGACGGAGATTAAGGCAATGGAAGTCCGCTGCCAGTCTGATGGTCATCTGAATACGGCGAAGGATAAAATTTTTATGGACAGTACGTCATGCGTGGGCAAATATGATCCCAACCTTACCGACGATAATTGCCACAGCCAAAGGAATCATGCGGGAGAAAGGGAATATGGCACTGGACTTGTGTGGGGTGAATGGGGAACGAAGGACATTGGTCGGCAGACGGTTGATTGGTTCTATGAGGCGGCAAACGGTGCTAATGCTGTTGTGCAGGCTTTTAAGGGTTTCTTCTACCAGGAGGGGCATAGGCATCTATTCTATGCATCGACCAGTCAGGCGGAAGAATATCAGTTGTCCTGATGGATTCCAGATAATTTCATAGCGACACGGACGCGGAAATATAAGTTCATATGCTTATATTTCCGTGTTTCTTTAAATTAAAAAATGAAATACAATTTTAAAATATCCGATGTCAGCTTTGATATCGAGAGCGACTTTTCCATCGAGTGGAATCCGTTCATCCTTGGCTTTGCGCAGGATGAGGGGCAAAACGCTTCCTATCATTACCGCTGCATTACCTGCGATGTCATGCCCGCACCACAGGGGCACGTGGTTTATCAGGCGGATGACTGCACCGTTTTTGTCATGGAGGATGGCCGCGAAGAGCGGCTATACAGGTTGCCCCTCTACGGTTATCCGCTGATCCTCCAAAGGGAAGTGGATCGATGGAACCGGCTTTTATATCTCAATGCAGCGTTTTTAGGGCTGATGACAAAGCCGAGAAGCTTTCGGATTTTTAACGCGCTGTCGGCGGAGCGGCTGCTGCTTGAAAAGGGCGCGTTTGTGCTGCATTCTTCCTTCATTATCCATGACGGCATGGCCATTTTGTTTACGGCTCCAAGCGGAACAGGAAAAAGCACACAGGCGGATCTGTGGGTTAAGCACCAACGCGCGAGGCTGATCAATGGAGACCGAACGCTGATTCAGAAGCAAAATGGCGTTTGGCATGGATGCGGCTTTCCGATCTGCGGTTCATCCGACACCTGCCTGAACGAAAAAGCGCCGATTAAGGCCGTGGTATACCTTGAACAGGGAACGGACAATGCGATCACGCCTCTGGATGGAAGCAAGGCCGTTAAAAAAATGATCAGCGAGGTTTCCATCAATTTCTGGAACCCGCATTGCATTCAGACCGCAGTGGATTTATTGGAGGCGTTTTGCGGAGAGGTACCGATGGTGCACTATTCATGCACCAAAGAACAAGAAGCGGTTGACGTTTTAAAGCGATATTTGGAGGCGCATCGTTGTGGAAATCTTTCAGCCACAGAATCTGATTGAGCAGAGAATTTGTAATCGCGCGGATATGAACCAAATCCCCATTTCGGGATGCTTTGAATTGCTTCCGCTGTGCAATATGGATTGCAAGATGTGCTTTGCCAAAATGACGCGGAAACAGATGGAGCAGCATGCGCCCATGAGAGAATATCATGAGTGGCTGGAGCTGGCCAGACAGGCGCGTGATGAAGGAATGATGTTCCTGCTTTTGACAGGGGGAGAGGTGTTTCTGTATCCGCATTTCAGAGAGCTATACCTGGGGCTCAAAAAAATGGGCATTGTTGTGACCATTAATTCAAACGGCACGCTGATCAATGAGGAAATTGCGGATCTGTTGGCAAGCGACCCGCCGCGAAGGATGAATATCACACTCTATGGCAGCTCGGATGATGTCTATGCGAGGCTTTGCGGTAATCCACACGGTTTTTCACAGGTGACACGCGGCATTGAATTGCTACTGGAAAGAGGAATCCAGGTCAAGATCAATTGCAGCGTTACTCCATATAATGTGGATGACTTGGACAATATCTTTTCGGTGGCCCGGAAATACCGCTTACCCATTGAAGCGGCATATTATATGATTCCGGCGGTCCGTAAGGAAAACGCCGAGAACACACAGTTCAGATTAACGCCTCAAAAAGCGGCAGAGGCCAGATTACATATTCGCGAGCTGCTGTATCCACCGGAATTATTCAGGGAATATGTGATGGAGCTGTTGGAAAAATATCGTGGCGATGTTCAAAACCAAGCGTGGAAGCCCGGGTTCACGTGCCGCGCGGGCAACAGTGTATTCTGGGTCAATTATGATGGCATGATGTCGGCGTGCAGCTTCACAAGGGAACCGATTCTCTTCGATATATTCCAGATGCCGTTTAAAGAGGCATGGGCACATCTGATTGAAAACGTTCAAACGCTTCATCTGGCCAAGAAGTGTCACGATTGTCGGATGAGAGTTCTATGTACAAGGTGCGCTGCCGCCGCATATGGGGAGACGGGAGACTATGAGGGCGTTCCCGAATATCATTGTGAATTGACGCGGCATTTTATCGAGTTGCTGGAAGAAAAGGCGAAGGAGTATGAAAAATGAAGGTTTCGGAGAATTTTGTGATGAGGGAAATCGCCGGAGAAATCGTTGTGATTCCGACTGGTACGGTTGCGCAGTGTTTTAATGGATTGATCTCGATGAATGAAGTTTCGGCGTTTATCTGGGAGCATTTGGAAGCGTGCCAAACGCCGGAGGATATGCTTGCACTGGTGCTGAACGAATATGATGTCAGCGAGGATGTGGCACGGAAGGATGTGTTCCAGTTCCTTGCGGATTTGAAAAAGGCTGGAATGATTGAAGATTAATCGGAAATATGCTAAAAAATGCTTGACAACCGGGCGGCTTCGTCGTACAATAGCAGGGTACGAAGT
>JAUNJB010000088.1:2732-15073 GCA_030535375.1 Clostridia bacterium | reverse complement strand
CGCTCCCACTTCCGAAAATCGCTGCAAATCCCCCGGTGATGGCGAACGCGCCCAATTTTTACGCAATTCCCTTGCGGCCAATGGCCGCTTCTACTCCCGATCATCGCTGCAAATCGCCCGGCAATGGAGAACGCATCCAGTTTTTACGCAATTCCCTATTTCAGCGCCATGGCGGCCGGTCTTTCCATAGAAACCATCGGGGTGTGAGGCACGTATCCAAGCGCGTCTCACACCCGATTCAGATTTTCCTGATTCTAGCTAATCAGGAGGTGGTTACATATGGAAAAAGAACAAAACGCCGCGCGCTTCAGACAGTGCCCGCGATGCGCCCCGGCCGCCGGACGGACGCACCGGAAACCGGCAAACCGGCAAAAAGACTCCATCCTGCGCTTCGCTCCTGTCCGGACCCCGAAAACGGAAAGACGCCGGTCTCCGCCGGCATGCTGCCGACAGACCGGAAACGAAGCGCACATCTTTTCAGATGGCATCCCCAAACGGCCATCCAAGAGCATCTGGCGGCCGCCTGACATGGCATCGCCGCGTTTAAACAGCACCCTCGACACATACAAAGGAGATATCTGATGATGATGAACGACGTCTGCACCTGCGCATTTAAGCAGGAGCTCATCCGGAAGCTTCAAACGCTGCGGGACGATCCGTCCTTTTACCAGAGGAAGAGCATAGAGCATCTGCTCGGCTCCTCCAGCGGCAGCGGGCAGGAACCTCCCCTATGCTGCATGCTCGCCTATCTGTTCCAGGTCGCCTATTGCGGGGACGCCCATGTCATCACGCCCGAAGAGGCGCGTGCCATTCTCGATCCGCTCATAGGAAACTCCACCGTATCCTGAATCCCGCGCGTCAGCAAGGAGCTGTCGGGATCATTCCGAGCATTCCAGGATAGCAGTTTTCTTCGCGAATCGAGACTTCTTGGGGCCTTATCCGGGAACCTCGCATGGCCGAAAGACGGACTCGTCGGCCGGGGACGGCGCCCTTCCCGTCGCTTCCCCGGCCTTCATCCGCCGTCCTTCGGATCCGCGTCTTGCCTGTCTCCGCCGCTGCCAGCAGCAAGACGCGGACTCCGGTCCTTCCAAACGCCCCGCCAAAGGGCATTCCGTTTCCATCTGTCCGCTTCCGCCGCTGACGGCGACAGATGGAAACCTCTTTAAAAACCTTCGGCCTCAAACCCTTCGCTTCTTCTTGGAGTATTCAGATTCTTAGCGGAAGCCCCGCCGCTTAATACGATTTGATCGTTCCAGCCAGCTCCTGCGCGCTCTGTACCCCCTGCGCGCCGCAGTAGGCCTCCAGCTCGCGCACGATGCGCGGACATGCGAACGGATCGGTGAAGTTTGCCGTGCCGACCATGACGGCCCGCGCGCCGCAGAGCATGAACGCCGCCGCGTCCTCGCCCGTTTCGATGCCGCCCATGCCGACGATCGGAATGCGCACCCTCTGCGCGCTCTGCCATACCATGCGCAGCGCCACAGGGCGCACCGCAGGTCCGGACAGCCCGCCCGTGTTGTTCGCCAGGATCATGCGGCGCCTGTGCACATCCACGGCGATGCCCGTCAGCGTGTTGATCATGGAAATCGCATCCGCGCCGCCCTCCTGGGCGGCCAGCGCGTTCTCGGTGATATCGGCCACATTGGGCGTCAGCTTCACGATCAGCGGCTGACGCGAAACGGCCTTCACGGCCTTTGTGATCGCGTACACGCTCTCGGGCTTCACGCCAAAGGCCACGCCGCCTTCGTGCACATTCGGACAGGAGATGTTCATCTCCAGCAGATGCACGCCCGTCGGCGCGAGACGCCGCGCCATTTCGCAGTATTCCTCCACGCTCGTCCCGGTGATGTTGGCGATCACTGCCACGTTCTTTTTGAGCAGCCACGGCAGGTCGTTTTCGATGAAGCTCTCCACGCCGGGATTTTGCAGCCCAACGCTGTTGAGCATGCCGCTCGGCGTCTGTGCGATGCGCGAGGGCGGATTGCCCGTGCGCGGTTTCAGGCTCAGCCCCTTGACGGAAATGCCGCCAAGCTCACCGATGTCGTACAGCTCGTCGAACTCGCGGCCAAAGCCAAACGTGCCGCTGGCGGCAATGACGGGATTCTTGAGCTTCACACCGCACAGATCGACCGAAAGATCAATCATCCATCGCCACCTCCTCCGCCTCAAATACCGGGCCGTCCTTGCACACGCGCCTGTACGTCCAGCCGCCGTCCGGCAGGCTGATCCTCACATTGCAGCCAAGGCAGGCGCCGATGCCGCAGCCCATCCGTTCCTCCAGCGAAAGCTGGCATGCGATGCCCTTCGCCAGCGCGATCCTCCGCACGGCCGCGAGCATCGGTGCGGGCCCGCAGGCCATGATCATATCCGGCCGCCTTTCGTCAATCGCCGCCCTGAGCGGTTCGGTCACCAGTGCGCGCGCGCCGAGTGTGCCGTCGTCGCTGACCGCCGTGACCGCGCAGGGCGCCTGCGTCATGCCGTAGGCATGGGCCGCGCCGCGGAAGCCGAAAAACGCGCGAGACGATTCCGTGGCAAACGCGTCCATGGCGCAGCAAATCGGCGCCACGCCCACGCCGCCGCCGACAAAGTACACCGTCTTTGCGCCCCGCGCGTCAAAGCCCGTTCCCAGCGGGCCGAGCACGCGCACGCTGTCCTCGGCCTCCAGGCCGCAGAGCAGCCGCGTACCGCGTCCCTTGGGCTGGATGGCGAGCGTCAGCGTGCCAGCCTCCCTGTCAAACGCCATCAGGCTGATGGGCCGGCGGAGCACATGCGCACTGTCCGGCACGAGCATCTGCACAAACTGGCCGGGCCGCGCGGCTGCTGCAATTTGGGGCGCTTCCAGAATGAGGCGCGTGAGCCCGGCGGCCAGCGGCGTGCAGGAGAGCACGCGGGCGGAAACGTCCTGCATCATCGGATTTCCTTTCCCGCCGCCTTCAGGCAGGCGCACAGATCCCCGCGCATGCGGATGGCCTCCTCGCGCGCGGCCGTGTCAAACGCCATGCCCTCGCGCTTCTTCCACGCGCAGAGGATCGAGCGGGAGGCATTGACGATCGCGCCGCTGCCGTTTGCATCGAAGCAGCCCGCGATATCCGCGCCGGTCGCGCCCTGCGCCCCGTAGCCCGGCACCAGGAAGAACGCGTGCGGCATGCGCGCGCGCAGCGCCGTGCCCTGCTGCGGATACGTCGCGCCGACCACTGCGCCCACGGCGGAATAGCCGCTTTCACCGCGCGTCGCCTCGCCCCACTGCTCCACCAGATCGGCCACGGCCTCATACAGCGTGCGCCCGTCCTCAAATTTCATATCCTGAAGCTGGCCGGAGGAGGGGTTGCTCGTCTTCACCAGCACGAAGATGCCCGTGTCGTTCGCGGCGCAGGCGTCCGCAAACGGCTTCACGCCGTCCACGCCGAGGTACGGGTTGATCGTCGCAAAGTCCGCGTGGAACGCGCGCAGCTGTCCCTGCGGCATGTCCGTCCTGCCGATGTAGGCGTTGGCATAGCAGGCCGCCGTCGCGCCGATGTCGTTGCGCTTCACGTCCGCCATCACCAGCATACCTCGGCCCGCCGCGTACCGCAGCGTCTTTTCAAACGCGGCCATGCCCGCCGGCCCATACATCTCATAGTACGCCACCTGCACCTTGACCGCCGGCACGATGTCGTGCAGCGCGTCGACCAGGCGCACGTTGTAGCGGTAGACCGCCTCGGCCGCATCCTCAAAGGTGCGGATGCCCTGCGGCATGACCTCCCTCACAAAGGCCTCCGGCAGATACTCGATGCGGGTATCCAGGCCCGCCACGGTCGGGTTCTTCATCGCGCGGATGCGCGCGGCCAGCAGCTCCATCTTGTTCATTTTACATACCCTCCTCGTCGATCACGCGGCCGCCGACCACCGTCATGCACACCGCTCCATAGTACGCTTTGCCGTCAAACGGCGTGTTCTTTCCCTTTGATTTGAATTTGCTCGCGTCCACGGTCACCCTGCGCTCCGGATCGAGGATCACGATATCCGCGGGCATGCCCGCCGCCAGGCTGCCGCCCGGCACGCCGAGCAGCTGCGCGGGCCTTGCGCTCATCAGATGGATGAGCCGGCCGATATCCATCACGCCCGCGCGCACAAGCTCGGTATTGCAGACGCAGAACGCTGTCTCAAACCCGCTGATCCCGCTTGCCGCGAGGTGGAACTCCACCCGCTTTTCGTCCTCATGATGCGGCGCGTGATCGGTCGCGATCACGTCGATCGTCCCGTCCGCGAGGCCGGCGATGCAAGCCTGTCTGTCGCTCTCCTCCCGCAGCGGCGGATTGACGCGGCAGCGGCTGTCATATCCCGCAACCCACGCGTCCGTCGCGCAGATATAGTGCGGCGTCGTCTCCGCGGTCACGCGCACGCCGCGGGCCTTCGCCTCGCGCACCAGCTGCACGCCGCCCCGCGTGGAGACGTGGCACAGGTGGATGCGCTTGCCCTCCGCCTCGGCCACGAGGATGTCGCGCGCGATCATGACCTCCTCCGCCGCGCGGGTGATGCCCGGAAGCCCCAGCTTGGTGGACATGTAGCCCTCGTTCATCACGCCGTCGCCCACGAGGCTCTTGTCCTCGCTGTGGCTCATGATGAACAGGCCGAAATGGTCGGCATACTGCATCGCCAGCCGCAGCAGATTGGAATTGACGACCGGCCTGCCGTCGTCGGATATGGCGATGATGCCGGCCTGCCTCATCCTGCCGATCTCCGCCATCTCCACGCCCTCCAGCCCCTTGGAGATCGCGCCGACAGGGTAAACGTGCACGCCGCTGCCCTGCGTCTGCGCCTTCTCAATGATATAGCGCGTCACCGCGGCGCTGTCATTGACGGGCTTGGTATTCGGCATGCAGCAGATGCCCGTGAAGCCGCCGCGCGCCGCCGCACGGGTGCCGGAGACGATGTCCTCCTTGTACTCCTGGCCGGGATCGCGCAAATGGCAGTGCATATCGATGAAGCCCGGCGCGACGACCCTGCCCGCCGCGCTCACGACCCTGGCGCCCGCCGCGTCGAGTCCTTCGCCCACGGCGGCCACCCTGCCGTCCCTCACCAGCACATCGGCCACGCCGTCCACGCCATTCGCAGGATCGACCACGCGGCCGCCCCGGATCAACAAGCCTTCCCTCATCACGCCTGCTCCTTTCTGGTCAGCATGTACAAAAGCGCCATGCGCACCGCCACGCCGCTTTCCACCTGTTGGGTGATCACCGACTGCGCGCCGTCCGCCGCGCTCGATGCGATCTCCACGCCGCGGTTCATCGGGCCGGGATGCATCACCAGCGCGTGCGGCCTGGCCAGCGCCACGCGCTCGGGCGTGATCTCCCAGTTGTCGCAGTATTCCGCCACGGACGGGAAGAGCCCCTTCTGCTGGCGCTCTCGCTGGATGCGCAGGCCCATCACCACATCCGCCCCCTCGCAGGCATCCTCGATCGTCGGTGCGACGGAGCAGCCCAGGGCCTCGATGTGCACCGGAATCAGCGTCGGCGGCGCGCAGAGCACCACCTTCGCCCCCATCGCCGTCAGGCCGTAGATGTTGGAGCGCGCCACGCGCGAATGCATCACATCGCCGCAGATCGCCACCTTGATGCCCTCAAGGCTTCCCAGGTGCTCGCGCATGGTCAGCATATCCAGCAGTGCCTGGGTGGGATGCTCGTTCATGCCGTCCCCCGCGTTGATGACGCTGGCGCGCACATTTTGGGCCAGCAGCGCCGGCGCGCCGGACATCGGATGCCGAATGATGATCACATCCGTGCCCATCTGGTCGAGCGTCACACCGGTGTCGATCAGCGTCTCGCCCTTGGCCACGCTCGACGCGCTGGCGGAGATGTTCGCCGCGGCGGCGGACATGTATTTGCTCGCCAGCTCAAAGGACATGCGCGTGCGCGTGGAATTCTCGTAAAACAGCGTCACGATCGACTTGCCCTGCAGATGCGCGGTCTTCTTGCTCGCGGAGCGCACGACGCTGCGCATGGTCATCGCGGTATTCAGAATCTCCGTGATCTCCTCCCGGCTCACGCCGTCAAGCCCCAGCAAATCCTTTCTTTTCATGCGTTCCTCCCGCTCATCTCTTCTCGTAGAGCACGACGCCCATGTCGCCGTCGTATTCCGGCACATGCACGCCAACCATCTCGCTCTTGCTTGTGGGCAGATTCTTGCCCACATAGTCCGCGCGGATGGGCAGCTCGCGATGGCCGCGATCCACCATCACCGCGAGCTGAATCAGCGACGGACGGCCCATATCGCAGATGGCGTCCATCGCCGCGCGGGCCGTGCGCCCGCTGAAGAGCACGTCGTCCACCATGACGATCTTCGCGCCATGCACCTGAAAGGGCAGATCCGTCGCGTTGACGACGGGATGCTCCTGAAGAATGGACAGATCGTCCCGATAAAATGTGATGTCCAGCACGCCCAGAGGCAGCCGAACGCCCTCCACGCGCTCAATCAGCTCCTGCAGCATGCGCGCCAGTGTCACGCCCCTGCGCTGAATGCCCACCAGCGTAAGCCCTTCCACGCCGTGGTTGTTCTCGATGATCTCGTGCGCGACGCGCCGAAGCGCGCGCTCCATCGCGTTTGCATCCATGATATTGGCCTTGAATTCAAATGCCGCCGCCATTTTCTCAGCTCCTTTGTCGTCTCTGCCGCAAAAGCACCCGAAAATACCCATCAGAAAAAGCCCTGTCCCGGGCCGGGACAGGGCAAACAGAGCCCATATGGACTCTTCATATCGCATTTGCCGCCTTGCCGACCTCACGGGATCGATTTAAAGGCTCCTTTTGATTTTGCTTATTATAGCATTCCTCACGCCAAAATGGAAGAGGGAACTTTCCGTTTTTTAGAATGCCGCCCGTCCGTGCATACTACGTCAGGAAAGCACACAAACGGACTGGAGGTCTTTTTCATGGAACCCTATTTTCCCATCCCCGCCGCGCAGGCGCGCCCTGCGCTGAAGGAACACGTCTCCTGCGATGTGCTGGTCATCGGCGGCGGCATCTGCGGCATTCTGACGGCGCACCTGCTCGCCCGGAGCGGGCTTGACGTCGTGCTGGTGGAGGCAAATCGCCTGATGCGCGGACAAACGCGCGGCACAACCGCCAAGATCACCGTGCAGCACGGCCTGTTCGCCTCCAGGCTGATCAAGGGCGTCGGGCTTGACCGGGCGCGGGGCTATGTGCAGGCCAACATGCAGGCCATGCGCGAATTGACCACGCTGATCAAAGCCGTCGGCGTCGACTGCAGCCTTGAAACCATGCCCGCTTATCTGTACACGCAGAACTCCCCGCAGCCGCTGTATGAGGAGGCGCTCGCCTGCCAGCGCCTCGGGCTGCCCGTGCGCGTGACGCGCCATCTGCCCGCGCCCATCCTGCCCACGGCCGCGCTCCGGCTCGATGACCAGGCCCAGATGAACCCCTTTCCGCTGCTGCACGCCCTCGCCGCGCGCCTGCACGTCTACGAGCACACGCGCGTGCTCGGCCTGGACGGCACCCGGGCCGTCACGCCGGAGGGCTCCGTCAGCGCCCGCTGCGTCGCCGTCTGCACGCACTATCCCGCGTTCACACTGCCGGGCGCTTACTTCATGCGGCTGTACCAGCAGCGCTCCTATACCCTGGCCCTTCGGGACGCGCAGCCCGTGGGCGGCATGCTGTACGGCGTCGGGCCGGGCACGGTATCGCTGCGCAACGCGGGCGGCGCGGTCTTTCTGGGCGGCGAAAGCCATCGCAGCGGCGATACGCAGGCAGCGAACGCCTGCTATGCGCGCCTTTCCCGGGAGGCCTCCCGCCTGTTCCCCGGTGCAAAGGAGGCGGCGCGCTGGTCCGCGCAGGACTGCATGACGGCGGATGGCATCCCGTATGTCGGCCGCTACGGCAGCCTGACGCCGAACGTCTATGTCGCCACCGGCTTTGGCAAGTGGGGCATGACAAATGCCATGGCCGCCGCCATCCTGCTGCGCGATGAGATTGCCCGCGGCGAGAGCCCTTATGCCGACGTCTTCTCTCCGCAGCGCCTGCCCGGGGTGCGGGCCGCAAAGGCCATCTGCGCGCAGACCGGCCACGCCTGCAAGGGACTGGGCGAATCCATCCTCCCGCCTCCTGTCAGAACGGCCGAGTCCCTCGCGCCGGGCGAGGGCGCAATCGTTCGCCGGGGGATCGGCAAGGCCGCGGCCTATCGCGACGAGCACGGCCGGCTGCATCAGATCTCGCCCTACTGCGCGCATATGAAGTGCCTGCTGCACTTCAACGCTTCCGAGCGCAGCTGGGACTGCCCCTGCCACGGCTCGCGCTTCACCGTCGACGGAGAGCTGATCTGCGGCCCCGCTCAGCGGGACGCGGCGCTCAAGCCCTGCGCGCATCCCCAGGCGAACGAAAGCGGCTCCGCCTCCCGCCCGAAGCAGGACACGGAGCCGTCGCCCGTATAAAATCCATCCGTCACCGCAGTCCATACAGCGCCAAAAACGCCTTGGGCGACAGCCGCAGCAGCATCCCCTGCGCCGCCACCAGCGCATCGCCGCTGCCCACCGCGTAGCCTGCCAGTTCGGACCTGTGCGCCCGCACAAAATCCATCGCCTCGCGCGCGACCTGCGGCGGCAGCCTGTAGGCGGGGATGTTCTTGGCGACGCTCAGCGCGATCTGACCCACGCGGCGCAGGAGCGCCGAGCGCGCCTCCCCCGGCGCAAGCTCCCCGGCAAAACCATGCAGCCGCCGGCAGACCTCCAGATAGCTCGCACACCAGCGGCTGCTCCGGGCAAACGACGCCATGATGCTGCCCTCGCGCTGTCGATAGCGCAGGATCACCCGCTCAAACGCCGCGGCGCGCTCCGCCCGAATCAGCGCCGGGGCCTGGAAAAGCTCATCCTCAAAGAGCAGCCCTTCGGCCATCGTAAGCCCGACTTTCTCAAGAAACGCCCGCCGGTAGACGCACTGCCAGACCATCGGCTCATACTCGCCCGCACGGCACTGACCGGCGAACAGCGCCCCGCCCGCCATCGGCCTCGTCGCCCTAATGGCCGGTCCCGGCGTCTCGCTGCCCGTTCTGTCGTCAAAGAAGACGAAGCGCGCCTTGGCGACATCCAGCGCCTGTGCCCCGGCATCCCGCGCCAATTCCATCACGGCCTCCGGCTCCGGGAGATCGTCGCTGTCCAAAAACCAAATGTACTCCCCCTGCGCCGCGGCGATTCCCGTGTTGCGCGCAGCGGAAAGCCCGCCGTTTTTCTCCCGGCGCAGCACGCGGATGTGCGGATACCGCGCGCTGTACGCCGCCGCGATTCCCGCGCTGCCGTCCGTGCCGCAGTCGTCCACCAGCAGCACCTCGCATTCCTCCGCAGGCAGGCGCGCCGCGCGCTCCAGACACGCGCCGATATACGCCTCCACCTGATGAAAGGGAATCACAACGCTCAGCAGCATGGCCATCCTCCGAATTCTATTCTTGCGCAATGCACCGTTTTATGCCATAATAGGTTACGGATTATTATAGCATATTTGACCGGCGGAGGGAAGAGCGATGATCAGCGTGGTGGTGATCGGCAAAAACGAGGGGGAGCGTCTCGGCGCCTGCCTGGGCAGCGTGCAGGACGCACTGCGCGTGCTTTCTCATGAGGTCATCTATGTCGATTCCTGCTCGACGGACAACAGCGTCGAGATCGCCAGATCGCACGGCGCGCGCTGTTTCCTGCTCGCCGAGACGGATACGACGGCCGGATTGGGCCGCTTTGTCGGCGCCAGGGAGGCCCGGGGCGAATACCTGCTGTTCCTCGATGGGGATATGCAGCTGTGCCCGGGCTTTGCCGAGCAGGCGCTGATGGCCATCGCCTCCAGGGGATACGACGGCGTATGCGGCATCCGGGAGGATATCTACATCCGGCAGGGCGAAGCCGTCGCCCGATGCGAAAACTATTTCGGCTGCACGCGGGAGCGGATCGCGCCGGAATTCGGCGGGGCGATCCTTCTTACGGCCGAGGCGCTGAACGCATGCGGCGGCTGGTCGCCCGACACCGTCGCCTGCGAGGAGGCTGAGCTTCACGCGCGCCTGAAGGCCACGGGCTGCCGCGTCGCGGAGCTGCCCGTTCCGATGATCGTCCACACCGATACGCTGCGCGACAACCGCAGCGCGCTGCGCGTGCTCATCTCCCGCCGCCGTCTGGGCGAGGGCCAGGCCCTGCGCTGCGCGCACGCACAGGGGCATGCCTTTTCCTATCTGCGTCACGAGCGCGAGAAATTCCTGTTTTATGCGCTTGACTGGCTGTGCCTGATCCTTCTTTTCGCGCTCGGCGGATGGGGCTTCGCCGCCGCGTGCTTTGTACAGGCCGTGCAGCTGGGGTATTTTCTGGCCCGCGGCCGCGGCCGCGCCTTCGTCTCCCAGAAGCTTTTCTTTTTCGCATTCCCGCTCGGATTAGCAAGCTATCATGTGCGCAGCCGCGCCTATGCCGCTGTGTGACAGTCAGAAACGGTGCATACAGATGATCAGAATCAGCTTTATCGTCGTGGCCTACAACGCGGAACGGAGCCTTGGCGCGCTGCTTGACGACCTGCTCGCCCAGACGCTCCCTCCCGAGCAAATCGAGGCGCTGCTGGTGGACAGCGCCTCCGCCGATGCAACGCGAAGCATCATGCGCGATTTCGCGGCGCGCGCGCCGTTTGAGGTCAGGGTGCTCGACAATCCCAGGCGCTGGCTGGCCAGCGGCATCAACATCGCGCTTCGCGAGGCCACGGGCGACGCCGTCATCCGCCTTGACGCGCACGCGCGCATCCCCCGCGACTTCCTGGCCAACAATCTCAGCGCCCTTTCCCGCGGGGAGAATATCGTCGGCGGCAGCGTGCTGGGCGGCGAAATCCACACCGCCTGGGAGGGCGTGATGCGTGCGGTGGATACCTCACGCTTTTGCGGCGGCGCGGCTCCCTTCCGCAACGGCGGGGAGGCGCGCTATGTGGACACGCTGGCCTATGCCCTCTATCGCCGCGAGGTCTACGACCGCGTGGGATTCTATGATGAGCGCCTGCGCCGCACCGAGGACAACGACATGCACTACCGCATGCGCAAGGCGGGCTATCGCTTTTACTTCTCCCCCGACATCGTCTCCTATCACGCCGCCCGCTCCACGCTGCGCGGCCAGCTTCGCCAAAAATGGGGCAACGGCTACTGGATCGGGCGCACCATGCGCATTCAGCCGCGCTGCTTCGCCCCCCGTCATCTGATTCCGGCCCTGTTCGTGCTCGCGCTCATCCTCTGTCTGCTCCTGCTTCCCGTGACGCCATGGCCGCTGGCCGTGCTGCTCATCCCCTATCTGGCTCTGGATATCGCCTTTGCCGCGCGGGACGCGCTGCGCCAAAGCCACGGACGCCCGCTCGCGCTGATCGCCCTGCCCTTTCTCTTCCCCGCCGTGCACATCGTCTACGGCACCGGCACGATCACGGGCCTGCTGACGCCCCCCGCAAAGGAGGAGCCCCATGCTTGAATGGATCGGCGACATCACGCGCTTCATATTTCTGGAGGACGAGCCACAGCCATCCGACATCATCTTCATCCCGGGAAACGCGCACGCGGAACCATCCGAGTTCGCCGCACGGCTCTATCGCAACGGTTTCGCCCCATACCTTCTTCCCTCGGGACGGTATGCCATCGGCTCAACCGGGTTTGCGGGGCAAAAATCCGGTGCGCGGGAGTATGTCGGCCGGTTCGACACGGAGTGGGCCTTCATGCGTCACGTGCTCCTGCAAAACGGCGTGCCGGACGCCGCCATCCTGCGCGAGGACGAGGCCACCTATACCTATCAAAACGCCATATATTCCCGCCGCAGCACCGACGCCGCACGCCTCACGATCCGCCGCGCGCTCATCTGCTGCATGCCCGTCCACGCGCGCCGCGCGAAGATGTATTATCAGACGCTCTACCCCGGTGCCGAGCTGCTCCTCTGTCCCGCGCCGGGCACGCCCGTCACCAGCGAGAACTGGATGCACGAGCCGGAGGGCATCGACGCGGTGCTCGGGGAGCTTGAGCGCTGCGGCGGTCAATTTCACGATATTCTCAAGGAGATCATGCTCTGACGCAAATTCAGACAAATCTTTACAAAACCTGTTGACAAGACCGGCTTCTCATGCTATACTTAACAGGTGCCTAGGGGTATGGTGTAATGGTAACACGTGGGTCTCCAAAACCTTTGTTGAGGGTTCGAGTCCTTCTGCCCCTGCCAATCAAAAACGATTCAGCCCCTTGGGTTGGATCGTTTTTGTTTTTAATCGAAAGGGCGGAAGGACTCGAATGGGCGGAGGTGAATGACGAGCCTGTGGCTCGTCAGAGCCGCCCTGACCGAGGGCCGTCGAGGCCCGAGACTGAGTCCTTCT
>JAUNJB010000088.1:0-2632 GCA_030535375.1 Clostridia bacterium | reverse complement strand
CCCCTGCCAATCAAAAACGATTCAGCCCTGCGGGTTGGATCGTTTTTGTTTTTAATCGAAAAGGCGAAAGGACTCGAATGGGCAGAGGTGAAGCCCCATTTTTTTCCTGCCATCCGCCGTCCATATCCCGTCGGGCACCTTTTCCTTTGCCGATCGAGTTCATATGATTTCATTGATTATGAATTGAAACGCTTTCTGATTTATGATATACTGATTTTAACCACAAAAACGAAAACATGTCGTTTTTGAAAAAAGAAAGGAAGGTCTCCCGTATGAAGATGTCTGCTTTTGCGGCGCTGCTTCTGGCCCTTGTCATGCTTGCCTCCTGCGCACTGGCCGCCGAGTACACCTTCGATCCTGAACATCCATACGATGGCGTGATGCACGGTCTGTTCAACAACGTCGCCATCGCGGCCGGCGAGGACGTCGGCTACGCCACCTACTACCTGCCGGAGGGCCTGCAGCCCTGGACCCCGGCCGTCATCGTGCTGACGCCGGACGGCACCACGGCCGAGGCGTTCGCCGCGGGTGAAATCGGCGAACAGTGGAAGGCCGTCGCCGAGGAAAACAAGATCGGCTTGACGTTCCTCGCTCCGGCAAGCGGCTCCTGGAATCTGTCGCTTAATCCCGACGGCGCGGATGACGGCGCAATCATCAACGAACTCTATTTTACCATGCGTTCCAAGAGCGTGGCGCTCGACGCTCCATTCTCCATGGACAAGACCCACACTGTGCTCGTCGGCTATGGCGAGGGCGGCGCGGCCGCCTTACTTTTCGGCGCGGAGTACGCGACTGATTTTGCAAGCATCGTCGCCGTGGACGCCGCCGAGGTGCCGGCAGATGCATTGGCCGCCATCGGCGAGCAGTATGTGATCCCGTTCCCGGCCGATGCCCGCGACTATGCCGAGGAGATGCAGGTCGTCGCCAAGACCGTGGATACCCCTGTCTGGTTTATAAACGCCAAAACCGAAAATGCACTCGATTACTATCTCGCCGCGGCAGATGCCAGGCAGACCGAGGCTAACACATACGCGGAAACCGTGTACGCTGCCGAAAACGAGGCTGTCCGCATTTGGGTCTCCTCCGAGACCAAGGACGCGAAAACCATCTGGGACGCTTTTGCCGGCCAGAGCAAGCGGTTCATGGGCATGGAGGACGGCGGCCGCGTGGCGTTCGTCACCGACATGACCGTCTCCAATTTCAGCTTTTATGAGGAGGATATCAACGGCGAAACGCGCCGCTGGATTCTCTACGTGCCCTCCTCCTACGACGCAAGCACGGCGGTTCCGGTCGTCATGACCATTCACGGATACACCGCTTCCATGCAGTCCATGGTCGAGGAATCCCGCTGGCATGAGATCGCCGAGAAGGAAGGCTTCATCGTGGTCTACCCGCAGGGCTATGTGCGCGATACGCCCATGATGGGAAACGTGCCGTGCTCCATGTGGGTGGGCGGCATATTCGCTTCGCTCGTTCCTGAGCTCGATCCCAATGTCGATGTCGACTTCCTCAACGCCCTCCTGGACAGGATCGAAACGGATTACAATGTCGACGCCTCCCGCGTCTACGTCACCGGCCATTCCAACGGCGCCCTGATGACCTACACGCTGGGCACCGCGTCCACCGAGCGCTTCGCGGCCATCGCGCCCATCGGCTATGAATCCGCCCCCGGCGATTTCTCCTCCGACGCTCTGCTGCCCGTCTGGAGCCTGGTCGGCGAATATGATTCCGCCGCAACCGCCGCGCTGGTCGAAGGGAACGGCACGGTGACCTGCCTGCAGGGTTGGAACGCGCACAACGGCGTGAATGAATCCGCCGTGACCGCCAGCGAACAGCAGGACGGCCAATTCAAAACAATCACCTTTGCCAACGAAGATGGCGTGCCCCTCCTGCGCTACACCGAGGTGCTGCGCACTGCGCACATCTACATGCCGGAAGAACCGCAGGAAATCTGGTACGGCTTCTTCTCCAAGTACGCCCGCGGCGAGGATGGCACCCTCTACTACGAGGGCGAGCCGGTCAAGGCAAGCGCGTATGTTTCCGACGCGGGATGGTATGAGCCGGCGGAAACCGAAGCCGAGTAACCCGCAAAAAAGGATAAAAAGGGCTATACGGGCTTTGCCCCGGTTTCTCTGCCGCCTGCAGCTACAGACGAAATCCCCCTTCGGAAACCAGGGGGGAACGATATTGCTTCGTTTTTTCTCGGAACACCTGAATTCCTGGCCTGACGGCCCGTCTATTTGGGCGCTTTCCCCCGCACCGTCATTTTAAGCCTGCACATATGCGTCGCCCCGGATGCGCGATTCCTTGTGGAATCATGCATCCGGGGCGTTCATTTTCCGATTGCCGACGGTTTCAGGCAACAAGTGTCCGCCGCTTTTCTTCTCTCCGGCGAACACGGGCAGGCGCGTGCCCGGCTTTTACGCGTTCAGCGCCGCCTTGACAGCCGCTTCCGCGGAAGCATCGCCATCCTTTTCAAACTTCGCTATGATCGGCAGATTGTACTTTTCCGCGATCTTATCGGCGGCAAAGCAGAATGTATTCGGATGGCGTTCGCTATTGCCGCTGACGGCCACACCCTTGCAGTTCGCGTGGTTCGCGTCAAGGAACATCTCCACAGCGGGCGGTATGA
>JAUNJB010000087.1:14844-15099 GCA_030535375.1 Clostridia bacterium | reverse complement strand
CACCTAATCCGGCAGATATTGATACAATGTCTGCCGGATTATTTTTGCATTTTATAGACTGATAAAGCGTCAAAATATAGGATTATAGCGACAAAAATGCCCTCTGTGGCGCAAGAAACTGAATATACGGCGTCATTTGGCTGGATAAGGGTTGTTTCCCGTCCAGCTTTTTTTCTGTTTTGAGGGGCCCTTTTTCTGCAAAAATTACCTTTTTCATCCCCAAAATGCACCCATTGTGGACGATTACTGGTAATC
>JAUNJB010000087.1:0-14834 GCA_030535375.1 Clostridia bacterium | reverse complement strand
TAATCGTCCAAAATAGTCTGGTAATCGTCCACAATAGAAAAATCGACGCTAAAATTGGTGGATGAGTAGCGCATATTCATCTGAACTTTTGTCTGATCCTTTATCCGGTCAAATAAGAATTGCGGAAACAATACCCATGAAAAACGTGGCAGTCTGGCGGTCTTGCCCGAAAAATCTGCGAAAAACACCAATGTATCAAGGATCTTATACACCAAACAGATAAATCTGGCAATGGCGATGTCGCCAAGTGTTTGGCGGTCTCAGGTGTGTAGAACTATTCCAACTCAGTGTGTACCGTCAGGTATTGATTTACATCTTCTTCACTTGCAATATCTTTTTTGTCCAGGATGCCGACGACACGTCCGATCAGAAAGACACTATCGTAATCTTCAAAGCGCATGATGGGATATGCCGGATTGAGCGAGTGAAGGCCATCCTTCTGATACTCCTTGATATACATCTCATTGTCGATCATAAAAGCGCCGATATCACCCGGTTCCAGCCTGTCTGCTTCGATGATACGATGGACGCACACAAGCGTACCGTTCGGGTATTCCGGCTCCATGCTGTCCCCGTTTACGGTGAAGACACAATCGGCAAAGGAGCTGACGGCATCGGCGTAGACATAGAGAGGAATTCCTTCATCCTCAAACTCGGAAGGGTCGCCGATGCCAGCAGCAAGCTGCTTCTCAAAGTAGAGCAGCTTTTCAATTTCCCGGCTGTGCTCTTCAGCCTGTACCTGCAGGAGCGTTTGCGTAAGGGAGCGTACAGCATATCGATGTCCCTGAGTCAGCCTGCGATAATCCTCCATGAACATTTCTTCGCCAGCGGTATAACGGATGGTGGGATCTTCTATATCGTATAGCTGATACAGCGTGATGTGCAGCGCTGCGCAAATATTGGGCAGAAGGTTGATGTCCGGTCTCGACCTGCCGCTCTCCCAGTTGCTTACGGCATTTGCTGTGACGCCGACCATTCTGGCCAGCGCTTTCTGTTCCATTTCCAATCTTTCTCGGTAATAGCGAATACGCTCACAGACAACGGGTTTTGTGTCCCTGACTACCGGCTTTCCGGTCTGCATATCGATGATGTTGCCCTCTGGAGAGGTGGAGCGATCAAACGAGCGTTTGGGCATATCCTTTCCTCCATTTCGGTAACTGTGACGAACCATCCTCGGTGGAGTTTGTATGGTTATCTGATTTACTGTCATCAGTATAGCACAGTAAAATGCGAATGTAAAGAATAAAATGCGCTTTACACAACGAATATAATGTGCTACCATATACCTATGACGTATTGCACCGAGGAAAAATGATGCTTTGTCAGTCTGTTTATATGGACAGATAAAGTACACAATGAATCAACGCTCGAGACGAGAAGGTGAACGTGATGAGAGAGGTAGCCATTACCCGTAGTCCGCATGCGTATGTACCCAAACAGTACCTGACGGAAGAGGAACAGGATGCGCTTTACAGAACCCGAATCGACGATACCTATCGTCCCTATACGGTTATCGATGTACTGACAAAGGTATATCATCGCAGTTTCGAAGATGATCTGAGCAGCCATATCGGAATTCATCCGGAAGATTTTCTTGAAATGCCGGACGGATGGAAGATGTCCCGTGCATGGGTCAACGAATGCAGAATCATGCGGGTTGAATCGCTGTTTTTTCAGCCTCTGTCTGATTTTCAGGTAGATATTCTGGTGCGCACCGTATGCAAGATGGAGCTTGTCCGCACGGGGAATACACAGAGAATAAGCAGAAAAACCTTCAATTCAGATGTACGGCTCCGCTATTCTTTTGACCTGCGTCCGTGTGAACTGACCTGCCATTACTGCGGCGTCATTGTTCACGAACAAGAGAGTCTGCTTTCGCTGAATCCGGGCATGCTCAGAACGGACAAATACCTGCTTCCCTATATTCCGGAGGAGGCATATCCGAAATTGGCAAAGTGGATACGGGAGCGGTATGAGCTTGTTGGTAAGGATGGCATTGCAGATGCAAAAAAACTGGCGGCAGGGCTTGGCCTGACGGTACGGCACGGTCATTTTCCGGAAAACGGCGTGATGGGAGAAATCTATTTCAATCATAGCCAGGCGGCAATTATCGATGAAGCCACTGGTGAGATAACCGAAGGCAACATTGATCCCTGCACGATAGTGATGAATGCAGCGGCATGCACCACAGAGGGCATGTACAATTCTACACTGTTTCATGAGTGCGTCCATCACATCTTTGCCAGGATATACTTCCTCCTTCAGCGGACGCATGGACGGAAGCTGTGTTCATACCTGTGTAAGCGACAGGGAAAGAATGCAAACAGTGAGGCGAAGCTCTCGCCGCTGGATATCATGGAAATCCAGGCAAACAAACTGCCGGGCTTTATCCAGATCGACGGTGAAAGCGCAAAATGTACTGCGGAGGAGTATCTTGCGGCGTATGGTAACAGAAGCGCCGAGAGCATGAAGCGGCTGATCCGCGACATGGCGGAGCGTTACGGTGCAACGCAGCAGGCGACCAGGACAAGGCTGCGTGATATGGGGTATACAGAGGTTATCGGCATATACCAGACGGCGAACGGAAGAACTGTTCCCGCCTATCTTTCGGACCTGGGGAACGGACAGACCTATACCATCAGTCACGAGGCAGCGCTGAAGGAATATGTTCGAAATGCAGAATTTGGCAGGGCGCTTGACTCCGGCAAATATATTTATTGCGAGGGACACTTCTGCCTGAATGTGGCTAAGTATATTCAGGCAGATCATCAGGGTAATACCCATCTGAGCGCATATGCCCGGGAGAACATGGCGGAATGCTGTCTCGTATTTGAGGAAAAGTACGAGCACATTCTGATGCAGCTGGTAAACGGTGTTCTGAGAAAAAGCGGCGCCCGGAAGAAGGAAATTAAATATGTTCGGCGGGACGGAAGCAGTCCGATTACCTCGGAAGGCATGGCGTTCAGAAAAATGATCGCAGCCGAGTATCAGGACACAGCCATGTTCAAACCTACGTTCAACGACATGATCGTAAAGCTGATGGACAGCAGAGGTGTTTCTATAGGGTGGCTTGCAGAGAACACGGGTCTGTCGGATGAAACCATTAAGAATATGCGAAATGATCCAGACAGACATTTTGCGATTGAATCCATTGTGGCGGTCTGCATTGCCTTGCATTTGCCGCCTGAAACCAGTGCATGTCTGATAGACGGCAGTCCGGCAAAGTTTATGAATTCTGTGGAGATGAGCGCCTATCGGTATGTACTGAATTTCTGCTATCCGCAGGAAGTAAAGACGGTGAACCGGTTCCTTGTGGAGGCTGGATTCAGGCCCCTTAGCAGAGCCGTTGAAGGCTACGGCGAAGACGGAGTGAGGCTGGAAGCCTGAGCCAAATAGCTTATAGGTCGGAGAAATCCGGCCTTTTTCCATTTTTGGAAGTTCTTTTGGCAAAGGGGGAGGGGGTACGAATCGTACCTTCCCTCTCAAAAGAGCTGATTTTACAGGGCTTTTGAAGCATATCCGAGCTTCATGAATTTGGTGGAGATGAGCGCTTATTGGTGTGCTGAATTCCTGCTATCCGCAGAAGGTAAAGATGATGAGCCGGTTTCTCGTAGAGGCGAATATATGCTGCTTGGCAGAGTATTTGAAGGTCACAGCAAAGACGGGGTGAAGCTGGAAGCCTGAGCAAATGACTCTTAGATCGGAGAAATCCGGCCTTTTTTCATTTTTGAAAGTTTTTTTCGTCAAGGGGGGTACGAATCGTACCTCCCTCAAAAGTATTGATTTTACGGGCTTTTTGAGCCTTTGAGGGCTGAAAAAACAGTGAAAAATGGGCTGAAAACGGGTGTTTTACCCCAAAATCGGGTACGAATCGTATCTCCCCAAACGCCCCATTTACCGCTATCATTATACACGTCAGGTGGCCACCCGACAGAAAACATCAGAACGGCAAGCACAGGCAGGCAACCAGCCGACAAAGAGAGTCAGAAGGGAGCGCATGGGAGAATACGTGCATCGGCAGCGTTCCGAAGCACGTCAGTCCCCAGGATATCCCTGACAGTACGGGCATGGTGTGCACTTTCCTGCAGCCGTTCAGCAGTGAATTTCTGAGGAGGGCATCACCATGACATGTGGCACCAAGACCGTATCCATCGATTTCACCCGTTCCGGTTGGAACAAGCTGAACAGAATCAATCAGCAGCTGGGCGCGCTGTTCATCCGTCCCTTTGTTATGAAGAATGAGCTGGCCGAGTACATCGCGGCTCATGAAGCCAGCGGCATTCACTTTGACACAGAAGGTGAGGATATCCGCTATGATAACGGCGTCCATCTCATCATCCGCAAGATGCAGGGCGTGTGGCACATCGTGGATGTGTATCTGACAGAAGCGCCCGTTGCTTATCAGCCGATCTTCTTCTGGCAGCGGATCAAGCGAGGTATCGACTACGTGCTGGCGAGGCTCGTCATCGGCTGGCGTGCTGTCATGGCAAAGGCATCACGGCAGAAGCCGGTGACGGAATGAATTGCATCAATACCAGTCGCAAGACTGAGAAAATGGAGGATATACTATGGGCAAACACAGGAAGGCACCTCAAGCTTATCCCGAATGTGGTAAAAAGTGCAAGAAGAAAGAGCGATCACAGGAATGCAGAAAGGATGCCAAACAGATCCAGATGGAACTGACCAGGTCTCTCATGACCGGAACGAAGGAAACGCCCCGACTGGTGACGGCGGAATCCGTTCGTACGGGTCATCCGGATAAGCTCTGTGATCAGATCGCGGACAGCATTCTGGATGCGCATCTGAGGCAGGACAAAAATGCCCGTGTTGCCATCGAGGTTATGGCAACGGACGGCAAGATCCTCATTGCCGGCGAAGTGACTTCTGCAGCGCAGGTCAACTACCACAGGGTCGTGTATGAGCAGCTGGGGAAGATCGGATATCGGGCAGAAGACCTCTGTGAAGATCCGTCGAAGCCGCCGGAGATCGAAATCCATGTTCATGAGCAGAGTCCTGACATCTCTCAGGCGGTTTACAGTGAGTCTGCGGATGAGGTGGAAGGCTTCAGCCTTGCTGATTCCATCGGCGCAGGCGATCAAGGCATTATGATTGGCTATGCGACGGACGAGACACCTGAGATGATGCCGCTGCCCGTTGTCCTTTCCCACAATATCTGCAGAAAACTGGACGAGCTGATGCCCTCCAATGCATGGATGGGTGCGGATGGCAAGGCGCAGGTCACGGCGCTGTATCGCGGTGATCATCCTGCTGCAGTGACAGACGTCGTTGTTTCCGTGCAGCATACCGCAGGCTGCGACCAGAATAAGATTCATGACTTCATTGTAAGCGAAGTGCTGGAAAAGGTCATCCCGGCTGAACTCTGGACGGAGCAAACCAAGATCCACATTAATCCTTCCGGATGCTTTGTCAAGGGCGGTCCTGCAGCCGACACCGGTTTGACCGGCCGCAAGCTGGCAGTGGACGGCTATGGCCCCGTTGCCCATATTGGAGCGGGTGCCATGTCCGGAAAAGATCCTACCAAGGTGGATCGCAGCGGTGCATATGCGGTGCGCTGGGTGGCGAAGAACATCGTCTGTGCCGGTCTTGCGAAACGCTGCGAGATACAGATCGCATACGCCATTGGTCAGAAGAAGCCGGTTAGTGTCAGTATCGATACCTTTGGAACCGGCAAAGCACCGGACGATGTGCTTGTCCGTGCGGTGAAGAGGGTATTTGACCTGCGTCCCGGTGCGCTGATCGAAACCCTTCTGCTGCGCAAAGTTCGCTATGAGCCGCTTGCTGCCTACGGTCATTTCGGACGCATGGAACTAGATATGCCCTGGGAGCAGAACGACGAGGCAGAGGAACTGAAGCTGGCTGTGAACAGCGGCAAAGTAAAGCGCCGCAGGCGGATGAACCGCTATGCCTGATCTTCAGCTATGCCCGAAGGTCATCCGGGCGCCTCCCCAAAACTGAATGACAGAACGAACCCGCCGCCATGCATGGGTATGTGCGAGAGCGGGATTTTTTGTACCCCTTTTGATCGAAAACAGGAAGGAGATCGTTATGACAATGGACATCAAAATGCTCAAGGCAATCTCTGATGGCGCACAGGTCATGGCAGCGCAGGCGGAGGAGATGGCTGTGTTTGCAGCTGGCATGGCGGAGGGAGCAAAGCAGATGGCGGAAAGCATGCGGGCCGTCGTGGAGGATTGCGCCCGGCAGATCAGGGAACGCAGGGCAGCCGGTGTAACGGAAGAAGCCGCGATGAATGAGGCGTTTGAAAGCATCAAGCCGAATGCCTCCGCACAGCCCCAGAATTGCCCCTCTGGCGCGCTCCAGCCCACCGCACCTACAACAGGTGCTCCCGAAGCTGAAAGCCGTCCTGTGACATCTGGAACGGCAAAGGCGAATATGTGTTCGCCAGAGGACATTACACTTGGCACTGAAGCCGATGAAACGCTTGACCTGGTGACCCTGCGCGCCTTTGTCGCCTCCAGGTCCTCGCCGGAGAACCGGGCGAAGATCAAGGCGATCCTGCGCAAGTACGGCGCGGAGAAGCTCACCGAATTGAACGTTGCTGCCTATGCAGCCGTGAAGGCAGAGGTGGCGCAGCTGTGAGTGAGATTCAGCATGCCGGGCGCGCCCATGCCCGGCTCAACGCGTCCTCCTCCCATCGCTGGATGATGTGCCCGCCGTCGGTGAAGCTGTCTGAGCAGTTCGCGGACAAGCCCTCGCCCTATGCGGAGGAGGGTACTTTCATGCACGAGCTTTCTGAACTGAAGCTGCATCGCTATCTGGGTGATATGGCTCCTGAGCTCATCGAAGCGCAGTATGCGGAGCACAGGAACAGCGACTTCTATTCCGACGAGGCCGAAAGCGTCACAGACGAATATGTGGCTTTCTGCATTGAAACCATCGAGGCCGTGAAAACCTCCTGCATCGACCCGCTGATCATGGTGGAACACCGCCTGGACTACAGCGAGTATGTGCCGGACGGCTACGGCACCGGCGATCTGCTGATCGTGGCGGATGGCGTCATTGAGGTGATCGATTTCAAGGGTGGACGCGGTGTCCGTGTCGACGCCCATCGAAACAGCCAGTTGATGCTGTACGGTCTCGGCGCGCTGCTGGAATTCGATCCGCTGTACGACATTCACACCGTGCGCATGACCATCGTGCAGCCGAGGCTGTCCAATACCTCAACCTACGAAATGAGCGCGGAAGATCTGATTCACTGGGCGGAAACGGAGGTTCATCCGAAAGCGCTGCTGGCGGCAAAGGGCGAGGGTGAATTCTGCGCCGGTGAGTGGTGCCGTTTCTGCAAGGCGCGCTACACCTGCCGTAAGCGCAGCGATTATCACATGAAGCTGGCAGAAAGGGATTTCCGTCAGCCGGATCTGCTCTCTGACGAGGAGATCGTCGATATCCTGCCCATTGCTGACAGCCTGAACAGCTGGGTGCAGGACCTGATCGCCTACGCCACCCAGCAGGCGGTGGGCGGCAAACGCTGGCCCGGCTACAAGCTGGTGGCCGGCAGGAGCAACCGAAGGTATACCAGCGAAACGGAGGTCATCAGGGCCGCTGCCGATGCCGGGTACACCGACATCTATAAGATAACCCTTCTGAGCGTGGGCGACCTGGAAAAAAGGATGGGCAGAAAAGCCTTCCGCGATGTGGTGGGCAAGTTTGTCGTAAAGCCTGCCGGTGCGCCCACGCTCGTCCCCGAAAGCGATCCCCGGAAGCCTTACTCCGATGCAGCCGGGGACTTCGCAAGCAATCCTATTGTCTAAATCCGCGCCGGGGAAGTTCCCCGGCAGCATTCTCTGACCGCCCGATATGGGCAGAAAGGACACATTATGGCAACCAAAGTGATCACTGGCAAGGTTCGCGCGTCTTTCGTAAACATCTTTCAACCCAAATCCATCAACGGATCTGACCCCAAGTACAGCATTTCCCTTATCATCCCCAAGTCCGACAAAGCGACCATCGGCAAGATCAATGCTGCGATTGAGGAGGCCAAACAGAACGGCGTGCCCAAGTGGGGCGGCAAGATCCCGCCCAATCTGAAGACGCCCCTGCGCGACGGCGATATCGACCGTCCGGACGATGACGCTTATGCGAACAGCTGCTTCATCAATGCCACAAGCCAGGAGGCGCCCGGCATCGTTGACCGCAAGCGCGTGAAGATCACCGATCCGATGATGATCTATTCCGGTTGCTATATCCGCGCCTCGATCAATTTCTATCCCTTCAACGCCAACGGCAACCGTGGCATCGCTGCCGGTCTGTGCAACGTACAGTTCTGGGAGGACGGCGAGCCGCTGAACGGTCGCGTGAAGGCGGAGGATGAATTCGATTCCCTTGATGACGAGGACGATGAGGATTTCCTCGATTGACCGCTGTGAAGCTAACCGGTCTGGCAGGATGAAAAAAGCCGCGCATCAGATTGTCTGGTGCGCGGCAAGCTTATTGATCATTATCCTCGATGGAGGAGAGTATATTCTGCAATTGTTCTTTGAGCACAGGGAAATCTCCTGAGATGGTCTGCCAGATGATCTTCATGCGCAGTCCGTCGTAATCATGTACGATTCGGTTGCGCATGCCGTACATCTGATGCCATGCGATTTCAGGGTGTTGTGTGGTAAACGCATCATCAAGGCCTACCTTGGACAATTCGCCTACCTGGAGAACGTTGAAAACGCAGGCTTCCTGCAGCATGCGGTCTTTCATGAAGGAGTCAAAATTATGCCCCTGAACATATTCCAATGTGTGTTCGATATGGGTGATGATCTTGCTTAGAACCTGTTTTGTTCTTTTATTGCTCATAGATAACGACTCCAGTCTGGCGGATTTCATGATCAATCTTTGAATCGGGAACCACGTCCTCCGTGTCAATGAGATCGACCTGACAATCCAGGGAAGAGCAGACATCTTCGAGAAGACCGAAGAAGCGCATACCCTGCAATCCACTGTCGACAAGAAGATCAATGTCGCTTTGGGAGGTAGCGGTTCCTTTGCTATAGGATCCGAACAAGGTAGCTTTTTTGATGTTGTTACGACGAAAAACAGGAGTCAGCGTAGCAATGATTTGATCAACGGTATAACGGGCTTCCACAATACGCACCTCCAGTTCATAGCCAAGTTCCACTTTTATTATAACCGAAAAGCTTCATCGAATCAACTGATTTCAACGAATCGATCTGTCCCATGGAGGTGATTACCATTCAATCCAAGAGGCATTTACATATAGATCTAGAAACATTTTCATCCGAGCCGCTGCCGAAATGCGGAGTGTACCGCTACAGCAGTTCTCCGGACTTTGAGATTCTCCTGCTGTCCTACGCCTTTGACGATGAGCCTGTAGAGATTGTCGACATGGCCTGCGGAGAAGCGATTCCCGAGAGAGTGCTGATGGCGCTGGAAAACCCGGAAGTCCTGAAATATGGACACCACTCGGCCTTTGAAAGGGTCTGCCTGTCTCAGTACTTCGGACATTGGCTGGATCTACATCAATGGCGCTGTTCAATGGTAATGGCGGCATACCTCACGCTGCCGATGCGATTGGCGGATGTTGCAATGGCGCTTAAGCTCACGCAGCAGAAGATGGAGGAGGGCAGGGAGCTGATTCGCTACTTTTCAGTTCCCTGCAAACCGACGAAAGCCAACGGTGGCCGAACCCGCAACCTGCCTGAGCATGCGCCCGAAAAATGGGCGCTGTACAAGAAGTACAACATGCAGGACGTTGAAACCGAGCGCGCTGTCGTCAAGGCGCTTGAGCAGTACCCGCTCCCGGAACACGAGTGGGAATTGTACGCGCTCGACCAGACGATCAATGATCGGGGTGTGCGCATCGATAAGGCGCTGGTGAAAAGCGCAATCGCTGTCGATTCAGCTTTTTCGGCGCGAGCTTATCAGAAAGCGCAGGAGATTACGGGGCTGGACAATCCCGGCAGTGTGTCTCAGCTGAAAGCATGGCTGGCAGATCAGGATGTGCCCATGGAGAGCCTTGCCAAAAAGCTGGTGAAGGAAAAGGCTGCGGAGACGGACGGCATTGTTTCTGAACTGCTCAACCTTCGCCTGGAACTGAGCAAGACCAGCGTGAAGAAATACGAGGCTATGGCGCGGTCGGTTTGTAAAGATGGCAGGGTGCGAGGCACGCTGCAGTTCTACGGCGCCAACAGAACCGGACGGTGGTGCTTGACTGGGGATCATGAGATCCTAACTAATGAGGGCTGGAAACGATTAGACGAATGGGAAGGTGGAAAAATTGCATGTTGGAATAGCGGTACTGAGGTGGTTTCATTCCAGTATGCTGATGCGGTCTCCTTTGACTACTCGGGTTTGATGTATCGATACTTAGATAAAAGAATTGATCAGTTCAGTACACCTGACCACAAGATGCGCTATTATCGGAGTTCTAGAAACGAGTGGACAACTGGGACGGTCGAGGAAATGGCGAAAATAAGACCGTGCATCCCCATATATGGATACCGCACACAGCAGGCTGATAGCCGTGCGAAACAACTAAGAGTTCTGGTCATGGTACAGGCGGATGGAAGAATTACAGATGACGGGATTCTTGTGCTTCAATTCAAAAAGCTGCGTAAAGTAGAGCGTTGCAAACGGCTCTTGCGTGAGACTGAAATTGAATTTAAGTACAGCCAATATGACTGTGTGCATCGATTCACCATACCAAGCCGGAAGATTCCATTGTGGCTGAGGATGTTTGCAGATAAGAAATTTGGATCGTGGCTATTCGATGAAAATGCAGATGTTTTCTTTGATGAACTGGCTTTCTGGGATGGTTATAGGCCGGCACCTAATAGCATTCAGTATTGTACATGTGTGAAAGAAAATGCTGACATGATTCAGGCGTTTGCCCACATGTCTGGAAAAACTGCAATTATCGTGGAAAAGAATCTTGCAAAAGAACATCCTGGCTGGGGACACGCCTATTACGTGGATATCTGTGAAAGTTTACAAAACAGGCATGAAATACGTAATAAGCCAACAGTCGAAGAATTTTCAGGAAAAGTATACTGTGCCAGTACATCAACGGGATTCTTCCTTGTCCGCAGAAACGGCAAGGTTTGGGTAACGGGAAATTCGGGTAGGCTTGTGCAGCTCCAGAATGTACCTCAAAACCATCTGCCTGACCTCGACCTTGCCCGTGAGATTGTCAAGCGAGGTGATACAGACATAATAGAGATGCTGTACGGCAGCGTGCCGAATACGCTCTCCGAACTGATCCGCACAGCCTTTATCCCCAGGGATGGCTGCCGTTTCATCGTGGCTGACTTTTCGGCCATTGAAGCCCGAGTGCTTGCATGGCTTGCCGGAGAAGAATGGGTGCTGGAAGAGTTTCGCGGCGCGGGCAAAATCTACGAGGAGACTGCCAGCCGAATGTACCATATTCCAAAGGAAACCGTTGTCAAAGGCAATCCCAACTACGAGTATCGGCAGAAGGGGAAGCAGGCAACCTTGTCCTGCGGCTACGCCGGCGGCGTTGGTGCGCTGAAGGCCATGGGCGCAAAGATGCCGGAGGAAGAAATGCAGCCGCTGGTGGATGCCTGGCGCGCAGCCAACCCGCACATTGTCGCCTTTTGGGGCGCCATGGAGAGGGCGGCGCGTTCCGTGATTCGCAATCAGACATCAGCCCGCGTGGGCAAGGTGCGCCTGTTCTGGAAGGATGATAAGCTGTTCATGCGTCTGCCGTCCGGCCGTGATCTGTGCTACCAGTCACCCCACTTCACAGTGAACCGCTTCGGCAATGACGCAATTGGCTATTACGCGCCGAGCGCAGCTGGTAAGATGGTGGAGCAGGAAACCTTTGGCGGCAAGCTGGTGGAAAATGCGACGCAGGCCATTGCCCGGGATTTGCTTGCTCACGCTATGGAGAATCTGGAAGCAGCTGGTTATCCCATCGTTTTCGATGTCCACGATGAGTGTGTCATGGAGGTACCGCTGGATTTTGGCTCGGTGGAAGAAGCCTGCGCCATAATGGGACAAGGCCCGGATTGGGCAGAGGGTCTCCCCCTTCGGGCGGACGGTTACGAATGCAGCAGCTATCGCAAGATGTGACGGCCTTGTATCCAACTTGATCAGGCGCGTATCCAAATCGATCAATCTCGTATCAGCCCATTCAAAAACAGACCAAAAACAGAAATATCTTTGAGGTTTCTCCTTGGATTCCAAGAGGGGCCTCTTTTTATGACAATGCTGATAACAGGGAGGTTTCTACAATGGAAAACACGATCCGTCTGAACTACGACGGGAAGCTGCTCATTGCGCTGGGACGCAGCCGCAAGGCAGCGGCATGGCAGAACAGGGAAATGCTGTGGAGCGAGCTGCTCCAAAAACTCTCCACCACGACCCGCACCCGCGAGACGGCTGCGGAATACGCCCAGCTCTCCAAGGGTGACAGGGACAACATCAAGGACGTGGGCGGCTTCGTCGGCGGGTATCTCAAGGGCGGCAAGCGCAACAACGCCAGCGTGGTTAACCGCTGCCTTGTGTGCCTGGACGCCGACAGCGCCGATCCCGATCTGCTGGATGATCTGGATCTGATGTTCCCCAACGCCTACGCTTTGTATTCCACCCATAGCCATACGCCCGAAAAGATGCGGCTGCGCATCATCATCCCGCTGTCCCGCACAGTCAGCCCGGATGAGTACGCGGCCATTTCCCGCAGGCTGGCGGACAACCTGACGCTGCCCCGCTTCGATCCCACTACCTTTGAGGCCGCACGGCTCATGTATTGGCCCAGCACGCCGGAGGACGGGGAGTATATGTTTCAGTACAGCGACGCGCCCTTCATCGATCCCGACGCCGTTCTGGCAACCTACGCTGATTGGAGGGATGCCTCGCTGTGGCCGACCACGAGACCCGCTGAGGAGAAGCTGCGCAGGACTGTGGGCAAGCAGGAGGACCCGCTGGCCAAGGCGGGCGTCATCGGCGCATTCTGCCGTGCTCACAGCATCCACGACGTCCTCGACACCACCCTTGCGGATATCTACCATCCCTCCGAGGACGATAACCGCTACACCTATGCCGGAGGCAGCACCACGGGCGGTCTTGTGATCTACGATGACAAATACGCATACTCCCACCATGCCACCGACCCGGCTGGCGGCAGGCTGTGCAACGCCTTTGACCTGGTGCGCTGGCATCTGTTTACGCCGGGCAGGGAGACAGCCGATGGAACCCGTATCAAGGATGATGCCGCTTCGATCTCCGCCATGCGGGAATATGCATCCCGCGACGCAGCAACTCGCAGGCGGCTGGCGGCGGATCGTATCGCTCAGGCTGAGGAGGATTTCGCTGCGCCGATGAGGGAGAATGATCCAATGAGCGATATATCCGCAGGATCAGCGGATCAAACAGATGGACAAACTGCGTTTCAGGAGGCCAATGTCTCATCGCCCTCCTCCTCTGAGACGGCAAAGCAGGACGACAGCTGGCGTGAAAAACTCGAATACGATAAGCGGGGCGTGATCAGGAACAACCTTGGCAACCTCACGCTGATAATCCAGAACGATCCCAATCTGAAGGGGATTGTGTTCAACCAGCTGTCGGACGGCATGGAGATCAGGGATGATATTTTTCCCGTGCCCTGGAAACACCCTGGAAACTTCTGGCGGGATGCAGACGACATGCAGCTGATCAGCTACATCGATTCGCATTATGGGACATTCTCCCAGCGCAATTACGATATCGCCGTCACCAAAGTGGCCGACGACCGTTCCTACCACCCCATCCGGCAATATCTGACATCGCTGCCGTCATGGGATCAGATTCCCCGTGTGGATACGCTGTTTGTCGATTATCTCGGCGCTCCGGACACCCCCTATGTACGCGCAGTCACCCGAAAACCCTTCTGCGCGGCTGTTCGCCGCATCTGGCACCCCGGAGTCAAATTTGACAACATTACGGTGCTGAAAGGACCGCAGGGAATCGGCAAAAGTACGCTCATCAGCCGCCTGGGCATGATATGGTTCTCAGACAGCCTGAACCTGTCCGACACAAAGGACAAGACGGCGGCGGAGAAGCTGCAGGGCGTGTGGATCGTGGAAATTGGCGAACTTGCAGGCCTGCGAAAAGCGGAGGTGGAAACCCTGCGCTCCTTCCTGTCCAGGCAGAACGATATCTATCGAGCCTCCTTTGGCAGGAGAGCCACGCCCCATCCGAGGCAGTGCGTGTTCTTTGGCACGACCAATGAAGACCGGGGCTATCTGCGTGACACCACGGGCAACCGTCGCTTCTGGCCTGTAGACGCTCCCGGCGGCGGACGCAGGCATGCATGGGAACTGACGCAGGAGGTTGTCGACCAGATTTGGGCGGAGGTCATGGTGCTGGAAGCCGGAGGAGAGAAGCTCTATCTGGAGGGTGATATCGCGAAATATGCACAGGAGGAACAGCGTGAAGCGATGGAAACCGATGAGCGTGAAGGCCTCGTGCGTGAGTATCTGGACAGGCTGCTGCCCGAGGATTGGGCGAAGATGGATCTTGCAGAACGCAGAGGATTCCTTCGGGGCGACCAGTTCATGGGAGGAAACAGGAAAGGCACCGTGCGCCGGAATACGGTGTGTGCTCTGGAGATCTGGAGTGAGTGCCTTGGACGCGAACCCGGCGCCATCCGCCGCAGCGATACCAATGAGATCTTCTCCATGCTGGTGCGTATCGGCTGGAAGAAGAGCGAGGTAAACGAGCGGGGAATGCGCCGTACAGTGTATGGGGTTCAGCGGTGTTTTGACAGGCCGAAGTGAGCGGAGCTGCCCGGCGGGAACAGCCTGCGTGAGCTGCCCGGCACAAGCCTACCGGCGTGAACCGAC
>JAUNJB010000086.1:6837-15124 GCA_030535375.1 Clostridia bacterium | reverse complement strand
AAGGGAGTAGGCTGCGTGAAGCGGCGCGAGGGTTCAAATCCCTCCTTCTGCGCCAGGAAATAGCCCAGTATTCGCTGGGCTTTTTCATTTTTCCTTTTATTCTTATTCTCGGCATATATTTCCTCATCTCTGAAGCGGTTTCCCTGGCGGAATCCGTCACGAAACCGGCCAGGCAAAACGCCCTCCATCGCGGAATTCTTCGTCCGACGGCGCAGCCGTCAACGCCTCCAAAAAACAGCGGAGATCATTGAAATCCGGCCATGTTTTGCTGGCCCGATGCTTTCTGCGGCCGCCCGGTGAGCTTTCCACGCAGCAGATCCGTCCGTGAATTCTTCTGCGGACTGAAATTGGGGATGTTGACGTATTCCGGAACATGCGCACTGAAACCGGCAAACACCGTCTGTCCCTCCGCATTCAAGAGCTTCATCCGTCTCATCCCGGCAAAACGCCACAGGGCTCTTCCGCATTCGGAAGAGCCCCCTTTTTTCACTTTCTGAACGCCAGCAACGCATTTTTGCCGGCCGGCCGCAGGCTGTCCTCCGCCACGCGGAGCCTGCGCGCAGTCGCCCAGCGCGTCTCCCCCGCCGCGGGCCAAACCAGCACAAAGCCGTGTTCCTGTTTGCCGGCAGGCTTCATCGTCACATCCGTGATGCCGGTGAGACGGCGGACGCCGTGCTGCGTCGTGCGCAGTCCCAGCACGCATCTCACCTCGGCACGGTCGCTGGTCGTCGGTCCGGGCGTGCTCTCGATGGCATAGGCCTGCGCGCTCACACCTTCGCTCGCCTCCACCGGGAACGTCATGGCAAATGGTTCCCGCGTGTGCACGGCGTAGGGAATGTCCGAATCCACCGGCAGATACATCAGCGTGACCCCCATCACGCCCTCCGCGTCCAGTCTTCGGCCCGACGGGGATACGCTGGTGACCGTCGGCTGCACAAACGCGGCGAGCATCGTGTCAATCGGCGGCGCGTCCTTGGGCAGCGTCACCTGCAGGCGCGCGCTCTCCCGCACGTCCGCCGTCTCCTCAAACGTGTGCACATCGAATGTTTCGGTCACCGGCTCGATTTCCGGGCCGCTGAGGCTGTAGAGATCCTCCAGCAGCTGAGCGTCCTTCTGTCGGCACAGATGCAGCGACACCTGAACCTCCGCCTCCACGCGCAGCGTGCGCCGCTTATCAGTCGCCGTCGAGTCTGCCATCACGTCGATCACCTCGGCCACCGCCCGCGGCTGCGCGCCGTCCGGCAGCTGCGCATCGATGCTCAGATCGTAAGGCAGCTCGTGCGTGGTGATCACCAGCGGATTGCCCGCCTCCATCGGCCTGTGCAGCACACGCACCTCGATCACGCCCGATACGCCCACGCGCCCGCTGCCGCCGGTGAATTCGCCCACCGTCGCGGTGCCTGTCGCGCTGAGCACGTCGCCCACCTCAAGCTTCGCCGGCAGGTCAAACTCCTCGCGCACGAGCGTCTTTTCCGATCCCAGCGCCTCGCTTATGCAGAATGTCACACTCTGCATAAGCGTCTGCAATCCTCCGGGGCTCTCCGAAGCGTCCGAGCCGTCCGCATCGGATGTGTCCCCCATATCCGGCACGCTCAGCACGCTCGGCACGCTGGGCGCCCTCGTCTTGTTTGCCGCGCCTGTGATCAGCTCCTTGTCCACGGTTTCAAACGCCTCCACCTGCACGCCCAGCAGCGCGCGCAGCGTCATGCGTCCGCTGCTGGCCATTCCCTCCGTCTCCTGCACGGAGGCCGTGGCGCTCAGCCGCATCTGCGGCGTGACACCCGCCATCACAATCGTGTGATCGAAATCGCACGTTGTCTCCAGCGCGCGCACGCGCGTCAGGTCGCCCTGGGTGTAGAGCACCTGGAAGCACACGCGGCCGCGCACGGCCGCCTCTCCCGCGCCTGCCTGCGCTCCGTTCAGGTGCGCCTGTGCCTGCACGCTCAAAACGGTCACAGCGTCGCGCATGCTGCCCGGCAGCGTCGCTTCGCCCTCGATGGTCACCTGTTCCTCGCTTTGGGTCACGAGTCTTTCAAAGCGCAGCGTCTCACGGGTAAGCTCCAGTTCCACGTGCCGTCCCTCCTCTGTCCATGCTGTTGCCTTCTACGTGTATGCGGCAAGGGACAAAAAAAGACTGCCGCGGGCGCGAACCTTTGGCAGTCTTGCAAATCCGGGGAAATCCGCGGTCACAACAGGGGATTACTCCGCGATCGTGCAGTATTCGAAATTCGGATGGCCGTTGCTGTTGCGGGTGAAGCCCTTCACGCGGCTGGCGACCAGCGCGGCATCCGAGTAGGAGTAGACCGGCAGCACCGGGCACTCCTCGGCCAGCAGCGCCTCAGCCTCCTTGTAAAGCGCCTCGCGCTCCTCCTCGGCAAGGCTGGTGCGCATCTTGCTGCACAGCTCCAGGTAAGCCGGGCAATCCCAGCGGGTCTTGGCGGTGCCGTCGGCATTCTCCAGGATGAAGAAGGCCGCGCTCGGCTCCGCGTAATCGAGCGTGTAGCCCATGTAAGCGATCTCAAAATCGCCGGAAGCGCGCGTGCCGGTGTCATCCGCCCAGTAGACGCCGCTCTCCACAGCCGTCACCTCGCAGTTCAGGCCGAGGTACTGCTTCCACATCTGGGACATGGCCTGCGCCACATTCTCCAGCTCGGTGCTCGGGGTATACTTGATGGAGAAGGTCGGGAAGCCCTCGCCGTCCGGATAGCCGGCCTCGGCCAGCAGGGCCTTGGCCTCTTCGATATCCTCAGCAAACGCGTCGCCGACGACGTCGCGCCAATCCGTCGCCGGATCGAGCACGTCCTTGATGCCGTAGGGCACCCAGCCGCACAGCGTCTTGCGGGTCGGGTCCTGGATAATGGCGTTGACAAGAATCTCGCGGTTGAGCGCCAGGGTCAGCGCGCGGCGGACGCGGGCGTCGTTAAACGGCTCCTTCTCGCAGTTGAACTCGTAGTAGCGGTAGCCGATGCGGTTGGAGGCCATCAGATTCTCGGTGTCCTGATAAGCCACCATCGCGTCGGTATTGACGGAGGTCGCGATATCCAGTTCGCCGTTGTCAAAGGCCATCTTCACGGTCTCGGCGGCGTTGAGGAACACGTACTGAACGGTATCGATCTGAACCTCGTCCGCGTTGTAATAGTTCGGATTCTTGACGAAGGTGTAGCTCTCGTCCTTCTTCATCTCGGCCACCATGAACGGGCCGTTGCACACGTAGGTCTCCGGCGTGGTGACCCAGTCATTGCCGTTGGCCTCGACGGTCGCCTGCTGCACCGGCATGAACGCGGTGGTCGCGGTAAGCTGGATAAAGTAGCTGGCCGGGGCAATCAACTCCACCTGAAGGGTAGTGTCGTCAAGCGCCTTGATGGGGAGATCATCCACCGCGACGGTCTTATCCACGAAGCACTCATAGCCGTTCTTGATGACGGCATAGAGGGTATACGCCGTCTCGCTGCCGACGTCCGGATCGAGCACGCGCTTCCAGGAATACTCGAAGTCGTGCGCGGTCAGCGGGGTGCCGTCGGACCACTTGAGGCCCTCGCGAATCTTAAAGGTATAGGTGCAGCCGTCCTCCGAAACCTCATAGCTTTCGGCCATGGCCGGGACGAGGCTGCCGTCCTGCGCATACTTATACAGGCCGCGGAACAGGCTCTGCAGCGCGTAGGAACCGGAGGAATAGTCGTTGAGCGTAGGATCCATGCTATCCGGCTCGCCGCTCATCTGGAACGTGATCTTCGCCTCTGCCAGCGCAGAAACGGACACGCACGCAAGCAGCATCGCGGCCAGGGCAATCGTCAGCAATTTCTTCATGAAAGATGTCCCTCCATTAAAAAATTTTCGGCCAGAAGCAGACAAATCGTCTATTTCCAAACTGAATATGCAGTTAGCATAGCAAATCTGCTCCTTTTTGTCAAGTGTGAAATCCCCTGCCCGGTCTTTTTTGAATTTTTCCAAAGAAAAACCTTCAGAAACGGCTGACTCGGGGAAAATTGGGTTGAATTTTCCTGCAAACCGTTCTATAATGGAGAGGTATTGAATTTTTGTAAACTCAGGTCTGCACGCATTCCTCCGTCGGGGCGCCCCGCCGCCCGGCATTCCGTTCAATCCATTTCTTCCAATTTATATCGACAGGCATGACACAATAAAAAGGGGGTTCCCCAGTGGGCAAGTACATCGCCAAGCGCGTTCTTTCCGGCGTGGTCACCATCGTGATCCTGATTACCTGCTGCTTCTTTCTGATGCATTCCATACCCGGCAGCCCGTTTTCCAAGGGAGAGCAGGGCGTGCCGGAGGCCGTGATGCAGCGTCTGAACGAAAAATACGGTTTGGACCAGCCGCTGTATAAGCAGTATCTCCGCTATATGGAGAACATCCTGCACGGCGATTTCGGCATCTCCTACAAGAACTCGAGCGTACAGGTCAACGATCTGATCTCGCGCGGCTTCCCGATTTCCGCCAGGATCGGTCTTCTGGCGGTCCTTCTCTCGGTAATCGTGGGGATCGCGCTGGGCATCGTCTCGGCCGTCAAGCGCGGCAGCCTGTTTGACGGCGCTTCCATGGTCATTGCGACCATCGGCGTCTGCGTGCCGCTGTTCGTGATTTCCGTGCTGCTTTTGTATCTGTTCGCGGGCGTGCTCAAATGGCTGCCCACCTACGGCCTGTCCAGCTGGAAGCACTATATTCTGCCGGTGGTCTGTCTGTCCTTCTCCCCCATCGCCTACATCACCCGCATGACGCGCTCCTCCATGCTCGAGGTCATGCAGCAGGACTACATTCGCACCGCGCGCGCCAAGGGCGTGACGGAGTTCATGGTCATCTGCAAGCACGGCCTGCGCAACGCCATTTTGCCGGTGGTCACCTACCTGGGCACGCTGATCGCCAATCTGCTCACCGGCTCCTTCATCGTCGAGCGTCTGTTTGCCATCCCGGGTCTGGGCAAATACTTCGTGGATTCCATCACCTCGCGCGATTACAACATCATCATGGGCGTGACCATCTTCCTGGGCATCTTCGTGGTCACCTGCAATCTGATCGTGGACGTGGCCTACGGCATCATCGATCCGCGCGTGAAGATCGACGACTGACAGGAGGAGAATACCATGGATAATCGCTACGCCCCCTTGGATACCTCGGCGCTCTCCGCCGATCAGATTTCGCGCCCGTCCGTCTCCTACTGGCAGGATGCCTGGCGGCGCTTCAGGCACGATAAGCTCGCCGTGTTCGGCCTGGTGGTCATCGTCATCGTGACGCTGTTCGCCGTATTTGGGCCGATGCTCTGCCCCTACGGCTATGAGGATGCGGATTTCTTCCACGTCAACGAGTGGCCCAGCAAGCTGCACTGGTTCGGCACCGATGCCCTCGGCCGCGACCTGTACGTTCGTGTGCTCTACGGCGCGCGCATCAGCCTGTCCATCGGCGTGGTGGCGGCGCTTGTGAATATGGTCATCGGCATCCTCTACGGAGGCATCGCGGGCTATTGCGGCGGCGCCGTGGACAACGTCATGATGCGCATCGTCGACATCCTGATCGCCCTGCCCTCGCTGCTCTACACCATCCTGCTGATGATGCTCATGGGTTCCAACATGCGCTCCATCCTGATCGCGCTGTGCCTCTCCTCCTGGGTGGGCACGGCCCGCATCACGCGTTCCCAGGTCGTCAGCCTTAAGCATCAGGAGTACGCCCTGGCCGCCAAGCTCGCCGGCGCAAGCGACTTTGAAATTCTGCTGCGTCACCTGCTGCCCAATGCCATGGGGCCGATCATCGTCTCCGTCATGTTCCTGATTCCCAGCGCGATCTTCTCCGAGGCATTCCTCTCCTTTCTGGGCATCGGCATCCAGAAGCCGATGGCTTCCTGGGGATCGCTGGCCAATGACGCCATCCCCAAGCTCACCAGCGCGCCGTATCAGATGTTCTTCCCCATTGCTGCCATCAGCCTGACGATGTTCTCGCTGAATTTCATCGGCGACGGCCTGCGCGACGCGCTCGATCCCAAGCTCAAAAAATAAATTGCTCCCCGCTCCGGGTTCCATGCCGCTCAAGGCGCGTGGCCCCGGGCCGAAGACAACGGAGGCAACAAGATGCGACTGCTCGATATTGAAAACCTCAAGACGACGTTTGACATCCATGTCGGCCAGGTGCAGGCGGTGCGCGGCGTCAACCTGCACGTGGACGAAGGCGAAACCGTCGGCATCGTGGGCGAATCCGGCTGCGGCAAGAGCGTTTCCATGCTCTCCGTGCTCCACCTTCTGCCGGACTATGCCCGCATCAGCGCGGACAAGATGGTCTTTGACGGCACGGATCTGACCCATCTGACGCCCAAGATGTTCCGAAAGATATCCGGCGATCAGATCGGCATGATCTTTCAGGACCCGATGACCTCGCTCAACCCGCTTTTCACCGTCGGCCAGCAGCTGACCGAGCCGCTGCGCATCCACAAGGGCATGAGCAAGGAGCAGGCCCGCAGCGTCGTGCTGGAGAAGCTCAAAATGGTCGAGATTCCCGACCCCGAGAGCCGCATGAAGCAGTATCCGCACGAGCTCTCCGGCGGCATGCGCCAGCGCATCATGATCGCCATGGCGATCATGTGCAATCCCCGCCTGATCATCGCCGACGAGCCGACCACCGCGCTGGACGTCACCATCCAGGCGCAGATTCTCGATCTGCTCGTCCATCTGCAAAAGCAGCTGGGCACCGCCGTCATCATGATCACGCACGATCTCGGCGTCATCGCGGGCATGTGCAGCCGTGTGCTGGTCATGTACGGCGGCGTGGTCGTCGAGGAGGGCAGCGTCCGCGAAATCTTCTACGAGCCCAAGCATCCCTATACATGGGGCCTGCTGCGCTCGATTCCGCAAAAATCCGGCGAGAAGAAGAAGCTCGTCCCCATCCCCGGCTCGCCGCCCGATCTGATCGCGCCGCCGCCGGGCTGTCCGTTTGTCGCCCGCTGCCCGTATGCGATGAACATCTGCAACAGCGCGCTGCCGGCGCTCACGCCGCTGTCGGAAACGCACTGTGCGCGCTGCTATCTGCTTGACGAAGGCGCGCCAAACGTCACATGGGAGGGAAGCCGGGCATGAGCACACCCATTCTGGAAACACGCAACCTCAAGATGTACTTTCCCGTCGGCCGCACGCTCACCGGCAAGCCCCGCCGCCTGCTCAAGGCCGTGGATGACGTGAGCTTCGCGATCAGACGCGGGGAGACGTTCGGCCTGGTCGGCGAATCCGGCTGCGGCAAGACGACCGTGGGCCGCAGCATCGTCAGGCTCTACGAGCCGACGGACGGCCAGATTCTCTACGACGGTCAGGATATCGCCCGTCTCAATGAAAAGCAGCTCGTGCCCTACCGCAGGCGGATGCAGATGATCTTTCAGGACCCGTATGCCTCGCTCAACCCGCGCATGACGGTTTCCTCCATCATCGCGGAGCCTCTTTTGCACAGCGGCATGAGCAAGGCCGACCAAAATGCGCGCGTGCGCGAGCTGATCGATCTGGTCGGCCTCAAGCCCGATCACATGCAGCGCTATCCGCACGAGTTTTCGGGCGGCCAGCGCCAGCGCGTAGGCATCGCCCGCGCGCTCGCCTCCAGCCCCGAGTTCATCGTCTGCGATGAGCCCATCTCCGCACTGGACGTCTCCATTCAGGCGCAGGTCATCAACACGCTCGAGTCCCTTCAGGAGAAGCTGGGGCTGTCTTACCTCTTCGTCTCTCACGATCTGTCGATGGTGCGCCATATCTCCCACATCGTGGGCGTGATGTATCTCGGGTGCATGGTCGAGCGCGCGCCGGTGGGCGAGCTGTACCAGCACATGCTTCATCCTTACACCAAGGCGCTGATGAGCGCCGTGCCGATTCCGGATCCCGATATCGCCGCCGCCAGTGAGCGCATCCATCTCTCCGGCGACGTGCCCACGCCGATCGATCCGCCAAGCGGCTGCCGCTTCCGCGCGCGCTGTCCCTACGCTACGGCCAAATGCGCCGAGACGCGCCCGGAGCTGCGCGAGGTCGCGCCGGATCACTTCGTCGCGTGCCATGAGATCTGATAAAAAGCGCGCCGTGCGCGCTCCCGCTTCCGAAGCACTTCAACGCTCCAAAGGGCTTTTGTGCCCGCTGCCCGGTTTTTCGCGCAATTTCCCAGCGGCCAGTCCCGCTTCCGAAGCATTTCACACTCCAAAGGGCTTTTGTGCCCGCTGCCCGGTTTTTCGCGCGATTAAATAAGTTGAAAAAGAGAGCTGCCAAGCAGAATACCTGCTCAGCAGCTCTCTTTTTGATTCCATGTCCGGCAAAGAAGG
>JAUNJB010000086.1:0-6737 GCA_030535375.1 Clostridia bacterium | reverse complement strand
GGTCATGATCCCCCGGCATTCCGCCTCAGCGAGTCCCCACGACCATCGCATTGACAATGCGGCTCCTCAGCGCTTCTTGCCCGCCGTCATTCCGCATACACCCATCACCGCGCATGCCGCGATCATCACCATATACAGGATCACGTTGGAGACGGGCGTCTTATCCAGCGCCCACTCGAGCCCGCCGACGATGCCCACGCACACGCCGATGACGAGCGCGCGCAGCAGCGCGGGCCTGACGCCTCCCGCGCGATACGCACGAATCACCGTCACGCCGAGCACCACCACGGCGGAAAGCACCTGCGATACGCGCACAAAGCCGATCTTGAGGCAGCTGTCCACCCGCAGGCTCTCCAGGCAGACCTGACAGCAGGCATAGAGCAGAAGCGCCGTCATCACCTTTTCGCCCGGCGCCCCGCGATAGCGCAGAATCACGGCGAACAGGACCGCCGCGATGAGCGCCTCCATCAGGAAGACCGCCAGCTGCCACTCGCCGAACTCGTTCTGCACGGCAAACGGAAGGCGGCAGAGGGCCTCGCTCTCCAGCCAGGTGCCGACGCCCTCGCCCGTCGTGCCTTCAAACAGACGGGTGATCGCAATCACCAGCATTCCCGGCGCAGCCAGCGCGTCAAGCGTGCCGGATACGGACGCGCCGCGCCGCTTGGCCAGCAGCCCGGCCGCCAGCAGCGCGCCAAGCACCGCGCCGTACAGCAGGAAGCCGCCTTCCCACGTGCGCAGCACGCTCACCGGCCCCATCTCGATAAAGTAGAAGTCAAACCGAATCAGGCAGTACAGAAGCCGCGCGCCGATCAATGCGCACGGGATACACCACAGCACCAGTTCAAGCGGATCGACACCCTTTTTCGCCAGAATCACGGCCGTCGGCCCATCGCTCCCACGATGCACCCGTGCCGTCTCCCTTCCGTACTGCGCGCAGAGCAGCAGCACCGCTGCCAGCACCGCCAGCGCCACCGCGATGCCATAGGGCGTCACCGTCAAAATGTCCATCGTCTATCCTCCTCACTGTGCCAGCGCCGAACAGAAGCAAATCACATCCGATATGGAACGGAGCTTGTTGGTCGCGTTGACCGTTTTGCCGTGAAAAACCATGGTTGTGGAGCCGCCGCCGTCGAGGTTGTAGGCCGTCGTCACGCCGAGAGAGAGCATGTACTGCGCCATCTCCTCGATGGTCAGCCCCTGCGAGTCGGCCTCATCCGGCCCCTCGCAGCAGACAAGCACATAGGACAGCGGGCCGTCCTGCGCGATGACCATGCGCTGGGCCTTTTTTTCCTCGCTGTGGTCGCTGCGCACGAAAACCTCATGCGCGCGCTGCCCGTCCACCACCAGAGCTGGCCCGAAGGTAAACGCCTGGAGGATCATGCCGCCCTCCTCCACCGAGCCGCCCATTGCCTGATAAGCATCGTCCAGCGTCTGCTGGTCGAGCCCGAGCACGGCGTGCAGGTCGCCGTTTGTGTCGACAATCAGCGTATCAACCGCCTCATCCTCGCGGTAGCGCCACGTGCGCCCCTGGCGGACGATGAGTCCCAGGGTTCTGTATGTAAAGTAATCCCCGTTGATGGTAAGCACTGCGTTCGCGCGGTCGGCAAGCACCTCGGCCCGCGCAACCTTCTGGCTTCCGTATCGTCCCGCGGCCACCGTGCGCAGCTGGGAAGCATCAGCCAGCTGTACGCGCGCGATGTAAATGGGCGTATCGCAGTATCGATCCTCCTGAATCTGCACGCGAATCGTGGCGTCCTCATAGACGCTGTCGGAGAGGTAGCCGCTCTCCAGCGGCTCGCTGCCAGCCGCCGCATCCAGCGGAATCGGCGACATCCTGGCGGGATCGGCCGTCCATCCCTCCACCAGCGCGGGCGAGGGCACGAGCACCGCCAACACCGCCAGCATAACCGCCAACAGGATGATCCTGAGCACCTGATTCATGAAGCTCCTCCTCATTTGCGCGCGACTTTTATGACCAAATCCGTTTTATTTTAGCATAATTCTCCTCAGTTCGCAAGGGAAGGGGATTCGTCCGCCGCTTTTTCTTGACACACCCCGGCAAAGCGCATACAATGGGACGTATAGCAAGATCATCAGGAGGACTCTATGCCTGCTTTCCGCCTCGCCTCCCTGTTTTTTATGCTGCTCTGCCTCATGCCGTACGCGGGCGCTTTGGCAGAGCCTGCCGCGCTGCGCGGATATGACGCCGGACAGACGCCGCACTATCAATACGTGACATTCGGCACGTATCCTTATGAAAAGGACGGCGAGAATGCGCCCGTACTCTGGCGTGTTCTCGGGCGAGGCACGCCGGGCGAAGGCGATGTCATCAACGCCTCCAATGTGCCCGACACCAAGGAACCCAACGGCGACGACCTCACCGGCGGCATGGAGGACGTCTACTGCCTGATGACGGAATACATCATCGACTTTGTCCTCTATCACGATGTGCGCGACGAGGCGGGCGGCACGCCGCTCGACTATGCGGATACGCTCATCCGCGTCTATCTGAACGAGGAACTTCTCGGCCGCATGTTCACCAAATCGGAGCAGGCCACGCTCGTGGAGATGCCCGAGCGCGGCCTGCTCAGCCTGCCCAGCCGAAAGGGAGAGCTCTTCCGTGCGGACTACGGCTTTGTCGCCGAGGATTTTGTGGCGCTGAGGGAGCGCCGCGCCGTCGGCACGCCCTATGCCTACGCACTGGGGCTCAAGCGCATCGAGGGAAATTCATGGTACTGGACGACGGACTGGCGCGCCGCCGGCCGGCGTTGGATTGTCGGCGACAACGGCCACATCTCCGTCTCCGGTCTCGACCGTCAGGGCGGCGTGCGCCCGATCTGCTATGTTCATGCGGACATGCTTGAATTTCTCGGCGGCGACGGCACGCTGGAAAATCCCTATCATCTGGGCGCCGCACAGTAAGCATCCCGTTATCCCATTAACCTCCACCAGCTGAGCTGGTGGATTTCTTTTTTTATGAAAAGCGGGGCCGGCCCCCGTCGGCCCGCCCCGGCTGAATATGAAGAAAAGCCGATGAAAACGGCAAGCCCTGCCGCACATGGAGATATAGCCAAAACATCAGGGAGCTGTCAGGATAGAAATCCGGACATTCCAAGAGAAAGCTGAGTATTTGCGGTTTCCATCTGTCGGCGTCAGCGACGGAAACAGATGAAAACGGCAAGCCTTTGGGACTTTGAGGAACTGGCACCCGTCGCCGCCAGTGGCGAAAACAAAATGCAGACCCGAAGGCTGGCGGATGACGGCAGGCGGAACGCCGGGAAGAGCGCTGCGGGCTGCGCGCCCGCCCCGGGAGCGCTGAAAGCGCGGCCATGCGGGTTCCCCGTACAGAGCCTCCAGCCTCAAAAAGCTTGATGAAGATTGCTTTCTTGTCCGTTGATCCTGACGGCCCCTTTCTTTATCTGCCCTGCCAGCCCGCGGCAAACAGCGCCGCATCTGCCGTCGCGTCCATCGCCGTACCCGGCCGTTTCGCGTCGCCCAGACAGACGATTTCGGCCTGCGGACATGCGGCGCGCAATTCCGCCTCCAGCGCATTCTCGCTCCTTCTGCCCAGCGCGACGATCACCTCGTCAAACGGCCCGGCGCTGCGCCGTTCGCCATCCTGCGTATATTCGATCATGTGACAGCGCACCGCCTCCACACGAGCGCGGGTGTGTATCACGCAGCCGCCGTCCTTCAGACGCCGGTCTATAAAATACCGGCGATATTTGTTGAGTCCCGCGCCGACGCTCTCAGCCTGTTCAAAGATTTCCGGGCATATGCGCCGCGCGCAGAGCGCGTCCGCCGTCTCCAGGCCGACCAGCCCGCCGCCCAGCACGGCGCATCGCTCCATCCGCGGCCAGGCGCCTTCCCTCATCCTGCTGAGCGCTTCATCCGCCGTATAGATATGCGCGTTCTCCAGCCCCGGAATCTGCGGAAGGTTTGGCCTGCTGCCCGTCGCCAGGACGATCATCTCCGGCACAAACGCAGCCACACGCTCCGCCGTCGCCTCCACGCCATAGCGCACCGGGACGCCGAGCCGCCTGAGCTCGCCGAGCCTGTAATCGATCATGCATTCCATCACATCCTTGTGCGGAGGGATGCGCGCCAGCTCGATCAGCCCGCCTGCGTGTTCTTCCTTCTCCCAGACCTCCGGCCTTGCCCCGCGCAGCGCCAAATCCACAGCCGCTTCAAGTCCCGCAACACCCGCGCCGATGATCAAAATGCGTTTGTCCGCAAGCGTCTCATCCGGCTCGAGGCTCAGCCCGGCTTCCCGGCCGGTCATCGGATTCTGCACACAGTAAATCGGCTTCTTGGTCAGCGATTTGCGGCATCCCTGATTGCAGCCCAGGCAAAGCCGGACCGGCTCCCCCGTTTCCAATTTGCGCACAAACTGCGAATCGGCCAGCTGACCACGGCCGATGGCGACAAAGTCCGCCTTTCCCTGCGCAATCACCCGCTCCGCCATCTCCGGCGTGCGGATTCGGTTGACCGCGATCACGGGGATTCTCACGGCATCATGCACGCGCGCAATCTGCTCCAGGTTAAAGCCGTCCTCCACATCCATCGGCGCGGAGATATACCCCTCCGACAGCGGCATACCCGTGGACACGTGAAGCGCGTCCACACCGGCCTCCTCGAGCATGCGGACGATCTCCAGCGTTTCCCCCAGCCCGCGGCCGCCGGGTATCCGCTCGTCCGAGCTGATGCGGAAAATCAGCGGATAATCTGCGCCCGCCGCCTTTTTGATCTCCCGGATGACCTCGACCGCCAATCGGCAGCGCTTCTGCACGGAGCCGCCATACGCATCCGTGCGGTGATTGTAATAGGGCGACATGAACTGCGCCACCTCGTGCGCATGTGCGCCGTGAATTTCCACGCCGTCCAGCCCGATCTCCCGCGCCGCTCTGGCGCAGGCGGCATAGCTGGTCACAATCTCCCGAATCATCTCCTCCGGCATGTTGTCCGGCAGCAGCAGCGAAGGATCGCGCCCTGCCTGCGCCTTTGCCGGATGAATCTGCACAAAGAGACGGCAGTCCTGCGCATGACAGATATCCCGCAGCGCCTTCCATCCCTCGTTATAGCGCGGATCGGACAGCGCCGGGCGCGCAGGACTGGGCTTGCCATGTGGGCTGCCCGGCATGATGATCGCGGCCGTGCCGCCCTCCGCACGCGCACGGACATATGCCTTGAGCTGATCCGTCACGAAGCCCTCGTCATCGCTGTAATAATTGCACATGGACGGAAAGATCACGCGGTTTTTAAGTGTAAGCGTTCCAATCCTCGCGGGCGTCAGAATATCCATAGGCTCTCCTCCTCTGTTTTGACGCCAATATACCAAATCCATCTCCTGCGGGCAAGCGATTTTCAAATTCTGAAAACACGCAGCTTCACCGCGCTCTCCGCTGCCAGGCATACTCCTGCGCGATCAGCGCCGCGATGGCCTGCATCTGAAAGGGATGCGACACCTGGTCAAGCGCCGAATCAAACGCGATCATCTGGTTGACGCACGGCAGCTCCGGCATCCTCTCCGCTCCCGTGATAAAGACGACATGCGCACGGCGAAGTCCCTGCGGAATGCAGTGATTCAGATAGTCGAAGTAAATCCCGGAATAGCTGAAAATCAGAATCAGATCCCGCTCATCCGCACGCTCCAGATATTCCAGCTGCTGGGCAAACAGAAGCTTGCAGGCCGTCATCTTCCCCTGAAGCAGCAGATCCGCCTGAAGGCTCTGCGCGGCCATCCCCGCCTTGAGCAGCCCAAAGATCGCCACCCGCTCGTATGCATCGATTTTACGGCAGAGCGCCGCAATCTGATCCATGTCCACGCTCGCCTCTATCCGGTCAAGGCTCCCGCGCATGGCGGCAAACAGCTCCCCCGCGCGCATCTTTGCCTCCGGCGCGTCAGACACCCGGGAAAAGCGCGAATCCGTCCCCTGCATCAGCTCCCGAAGCTCGGCATAATCGTTCAATCCAATCTCCCTGCAAAACCGGGAGAGCGAACTGACCGAAACATGGCAGCGCTCTGCCAGCTCCACAATGCTCAGGTCCGCCGCCTCCGCCGGATGGGAAAGGATATAATGCGCGATATTGCATTCCTTCGTGCCGTCCGCCTGCGAGGCCAGCGTGGAGAGCAGCACAATGGGCAGCTTACCGTAAATCATGTCAACACCACCTGCTTCCGTAATCCCCCCGTGCGAAATACACCTCTTTAAGATACAGCAAAAGGCGAAAGAGGGCAAGCCCCACTTCCGCCTTTTGCCGTTTTCGGATTACTGTTCCATCTGCCGGCCGACGATGCTCGCCGTCGTCTCGGCAACCTTGAGCTCCGTATCCCCCATCTTCGCCGCAGGCTCCCGCGAGAGAAGCACCACCGCGCCGATGGATTCCCCATCCGCGATAATCGGGCAGATGACCTGAGCGGTATACGCCTGCGCGTCCTCTTCACTGGTCACCGGCACCAGACGCGTGCCGCTGCCCCGGTTTGCCGTGACCACCTGACGGCTCTGAATCGCCTGCTCCAGATCCCGGCTGATGGGCTTCTCCCAAAGCTCCTTGCGGGAGACGCCGCTGGCTGAGACGATCATATCCTTGTCCGTGATACAGGCAATGTGTCCCAGGGATCTGAAGAGCGATTCCGTGTAATCCTTTGCAAAGTTTGAAATTTCGCCGATCGGCGAATACTTCTTTAAAATCACTTCACCGTCTTTGTCCGTGTAAATCTCCAGCGGGTCGCCCTC
>JAUNJB010000245.1 GCA_030535375.1 Clostridia bacterium | reverse complement strand
TACCAGCGCACGGCCAGCGGAGATCCGCTCTCCGCGGTGAAAAAGCAGCTGTTCGGCGTGGGGCTGGGCGCGGCGGCGTGCATCGTGCTCTCGCGGGTGCCGTATCGGTTTTTCCGCAGGCCGAAGGTCATGCTGACGCTGCTGGCCGTCAGCGCCGTGCTGCTGATTCTGGTCATCATTCCGGGCATCGGCGTGAGCATCAACGGCTCCCGCCGGTGGCTGAACATCGCCGGCCTGAGCATGCAGCCTTCGGAATTCGCGAAATATGCGATGGTCATCTTCATGGCAGGCGCGCTTGACAGGAGAAGCGACGCGATCGGCAGCCTGTTCGGCGGGGTGGTGCCGCTTCTGATCGTGCCGGGCGTAATGTTCCTGCTGATTCTGGAGCAGCCGAATCTCTCTACCGGCGGCAGCATTCTGATCTGCGCGCTGGTGATGCTCTTTTGCGCGGGCCTGAAAAAGCGCCATATGGCGCTTTTAAGCGTGTGCGGCCTGGGCGTCGGTGCGTTCTATGCGTGGAGCGCGCCATACCGCCGGGAACGGCTGCTTTCCTTCCGCGACCCGTTCGCCAAGATGAGCGACGAGGGATACCAGCTGTCGCAGTCGCTGATCGCGCTCGGATCGGGCGGCATCTTCGGCATGGGGCTTGGCCAGGGAAGACAGAAGTTTGCCTATCTGCCGTATCCGGAGTCGGATTTCATATTCGCCATCGTCGGGGAGGATTTCGGGCTGGCCGGGTGCGTGGCGGTGATCGCGCTGTTCGTCGCTTTCGTGTTCGCCGGGCTGCGCGTGGCGGTGAGCTGCCGCGACCGGTATGGCTGCCTGCTGGCGGCGGGCATCACCTCGATGATCGGCCTGCAGGCGTTCATCAACATGGGCGTGGTCACGGGCATTCTGCCCACGACCGGCCTGCCGCTGCCGTTTTTCAGCGCCGGCGGCACATCCGTGAGCATGATCATGGCCGCCGTGGGGATATTACTGAGCATATCGCGTGCGAACGGGCGCGCTATTGCAGAGCGGGAGAGCGGAGGAAACAGGGCATGAGACACAGAAAGCGAAAGAAGGCGGCGGCTCAGACGATGGCGATGGCCATCGTCGTGGTCGCAGCGCTGGCGATTCTGATGGTGCTGGTGTTCAGCCGGGTGTTCATTGTGCGCGACATCATGGTGGTGGGCAACCGCAACCTGCTCAGGGAGGAGGTCATCACCCAAAGCGGCATCGCGGTCGGTGACAATCTGCTGGGCATCTCCTCCTCACGCCTCAAGGCCCGGCTGGAGCAGAACCGCTATATCGAATACCTGGGGTACGGCTTTGACTACAAGGGCACGCTGACGCTGCGCATCAACGAGCGGCTGGGCATGGCCGTGGTCAACGTGCTGGGGCTGTACTACGTGATGGACGAAAAGGGCATGGTGCTTGAATGCGCGGGCAGCGCGTATCCGGACAATGTCGCGGGCCCGAAGGTGACCGGCCTCAAGATCGACGGCAATTCGCGCATCGTGGTGGGCGAGCTGATTCCCGTGCAGGACAAGGGACAGCTGGAGGAGATGGAGCGCGTGATCGGCATGCTGGAGGAGACGAGCCTGCTTGCCCGTACCTCGCAGCTGGATGTGCAGAACCTCGACAATCTCTACGTGATGACTGCCGACGGCGCGAAGATCGAGCTGGGGGACGACAGCGACCTGCGCACCAAGCTGCTCATAGCGCGCGAGGTGCTCACCATCAGGGAGGCGGAGGGAGAGCTCAAGGGCGCGAAGATCGACGTGTCCAACGGAAAAAACGCACATTACATCCCGGCGGTGCTGCCGACCATCACCCCCGTGCCGACGGCAACGCCGACAATCGAACCCTCTGCAACGCCCGCTTAGAGCGAAAAAAAGTGAAAAATTGGGTGGAAATTGGACAAAATTTGCTCAAGTGGCTTGAAAGAAAGGGCATAATCGGTTACAATAAACTCGCATAATACTAGCAAATAAGATGATATCTTGCGCCATTTTGGGCAAATTTACATGCGGGCAGACAGGAGCATGAGATCGTATGATGAAAAAAGCGACGGCGGTTCTGGACTTTGGCACGTCCAAGGTGCTGGTTTTGCTTGCGGAGGAGAGCGCGTATCAAAAGGTGACCATCACATCGGCCGGCATGGCGCAGTATGATGGCTTCATGAACGGGGAGTGGAATGCACCCGGCGACGTCTCCGATGCGATTGCCAGCGCCATCGAGGCGGCTGAGAATAAAGTGGGCACGCACATCAGGGAAGTCTATGTGGGCGTTCCCGGCGAATTTGTGCGGGTGTATGTGATCGAGTCGAGCGTGGCGCTGCAGGGCGCCGATCCGAAGGTCACCAGCGCCGATGTGGAGAAG
>JAUNJB010000085.1 GCA_030535375.1 Clostridia bacterium | reverse complement strand
GGATCACCCCCGCGTGCGCGGGGAAAAGGCTAAAAAAATCCAAGTAATCCGATATTTTTTCAAAAATCCGATCAAGATTCCTTTAGTTTCAGATAGATCCCGTAGGTCAGATAGCAATCTGCGAGCGCCCGATGGAGCTGGCCGGCATCCAGAGAATAATGCGCCGCCAAGGTCGCAAGCTTATAATCCGGCACGCCGCTGATCTTCCTTCTGGCAGCAGCAAGCGTATCAAAAAATGGATTGCGGAACAGCGGCAGGTCGCATTTTCTGCATGCTGCCAGCAAAAACCGTTGGTCAAATCCCGCATTGTGGCATATGAGCATGGATTGGCCGATAAAATCCAGAAATTCCTCCATCACATTTTCAAGCGGCCGGCCGTCCCTTCGTATTTCCTCGTCGCTGATGCCCGTCAGCGATGTAACGCTCTGGGGCAGCGGCAGCTTGACCTTGACAATGGCGTGATACTCCGCGGCAGGTTTGCAGTCTTCCACGCGCAGTGCCGCCAGTTCGATGATCTCATTCTTCATCGGATCAAGGCCCGTCGTTTCAATATCGACGACGGTAAAGACTTCTCTTTTCTTCTGTCTGGCGGCCGCAATTCTCTTCACTTTGCGCATTTTTGCGGCTTTACTGAAGCCGTCTTCAAGCGCGGTCAATTCCTTTTGCTCAAGCACTTCGGCGGACGGACGGCGCATCAGCTGAATTCCGTCGTAATCAACGGGCTCCCACGAGCTGTTATGCACCCGGAAATCCATCTTCTGCTCGTTTGATGCGCGGAATACCATCGTCGCCCGGCCTGTCTTCAGATTCTCACAAATACGCGTCCAAAGCTCCTCACGGACGCGGGCGCTCAGGTTGCCCACATAGACGCCCGTATTGATTTCAAGCAGCCACTTGGTCAGATCGCCCCGCAGTTTGGGCGGGCAATCCGTCAGCACCACCACCGTCATGGCCGCTCACACTCGCCATACGATACGCCACCGGCCAGCATGCCCTGGTCCTTATCCCAGAGAAAAACCGCCTCCAGGCCCTCATCTTTCTCCGGCAGCCTTTCCTCCAGCAGCAAATAGCGGATATCCCTCACCATCCTTTCGAGAATACGCGCGGCAACCATGGCATCGCGAACCCTGCGCCGCACCGTCCCCGGAAGATCGTCCGGACGCGCCGCCGCCACTTCGAAAGCAAGCGGAATCACAATCTCCGCTTTATACAGATCCGCGATGTCGTACACAAATGAATTCTCATGTCCGACATGGACAAAGCCCAGACCCGGCGAGCATCCCAACGCAAAGATGACCGCATGCGCCAGACCGTACAAACAGGCATTCCCCGCCGTCAGCGCCTGATTGACCGGATCGCCCGCCGCAAACTCGCCGGGCAGGTACTCCCTGCCGGACCATGGCACGTTCCACTGCTGTGAAGCCCTCCTGTACGCCGCACGGACGCGGCTTCCCTCTCTTCCCCGAAGCTGCTGCATCGTCAGCGTGGAAACGTCCTCTCCGGGGAAGCGCATCTGATACATCCTCCTGACGACGGCCAGGTGGCTTCGCCTGTTGCTCACCAGCTCCGCCTGTCTTTGCAGCATCTGCGCGCGATGGGTCAGCGGGCGGCCGCCGGCATAGTAGCGCACGCCGCGCTCACCGACCCAGATGACGCTGACCCCGGCATCGCCGATCAGTTCCATCGCCCTGTGCGTCACATTGGTGCCCGGCCCCAAAAGCAGCACCGAGATCGCCGCCGCCGGCACATGAACCGTCCCCTTGGCATCCCTGATGGTGATCGCGCTGTCCTCCCGGTTCAGCTGACAGTGCTCCAAATAGAGAAACGTCATCCGCTCCCGAATCTGCGGCAGCGCCTGCAAATCCGGCCGCATCATTCCCGGTATTTCCTTCATGGCCTCACCTGCCGCACGATGGTCAGCATGCCCATGCCGTATGCCTTTCCCCTGCCGATTCCTTCCGTCAGCGCCAGCCTGAACAGCGCTTCATCCGTCACCGTCAGGCTGCCCTCGTAGGCAACCGCCAGCAGGGAAACCCGGCGGCCGCCGTCCGTTCCCTTGCGAAAATGATGCCATTGGCTGTGCGTCACCTCATATTCGCCTTCCTTCAGGGAGAATCCGTGCTTCTGCGCCCGCTCCATCAGCCATTCTCTTTGCTTCTGCGCCGTCACATGGGCACGCACGGTTCCGCGCCGCATTTCGCTGTCATGCTCCTCTACACAGCAGCGCGTGGGATTGGCCACCAGGCGGAAATGCCAGCGGCCGCCCGCCTCAATCCTGTCCAGCAGCGGCGCATAGTCCCTCGTCTCCCAGCGCTCGCCGGGCGCAGAAAACTGCGCGCAGACGGCCGACAGCTCGGGGATATCCCGGCTGAGGATCATCAGATAAGCCTGTCCGCGAAGCGTATCCATGCGCCATAGATTCCGCTTCCGCTCCCCGCCGAACGCGCTTTCGATTGCGCCGTGAAAGAGATTGGGGGAGGTCATCGCCTGCATCGTCCTGCGATTCGTCAGATCAAGGCGCATTCTCGTCAAATACATGGGTTCACCTCAATTCCAGCATGGCGTCGTGTTCGGTCTCAGGGGGCAGATGATCCGCCTGCGGCGCGACAAATCCGCGGGCGCAGGCCGCGCGATATCCGTAGCGGCGGTTTCGCGGATCGAAGGAGAGGGGCACATCCTTCTTCCTGCCAGCGTTCGGCTCGCCCGGCGCGGCGTCCATCATCAGCCGCAGGCGCGGCGTTTTTCCGCCCTGCCTGCCCTTCATCCATTCGGATGCCTGCCAGGGTTCGCTCGCAAGCGCCTCCTGAAGCCCGGCTTTTCGCACGCCAAGCACAATCGGCAGCGTGGGCGGGCAGGAGCGTCTGCCCAGATACAGGGGGAACACGGGATGGCAGAGCGCATCGCCCAGCATGTGAAGATAGTCCTCGTCCCCGCTCTCCAGCCCCACGAGAAACGCCGCGTCCGCCAGATAATAGCGATGGGTCAGGTACGAGGTCTTGTGATCCTTGCGCGCCATGTGGAAATCATGCAGGAGCTCTCCCTCCTGCTCGACGCGCACGCCAAAGCGCAGGGCGCTCAGCGCCTGAAGCGCCTGTTCGTCGTCCCTGGGCACGCCCAGCGCGGCGGCCAGCAGCCCCACCACGCCGCTTTTGGAAGGCTCTCTTTCCGTCTGCCGGATATCAAACTTCGACTCCGCGCCCCACGACTGGAGCGGCGCAGCCAGCCTGAGCAGCAGCGTGCTCATTTACATCACCTCTTCGCCGGAAACGTGCTTCTCCACGCAGCTTTCCAATTCGGATAGCATCCGGGACAGCGGCATCACCTCCGCCGCGCTTTCCAGCTGGTCAAACGCACCCACGCCATACGCCTTTTCGGGCGCATCCGCAAATGTGCCGTACACCTTCCGGGCATACTCCACGAACCGCCGGACGGACGCCTGCACGTACCCCTGCGTACCGGCGGGCACCGGCTGCTCAAATGCGCCCACCAGGTTGATCGGCTGATCGCCGCGCACCGCGACATAGACCATGTCCGGCAGCGTGCGGTTGGCAAATGTGTTCTGCTTGCCCGTGGGCATCGATCTGATGAAAGCCTCCGCAAATCCGCGCACCACCGCCGCGGATTCCCCGCCCAGGTGCCTGGCCAATTCGGTGACATTGACGGTCGCATAGCGGTATAGTGTGGAGGAATTGTATTCCACCGTGCCCAGATGTCCCGCGCCCGCGTTGTCCTCCGGCGCGCAGTCGTCCACGGCCGTAAAGTAGTCGTACTCGTTGTGAACCGCATGTGTGGAAATGCTGTGCGCCACCTGCGCCGCCGCATCCGTGTTGAGCGACGGCTCGCTGGCCACCATGCGCCCAAACAGCGCGATATCCGCCGAGGGATGCTCCTTCATCGCCTGCCTGAACGCGTCCTTATCCTTACAGCCGCCCGCGGCGAGCGCAGCGACGGCCTTCAGCTGTTCCTTGCTGATAAAGAACAGCGCGTCCGTCTTATTATCCTTCTCCTTGACGTTGACACCCGCCAGCTTCAGCGCCTCCCTGGCGAGCTTTTTCGCGGGCAGGGAGGCGTCTATCGCCGCAATTTCCTCCTCCAGAAGCTCCGGAATGCGCTTGGTCCTCCTGCCGACGAGCCTTTCACCCACAATCTCCGGGAAAACCACCCGCATCGCCCGCTTCCACGCCTGGCTGGATACCCGCGCGCGGGTGCAGCCGCCGTACACGGCGGTCTTCGGGCTGCCCGTATCATCCCTGTTGACGCAGCTGGGCGGAACCGTCTGCAGCACGTGCACATCGACAAACATCTGTTTACTCATTTTCATTCTCCTCCTGCGTCCGTTCATTTTCCGGATCGTTCCTCTCAATCCTGCGGTAAAAATCCTGTCCCCATCTCAGGCGAACCCTGTCCCTGCGCGAATCATGCTGATAATCAAACAGATCCGCGGCAAGCCCGGGATAGTCAAGCCCGATGTCCTCCGCGCGCAGCAGCTGCACGAGCGCGCGCAGATAGACCGCCAGCTCCCTCATATCCTCCGCCGACGCCACCGCGCCAAATCTGCGCCAGACGCGCGGCCGGTCCTCCTCGTCGCGCACGAGCCGGGCCGCCGCATGCCCCAGCGACTGTCCCTCCACGTTCATGCACGCGCTGTCCGGCTCTTTGCCCTGCTGATGCAGCGCAAAGAGCGTCAGCGCCGTATACACGGCCCATTCGGCGCAGCTGGGCTCGCCGGAAGGACTGTACATCTCCTCCGGCATATCCAGCAGGAATTCTCCCCAAAGCTGCGGCTTTTCGCCAGGCGCGCAGCCGGCACCGCTGCGCAGATTGGCCAGGGCCGCCTTTCTCTCGCCTTCATTTTTCATGGTGATGATCCGCCGGATCTGCGCCCACGTGAAATCCCGGACCTGCTTTGTCGCAGCACCCATATGCATCCCTCCTCTAGTTGAACTTTCTCATGCGGTATTCAAAATGATTCAGCGCCTCCGGTGCACTATAGTGGATTTCCTTTTCCTCTTTTCCCCTCTTCACCTTCACCATACGCCCGAAGAAGGCCGCCGGGCCCGCGCCGGCAACCAGCTCCCTGCCCAGTTCTCCGGCAATGCGCTCCGCCGTCCTCCGCCATGCCTCCAGCCGCTCCTCCTTTTCCATGCCGTCCTGCTGCGGATCAAGAGAGGTGAGCCATTCCCTGAACGGGACATCAATCCGGTAATAGAATTGTTCCTTGGCCGTCTCCTCGCACGCCCCTTTGCCGCCCGCCGCGATATCCAGCTCCGTCGCAAGCATGCCGATCACGCCCGCCATCCGGTCGCAGCGCTCGATTTCGTCCATCACGCGCGTCCTCCAAATCTCACCCGCTTCGGTCAGCAGCTCAAGATGGAACATCAGCGAATCCGAGAACACATCCGAAACAAAGAAATCCTTGTCGCCGTACTGCACGGAGGCGATTCTGCAGCACATCATCCGGCCGTCTTCCAGGCATCCGTTGTCCCGCAGGTTGAGATTCCACGTGACGACGCCCGGGCGATGCCGCTTATCGCTCTGCACGGCCAGCACGGCAAAGTCCCGCCACATCTGCCTGGCGCTGTCGTGCCTGCGCGGCTGGTACCCCATCAGGCTGCCCTTTTCAATGATGGGCCTCCAGACCGTCATCTGCTCAAAGAACGCGTTCTTCCTCTCAAAAAAGTCTCCGCCCAGTACGGTATACCCGGTCACCCTTCCCCCGTCCCTGTGCAGAAGCAGACGGCGCGACTGAAGCGTGAGCAGCGCGGCCTGATCGTCCGGCATCGCGATCTGTACCCGCTCCGCTCCGCGCGCCTGCGGCAGCTCCCACGACGGTGTCACGCCTTCCCATACGCTCTCGTCCGTGTCCTTGAGCAGAACGAAATTGAGCATGAGCGTCTCAAACAGATTGGTTCCCTTCGCCGTGATCAGCCCCAGCTTACCCAGCCAGCCCGCGCCGACAGACGGCAGATCCTTGCCCTTCGGCTTGGCGGACGTATCGTCGAAGCCGTTGACATAGAGCAGCCATCTGGCCGCTTCGCCATAGGTGAGCGCGCTCTTTGCCGCCCCCGATCTGACAGGGAACAGGCGCACCTTGTTGCCGCTCTCCGAGAGCTCACCGTTCAGCTTCGCTGCGGAGTATTCCGTGCCGATGCCGGCCGATTTCACCTGGCCAAACGGCTGCTCCGGGTGGAACAGCCAGAACCGCTCGCGCCACCTCTCCAGATAGGCCCTCACCGGCTCTTGCGGCAGATGTCCCAGCTCCCACAGCGCCTTCCAGCGCCGGTAGGCATCCTCCGCCTCCTCGACCGGCGCCTCGTCCCCGTTCTCATCGACCCGGTAGAACACCGCGTGCATCACCGCCAGCAAAAGCCGCAGCACGGCGACATCCTGCGTCGGCAGCTCCCCGGCCAGATCCTCGACATCCTGCGCATGCAGCAGCGCATCCGTCAGCGACAGCTCGGTTTCCGAGCAGTCCGGCCTGATCACGCGGACCCACGGCTCGTCGAGCAGGTTGAATTCCACGTCATTCACTCGTTTCTTCCTCCCTTCGGTAGCTCAGTCCCTCTTCCTCCTGATATTTCAGCACATAGCCGCAGAGCCGCGCCTCCAGATGATCATCGAGCAGCAGCACCAGCTCTCCGTTCAGCCAACCGGATTGCTGCCACTCCGGCACATACATCCGGGTGCTGTGTTCAAGCTCCCCGATGGAGCGGTCGATGTTCCATTCCCCGCAGAAGCTGTGAGGCAGGCGCAGCCGCTGCGAGGCGATCTGCCTGGCCTCCTCCGAGGACGGCACATGATCCGAGGGCACCATCCGCCCGTCGTTCTGCCACGGCAAAAAGCCGATCCGCCCGTCCTCGTGCCGCATCATGACCAGCACTTCAAGAGACGGATCTCCGTCCCTCACGGCCGCCTCCGCGCGCCGCTCGTCGTCGGAGAGGCTCGTATCCAGCCATCCCGTCAGAGTGCCGCCCTGCGTATTGGGCATTCCCACGCGATAGGCCTTGGCCCTGCTCTGCTTCTTCTTGATCTGAGCCGCGTATTTTTGATAGGCCTCCATCCATTCCGGGTTCCCCGACGGCTCGTTTTCTATCCCCTGATAGGTGTCCTGCACGAGCTGCGGAATGCTGTCCGGCAAAGCGATCTCCGCCGGAAGCAGCGCCCTCGTGCGCAGCAGAAGCCACTCGCCATAGACCGCCACGGCGCCGGATTCCAGCGCCTCGCCGTCTATGACGTAGCACCGGGCCTCTCCGACACCCTCCGGACGAATCCGCTCATGCCTGTGCAGCCTGCCCACGCGCTGGAGCAGCAGATCCATCGGGCACAGATCGGTAAACAGCACGTCAAAATCCAAATCCAACGATTGTTCAATGACCTGAGTGCCGACGACAATCAGCCCGTTTCGCTGCGCGGGGGCGGAGCGCCTGCCAAGGCGCGCAAGCAGCCGCGCCTCCCATTTCGCGCGATCCGCCGCCAGATAATGTGCGTGCACCACCCATACCTCTTTGTCCGGCAGGGCCTCGCGCAGCATCCGGCCGATGCGCTGCGCCCTTGAGACCGTATTGACGATGACACCCGCGCAGCCGCCCTGCGACAGGGCTTCCCGCATGCGCTCCACCATGCCGTCATCCTCCACGCGGGAAAGCCGCACGCGCCGTGACTTCGCCGCATTCCTCGCGATAGGCCGGCTCACCGCCCGCTCCCCATCCGTCCAGGTCAGCAGGGGATAATCGCGCGCCGTCTCCCATTTGCCGCCCTTTATCCGCTTGCCGGCATAGGCTTGCACAAGCTGCGCCCTGCGCGCGGCGGGCAGCGTGGCCGAGAGCAGAATCACCGGCACGCCATACGCGCCCAGCCACGCAAGCGCCCGATCGAGATACTGTTGGATATACACATCGTACGCGTGGGCCTCATCGATGACGACGACCTTGCCCGCCAGACCCAGGTGGCGCAGCATGACGTGCTTTTGTTTGAGCGCGGCCATCAGCAGCTGATCCACGGTGCCGATCACGAAATTGGCGAGCAGCGCCTGCTTGCGTCCGTCAAACCACGGATGCACCACCAGCTGCCCGGAATCCTCCTGCGCGCAGGCTCCGCCTTCAAACAGCGCGCGGTATTCCTCGTTCAGATTCGCCATGCCATGCGCCAGCCGGATCGCCTGACTGCAATCCCTGGGCTGCCGCTGTGCCCACTCCTTCAGGCGCGGGAAGATGCCGTTCGCCGTGGCCTGCGTGGGCAGGCCAAAGAAGAGGCCTCCCTCCTGAAACCTTGACGCCAGCACCTCGGCGGCCGCCAGCGCCGCCTCGGTCTTGCCCACGCCCATCTGTGCCTCCAGAATGAAGATGCCCGGCTGCACGGCATTTTCCACCGCGTCAAGCATGGCCGACTGCACGGCATTGGGGAAAAAGCCGAATCTTTCACGAAACACATCCGGGGCGAGCACTTCATCGCCCGGGCTCCACAGTCCCGGAAGATTCAGCTTTTTCAGTGCGCGCTCCCCGCGCTCGGGATATAGGATTCCCGGTTCTTCCGCTTCCGTGTCGATCAGCGGAAAATAGGAGGGATTGCTGGCAATCCAGTCCGCCATGATCAGCAGCCCCGTGAGCAGCACCTGCACCGCTTGGCTTGGCCGAGGAAGCTCCTCCACGGCGCCATACCCAGCTCTGCTCAGCGCAAAGCGCATCCACTCCGCGCGCACGCTGTTCCAAAGCTCTCCCTCCCGGCTTTTCCTGCACCCCTTGCCGTAATAGTTCATTTCATATGTTTCCAAATGGCTTTGCAGTTTTCTCGCCGTATCCTTGTCGATGGGCTTCCCATGATGCGCACCGACGATTGCCGCAATCTCCTTCGGGCAGCCGTATGCCTCAAGAATCGCTGCGCCGGCAAGCGCGTGCGGCGATTTTCCCGCGTCACGTAGCTCCGACAGCACGGGCACGGTCAGCTCCAGCGCCTCAAGCTTTTCGCGAATCGCCGGAAGGCATGTCAGGATTCGCGCGGCAAACACAGGCGTCATCTTGCCGATGTCATGCGTCAGCGCCAGAAAGGTCGCCAGCTTGTACAGGTTTTCCTCGGAGATCTCCGCGCAAATCGTCCGCCGGACGGCCTCCGGCAGCCACTGTCTCACAAGGTAATCCATTGCCGCCTTGCTGTCCAGCGAGTGATTGCAGCACGACAGCCATCCGCCGCCATGCCCCGTCCACGATTTGCCGGGCAGCATTCTGAGCACCGTCGAAAGCGATGAATACCCACAATCTTTATCCATATCGCATCGGCCCTTCTGTGTGGTAACCCCCGCGCACGCGGGGAAAAAACATGGAATGATGGATCAAACATATTTTTCTATGGAGCACCCCCGCTCGCGCAGGGAACCACAGCTTTAAAATGTATTCCCATCTCCGGAACATAGTATATCATAGATCGCGGCAAAAAGCAGCAGTAATAAAAAATTAGAAAAATATTTTTAATTTACACCATCTTGAAAAACCAAAAAGAAAAGCGGCCAGTGGCCGCTTCTCCCTCCCGAAAATCGCCGCAAATCACCCGATTCGGGCGAGCGCAAAAAAGAAGCTGTCAGGCCGATCCAGAGCATTCCAAGAGTACAATCGACTAAGCAAATCAGTTTTTTCGGGCGTGGAGCCCTATGCAGGGAACTCGCATGGCCGCGCTTTCAGCGTTCCTTGCGTCCGCGATGCGGGCACCGTCGGCCATAGGCCGGGGACAGTTCCCCGCCCGACGTTCCGCCTGCCTTTATCCGCCATAGGCGGCGGCAGGCTCCAGTTCCCCCAACGCCCCGCCAAAGGGCTTTCCGTCTGCCTGCTTCCGTCACTGACGGCGACAGCTGGAAATCTCTTTGGCAACCACAATGCTTAGTTTTTTCTTAGAATATCCGGGCTCTTCACCTGACAGCCCCATTTTCTATTTGAAATCCAGCGGAATTCGGCCGTTTCAAATGAGCTCGACCGTGAGCATCTCCCCCGCCGGATGCGCCGCATCCCCCAATGGGGACACATATTGCGCGTTCGTCGTCAGAATGCGCGCAGAGCTCGTCCTGCGCATGTCAAGCGGCAGCACTTCATACTCGCCCGTTTCATTCCTGACCGCTTCCATGCGGTTCAAAATCTCCACCGGCCCGCCGGGGTGCTGTGCTTCCCTGAGCTTCGCCTGCACCCAATGACGCGGCGCGGGCTCCCGGTTCATCCATCTGTCCATCAGCGCGCGAAGGCACCAGTCCGCGCCGAAATACGCGGCCAGCGGAGGTCCGGGCAGATTGACGACGGGTTTTCCATCCACAATGGCCAGCGCCATCGGGCGGCCGGGCACAGCGGCGATCTGATATTGGATGATCTCTCCGCGGCGGCGGAGCATCTTCGTGCAAAAGTCCTCCCCGCCCTTCGAGGAACCGCCGTTGAGCACAACCATGTCCGCCCGGGCAATGGCCTCGTCAAAGACGGCCTCGATGCCCTCGACGCTGTCGCGCGTCACGGGCAGGGCATAGGCATCCGCGCCCATTTCCCGGAGCATCGCGACGACCATCGGGCTGTTTGAGTCGATATTCTCCCCGCGCTTCGGCTCTGCGCCCGGCGCGATGAGCTCCGTGCCCGTCGGCATGAATGCAACGACGGGGCGCTTGTACACCGGCACCGTCGCGCAGCCGCCCATAGCGAGCGCGCCGATATCGGTCGGACGGATCACGCGGCCCGCCTCCAGCAGAAGATCGCCCTCGCGGATTGTACTGCCCCGCGGCCGCACGGATTCTCCGGCCTTCACCGGCTGTGCCCGAAGCAGCCTGATCACGCCATCCTCGGAAAAGCGCACCTGTTCAATCTGAATCACGGCGTCGTAGGCATCCGGAAAATCGTCCCCCGTGTCGACCATCACATATTCCTCGCCCAGCTTCCAGCCGGAGGTATCCGGCATGCCCGCGGCAAAATCCGCCGAGCGCACGCCGATGCCATCGCAGCCCGCCACGTGAGCGGCCGGCAGAGTATAGCGCGCCTTCTGCGTGATGGCAAGCGTGCGGCCCACGCAGGCGTCAAGCGCCACCTCCTCGATCTCCCCGGCGGGCGCCCAGGCCGCGAAAAACTTCTGTAGCGCCTCTTCCCTCGTCGCCATCTGCGGCATCGCCGGGCCATGCGCCTGCCCAAGCGTCATCTCGCGAAGATGCTCCATGTTCTCCGGGATATGCTCCACGATCTTGCCGGACATGTGACCGCGCTGCACGTCGTTTCCTCCCGTGATGGTCAGCCGCTGCGTGATGCCGTCGGGCGCGATGCGGTACTCCGTCAGCAGCAGCATCGGGCCCCGCTGCGACTCAAGCGCCATGCAGCGGTTTTCCTCCGCAGTGCGGATGACGAAGGGAAGGGGCTGGCCATGGCGCAGCTGCTTGACGCCCTGCGCGCCCTGGACAAACGGCCCTTCAAATTCCACCGACGCCACAACGGGCTCCCATTCGGGCCAGCGGTTCACATCGGAGAGCAGCGCCCAGGCCCTTTCCACATTCACCGGCCCGCGCGCCGTGTATTCATACTCAAACATGCCATTCCTCCTGACTGTCGCCGTTCAATTCCGAATATGTAGAAATGCGGCAGCTCCATGCGGGCTGCCGCAATCCTTGATTTGCTCAGTCGATCGCCGCGAGCTGCTCGTCCGTCAGCTCCACGCCATACATGAAGCTGAAGAAGCCGCGAAGCTCCTCGTCGAGATCATAGGTGCACTGCTCCGGATAGCACTTGGCCGCGGTGTACAGGCAGCCCAGGATGCGCAGGGAGTTCGGGGAGCGGTCCACCCAATTCTGCGGCAGGCTCGGATTGAGGTAGACGCGGCCATTCTTCACCGCGTCGATGTCCTGCCAGGAGGCATCGGAGAGAATCGTCTGATAGGCCTTCGCATTCCAGACAAAGATGACCTCAGGATTCCAGCCGAGCACCTGCTCCATGGACACCGCTTCCATGCCGCCGAAGTTCGAGAGCGTCACGTCGTCGCCGACGGCCGCGCGCAGGCCACAGAGGGTGTACACGTCCGCATGGAAGGAATCCTTCGACTCGGTGGACAATCCGTCCATGCCCTCGGCATAGTAGTAGGAGACGACCTGATCCTCCGGCACGGCGGCGATCGTCGCGTCGATCTTATCCATCAGCTCCTGCAGATAGGCCTCCACCGCGGCGCCGCGCTCGGGCTGGCCCAGCCACTCGCCAAGCAGTCCGGCGACCTTGGGCGTGTCGCGGATATCACGGCTCAGGCAGATGACCGGGATGCCGTACTGCTCTTCCATCGCGTCGGCGGACGCCACGGTCGCGGCAATCGTCTGCTCGCTGGACACGTCAAACGTATTGATGATCACATCCGGCGACGCGGCGATGATGCCCTCGACATTGGCCTCGCTCGTGCCGAAGTTGCCGCCCAGCACGGGCAGCTCCGCCACAGATGCCGGGTAATATGCCAGCTGCTCCGGCGTAAACTCCGCCGCCCAGCCCAGGATCTGCTCCGGCGCAATCGCGCAGAGCCAGCCCTCGGCCGTCGGGCTGGAATTCCAGACCTTCGGATTCTCCGGGAAGGTCACCTCACGGCCGGCCATGTCGGTGATGGTCACGGTGCCTTCCGCCGCGGCCACGGCACACAGGCCCACAAGCAGCACCGCTGCAAGCAGGACAATCCACTTTTTCGCGTTCTTCATAGGGTTTCTTCCTTTCTTTGATCTGTTCGATCGTTATCCGATGCGTCCGGCTTTACGTCCGCATCGATCAAAGGCACACAGCCTCTGACCACATGATTGCGATAGCGCCCCTCTGTGATGCACACAGGCACGCCATAGGCCCGGTTCAGCTTCTCGGGACGGATCATCTCCTGCGCCGTGCCGAAGCTGTGCCCGCCCTCGCGCTCGAGCAGCAGCACCTTGGCATCACAGCGCAGCGCGTGATCCGGGCTGTGGCTCGTCATCACGACGATCACGCCCTGTCCGGTCAGCCGGCAGACGCGCTCGAGCACACGCGCCTGGTTGGCAAAATCGAGATTGGCCGTCGGTTCATCCATCAGCAGCACGGCCGGCTGCTGCGTCAGCGCGCGGGCAATGAGCGCCATCTGCCGTTCTCCGCCGCTGATCTGCGTGTATACGCAGTCCGCCAAATGTAAGATGCCCAGAGAATCAAGCGTCTGCCGCGCGATCTCCACATCCTGCTTGCCCGGCGAGGCAAACATTCCCTGATGCGCCACGCGCCCCATCACGACAATATCAAGCACCGTATATGGAAACGGCGGCACATGTGCCTGCGGCACATAGCCGATCAGCCGGGCGCGCTCCCTGGCGGGCAGCCCCTGCATCTCGCGCCCATCCACCGTGACGCGCCCCTCGATGAGCGGCAGAAGCCCCAGTATGGATTTGAAAAGCGTCGTCTTGCCCACGCCGTTGCAGCCCAGCACGCACAGGCAATCCCCCGTCCGCACGGAGATCGAGATATCCGACAGCACGCGCTTGCCGCGATATCCGCAGGTTAGTTCCTCCAGAGCAAACCTCACAGCCAACCCTTCCTTCCCCGCGCCAGCAGTATCAGGAAAAACGGCGCGCCGATCAGCGCGGTCAGGATGCCGATGGAGATCTCCACCTGGCAGAAGACACGCGAGATGTTGTCCACCAGCAGCAGGAACAGCGCGCCCGCCAGCATCGAGCCCGGAATCAGATAGCGGTAATCCGGACCGACGATCATGCGGATCAGGTGCGGAATCAGCAGGCCAACCCAGCCCACCATGCCGCACGCCGCCACGGAAGCGGAGGTCAGCAGCGTGGAACAGACGATCAGCACGCCGCGCAGCGCCGGGGCGTTAAGCCCCATCGTCCGCGCCTCGTCGTCGCCAAAGGACAGCACATTCAGCTTATAGCGCAGCAGCACGATCGGGATGAGTCCCAGCAGAATCGGCAGAATCAGCACCGGCAGCGTGTCAAGCGTCATGTGTGTCATGCTGCCCATCAGCCAGAAGGTGATCTCGCCGAGCTTATCGTCCGTATCGGCAAGCGTCTTGGTGATGGACACGCCCGCATTGAGCAGCGAAGAGACCACCATGCCCGTGAGCACGAGCGTCAGCGTCTGATTGCCGCGGCGATCCACCAGGCGGCTCACCAGAAACGTAAGCCCCACTGCGGCCAGGCCCATGGCAAATGCCGTCATATGCATGGCCAGCGCGGGCGCGCCCACCAATATAGCGCAGCAGGCGCCCAGCGACGCGCCGGAGGATGCGCCCAGCAGATCCGGAGAGGCCATCGGATTGCGGAAAATACCCTGATAGACCGCGCCGGCCGCCGAAAGCGCCGCCCCCACAAACACGCAAGCGCAAAGCCTGGGTAAGCGCACGCGCAGGAACACGGTCTCGCTGGCGTGGGCATAGGCCGCCTCCCCGCCGAAGAGATAATGGCTGATGATATGAAGCGTCTCATCCAGCGTCAGCGGGTACTTGCCCTGTGTAAACGAGATCAGGAACGCGGCGCCAAGCAGGCAGGCGAGCGCGGCAATCATCGCCGTCCCCCTCTTTTTTCCCCTGCCAACAAGCGAGCTTCCCACTTTGATTCCTCCATTTTTATCAAATAAAAAACGCAAGCCCTTCGGCCCGCGCGATCAAGACAAGCACGCGCAGGCCCATACTCGGACTTACGCATATGATGCTACACAGTAATTTTTTGTCGATTGGAATTATTTTGCTATGGTCACAGTATATAGATTTGAGATATAAATGTCAAACAGACTTTTCGCCAATTTTTTTGCCTAAAATTTTCAGCACATCTTCCCTCAAAGGTGTAGCAAATGCATCTTGAACAGCCCTTCCCGCTCTCCTATAATGTGAAAATATACTTATATTCACTCCGGCCGCCCTGTCAGGCCAATCCCGAAAAGAGGTGACCCCCATGGAGAACAAACGCAAACGCTTTCGCCTGCCCGACGGCATGGTCATCGAAGAGCACGTATGCAGCCATTATACCTGCCGTTACTGCGGCGCCAAGGCGTCCTACTGCAACTATGTCGGCGATATCTGCCTGCAGGCCTTCGCCCCGCATGTAGGCTCCTGCGGCGCGTACATCAGCGACGAACGCTATTCCGGCTATATCAACGAGTGCAAGACGTGCAAATACCTCGCTGAGAACGGAGGCTGCGCCCTCTGAGCGCGGGCTAGCACATAAACAAAAAAGCGCGCCGTGCGCGCTCCCTCTTCCGAAACGCTTCACACTCCAAAGTGTT
>JAUNJB010000244.1 GCA_030535375.1 Clostridia bacterium | reverse complement strand
GCCGTCGGCATGTCGTTGAGCGTCTGCGTATATCCGCACGAGAGCGCCGTATCCACCGGCGCGATCAGGCGCCGCTGCGCGTCGAGCAGCTCGATCATCCTGGCCACCTCCCGCGCAGGGTGGCCGTCACGCTTGCCTCGCCGCCGGTCACCGTCACCTCGATCGCGCCGCCGGGCGGCGCGGCCAGCTGCGCCCAGGCCGTCACCCTGTCAAAGCACGCCGCGCCGTCGATCTCAAGGCGGGCCGCCTCGCCCTGATGCGCGTCGCCCGCAAAGTAGGCAAGCACGTGCCCGGCCGTAAGCGTGAGGCCGCCGAGCGCCAGCGCCTTCCCGCCCGTGCGGATCTCCGCCGCCGTGATCGTGCCGCTCGTGGGCGCGATTGTGACATCGAGCGGCGCGGCCAGCGCCGTGGCGTATGCGGCCGTGATGCTCGCTTTGCCCCCGCTGGTGGCGGCGGTCAGGCCGGTGGCGTGCGATGCGTGGCACAGGCCCTGCATTTTGCACTTCACCTGGATGCCGCCAAGTGGCCATATCTTTGCACCATATGTGGGCGCGTCGTCAAATTGCGCGATCCGGTATGTGTCTGGACTGTGCCTGACGATCAGCCTGCCGCGCCCGGCCGTCAGCCAGGCGATGATCCGCCGCGCCCAGGCGTCGTCCGCCTGCACGCCGTCGGCGGGCATGATGACCACCGTCCGCGTGATCGGCTTATAGGCCGCATCCCCCGCAATCAGGCTGCCGCCGCCGGGCAGGTCGTACTCGCTGCGTGCGATGGCGCTGCCCGTGGCCATGCTGTCGCCAAAGGCGGCCACCGCGCCAAAATCGGCGATATCTCGCCCGTTAAAGATAAAGTCGTCCGTATCGCATCCTCCTCCTGTGTAGCGGGCATCCCGAGATGGAAAGGCCGATCCCGCGCGCTTGGCCCTCTGCGGCGGCCTGCGCGCCGTTCTCGGCCGTTTCGGACGTGCCCATGGGGTTTGTTCGTCCCCGCGCGCAAAGCGCCCACAGGGCCGCTGTGCGGCCTTACCATCCCTTCACGGCGGCAAAGCGCCCCGCCATGGTGCTGCCCGCCTTCCGGGTGATCTCCCGGCTCACGCCCGTGGCGGTCACCCCGCCCAGCCTCTCGCCGTCCACGTAAAAGCCGACCTGCCCGAGGGCGGCGCACAGCGCGTCCACGATCTCCTCGCGGATGCTCTGCGCGCCGCCCTGCGGCGCGTCCGCGCCCGCGTAGCGCTCCGTGCCTGCGGCATAGCCGCCCGCCAGGGCGTCCGCCAGCGCCGCGCCCCGGGCGTACACCTCGCTCACGCCCGCGTCAAGCGCCTGCGTCACGCCCTCCACGGCATATCCGGCCGACTCGTACATCACGCGGCTGGGGCTGGCAATGGCCAGCTCCTCGCGGAAGGCCCGGTTGTATGCCTGTGCCGTTTTGCGGCCCGCGGCCGCCGCGGCGGATACGCCCGTCATCAGGCCGCTCACCGCGCCGTCCGCGCCGTATGCGCCCGCGTCGTACATCCCGTAAAGGCCCTTCTGCACGCCGGATACGCCGCTTGCGCCCAGCCCTTCGCCGGCGTCCTGTGCGTCGGGCTCCGCGTCCTCGATCGCGTCCACGTCGGCCTGCGCGGCGTCCTCGCCCAGCTCGCCCGCGCTTTCCACGGTGTCGTCGTATGCGCTGTCGATCATCGCCTGCTGGAAGGTCTTCCAAGCTTCAAAATCCTCGTCGTCTTCCTGCCCGTACGCCTCCTCCATCTGGGCGACAACGGCCTCCTTGTGGCTCTCGGCGTAGGTTTTCATGCTCTCGGTAAGCGCCGTCGTGTCGGGCAGCATGCCGTCGAGCATGTTTTTAATGGCCTCGCTCTGCTCGTCCTCCGCCGCGGCCGCGTCCACGCTGCCCCGCAGCACGTCCACCCATCGCTGCGCCGTCGTGTCCGCGGCTGATGTGTCCGTCCCCTCCTGCGCTCCGGCATAAAATTTCTCGCTGATGCCGTCGATGGCCGCAAGCCCCTCGCTGATGCCCTCGCTGAATGCCGCGGCAGCCCCCTGCCCCATGCCCAGATATTCATCGTTCAGGGCATTAAGGTTCAGCTGAAGCATCGCGGCCGCTTCGATGTCCCCTCTTGCGAAGGCATCGTCGATTGCGGCCTGAATTTGGGCGATTTCCGCCTCGATCTCCGCCTGCGTCTTTTCCCCAAAAAGGCTGTGCGCCACTTCGATGCCCGCTTCCACGGCCGCATCTGCCATACTTGAAGCTGATTCCCTGATTGCCGCGTCGGCCGCAATTGCGAGTGGCCGGGCGCCCGCGCTCAAGCCCTCAACCACGCTGCTGATGAGCCCGTTCCCCGCCTCAAAGCTGTCGGAAAATGCCCTGGCTCCCTCCGTGCCCGCCTCGACAAAAGGCTGCACCATCTTC
>JAUNJB010000084.1:13625-15540 GCA_030535375.1 Clostridia bacterium | reverse complement strand
TATAGGAAATTGCGCGAAAAACCGGGCAGCGAGCACAGAAATACTTTGGAATGTGAAGTGCTTCGGAAATGGGAGCGCGCACGGCGCACTTTCTTGTCCATTTGGGGCTGAAACCCGTCTGAAAAAGCATAAGCGGGATCAGCCCCCTATTTTTTTGTTTTCTTCTTTTCCCCCATTTTCTGGGAAGAAAACTGCCTGCTTATGCGTCTTATATGCACAAACATCATGGAGGGAAAACAAATGAAACGAGGAATCGCCTGCATTCTGTTTTTAGCGTTTCTGGCCGCCGGTCTCACCGGCGCTTACGCCTGCTCCAACACGCCAGAAGAGGACGCCCTGCTTGAAAAAACGGCCGCCGAGCTTCTGCCTGCGTATACCTACCTCGGCGGCTCGGTTTCCGGCGACACCATGCAATTGCTCGTGGACAAGCCTGACGGTACGCGCGTCCTGATCTGTCTTTCCGGGCTCGACGATTCTCCTGTACTGGTGGAAAGCACGCCGCTGCCGCCGGGCACTCTGTATGGCTATGAAAACTTTTACACATCGCTCGTCTTTTCTGAAAACAGCTCTCTCCTTGAAGGCAACGTTCTGCTCGCCGATGTCTCACCGCATGCGGACGGCACCTGGGGCGTGAGCCTCATCTATCCGTTCGATGCTGCCATGTTCTTTCTCGGCCCAAACTGGGTTTCCGAAAGCTCGATTCGCTTCTATCCGCGCTATATCGGCGCGCACCCCTGGAGCGATATCACGACGATCGACTGGAGCACGCTTCCCCATTCGCTTGAGGAAGCGCGTTTCGCCGTCGATTCCACGGGCTGGGCCGCCGTGTGCAATCCTAATCCTGCGGACAGGCTCCATCTGCGCGCCTCCCCCAAAAAGGATGCGGCCTCATACGGCAAGTATTACAACGGCACGCCTGTGCGCGTGCTGAGCAAGAACGGCGACTGGTGGCGGGTAGACATCTGCGGCGTGACCGGCTACATGATGTCCAAATATCTCACCGAGGGAGCCCCGCTTGAAACGAACATCGACGCCATGCCGCAGATGACCTTTGTAAACGAAAGCGCCGCGCTTTACGGCAGCCCGTCCAAAGACAGCGCCTGTACGGCGCTGACCTCCGATTACGACCTGTGGCTCATCGGCATTCTGGGCAACGACTGGTATCACGTGTGGGACAATACAACGGGGCTCTCCGGCTACATCCGGCAGGACGAATTCTGGCCGGGAAATGGCTGAGTGTTATCTTTCTTTTGTTTTTTATTTCACATATTGATTCTCAACCCGAAATCATGTATGCTATATCTGTAGCCTATTTCAACCGACAGAAAGGATGATGACAATGAAAAACATGATCAAAGCCCTGGCGCTCGCCTGCGCAATGCTGGCCCTTCTTATCCTGCCCGCGCTCGCTGAGGATGCCGACGTCTTCTCCTCCGCCTCCGTAGCCGACTTCTACGGCAGCACCGCGCTCACGGGCGATGAGCTTATGGATGCCATCAACTCGTTCTCCGGCTTCTATCTCGTCAGCACGACCAACCCGGACGGCTCGCCCAATTCCGCCTTCTTCATCTACAGCTGCGTCAAGCTTGAGGACAAGTATTATCTGCAAATGGGCCTGGCGGAAAACCAGTCCCGCGAAAACCTGCTGGCCAATGGAGAGGGGCTGGCCGTCTACGCAGCCTCCCCGTCCGGCGAGGCTGATGCCAAGCCCTACGCGGTCGCGGGCGCGCGCATGCGCTTTACCCAGGTGACCGACGAAGCGCTGCTCAATACGCTCAATACCACGGGCAGCGAAGCCACGCTCTTCTTTGAGATCACCGAGGTTCGTCCTCTGGGCTGATTCTTCTCCCCTCATTTTCTCGGGCTGTCAGACACATGAGCGTCTGTCAGCCCGTTTTTTGCTTTATAGGAGATT
>JAUNJB010000084.1:0-13525 GCA_030535375.1 Clostridia bacterium | reverse complement strand
CGGGCTGTCAGACACATGAGCGTCTGTCAGCCCGTTTTTTGCTTTATAGGAGATTGCAAAAAAACAGCCGCGTTCGCCCTAATCGGGCGGTTTGCAGCGGCTTTCGGAAGGGAAACGGCCACTGGCCGCTTTTTTACTTGATAGGAATCTGCGTAAAATCGGCCGCATTCGCCCTAATCACGCGGTTTGCAGCGATTTTCGGAAGGGGAAGCGGCCACTGGCCGCTTTTTTACTTGATAGGCATTTGCGTAAAATCGGCCGCGTTCGCCCTAATCGGGCGGTTTGCAGCGACTTTCGGAAGGGGAAGCAGCCACTGGCCGCTTTTTTACTTGATAGGCATTTGCGTAAAATCGGCCGCGTTCGCTCTAATCGCGCGGTTTGCAGCGACTTTCGGAAGGGGAAGCGGCCACTGGCCGCTTTTATATCCGCAGTCATCTGCATAAAGACGCGTTTCCCTGCCAATCCTATCCTGCGGAGGTGATCGTATGAGTCCCAAAGAACTGCTCTACATTGAGGATGCCCTCGGGCACGAGAAATTCCTGATCACACAGTGCCAGCAGGCGCAGTCCGCGCTGACCGATCCGGAGCTGCGCAGCTGCGTGCAGAGGATCCAGCAGGCGCATCAGGAGCTCTTCAACCAGTTTTACCAGTTGGTGTAAGGAGGCAGACCATGAACGACCAGGCCATTATGGAAAACATCCTGCTGACCACAAAGGGCGTGTGCGATCTGTACATGCACGGCACTATCGAGTCTTCCACCCAGAACGTCCATCAGGCGTTTGACCAGGCGCTCTCCGACTGCCTGTGCATGCAGGACGACGTCTACAAAAAGATGCAGGCCAAGGGCTGGTACACCACCCAGCAGGCACAGCCCCAGCAGATCAATCAGGTCCACCAGAAATTCGCACAGTAACCGGCACGGGATTCCCTCTGTCATGCAGACGGCCCGTCCGCTCCGGGGTTCTCCCCTCGGAACGGACGGGCCGTCTTGCTTTATCGATTCTTCCAGCGGCTGCGAAAATAGTGCGCGGCCAGCTTAGGCTGGCGGTCCCGCGTAAACAGCCCCTTCCGGTTACCGCCCGGGCGCATAGGGCCGGGCTGCGCCTCAAAGTCGGCAAAGTTCCACGGCAGCTCACCGACGACAAAGCTGCGCCTGTCCAGGCAGCTGTTGATCGCCTCGTAATACGCCGCCTGAAACTCCTCGGTAAACATCACCGGCACAGCACTGTGCAGCCCCGGCAGCGTATCCGCCCCGTATTCCGATAGGATGAGCGGCTTGCCGATCCCCTGCCAGAATTCAAGCTCCAGATCAAAGGCGTATTTCGCCGCCTCCAGATCCCCCGAGAGGTTGTACCATCCGTAGTACCGATTGATGCACACGACATCCATGGTCCGCGTGATCAGGTCCTTCGTATAATCATTCTGACAGCAGACGAGCGTCACCGGCCGCCCCTGCGGATCGAGCCTGTGCGCCAGATCATACAGCGGACGCCAATAATCGTATGCCGCCTGCGGGAAATGCTCGGTATCCGGCTCGTTTCCCAGGCTCCACATGACCACGCTGGGATGATTCTGATCCCGGCCGATCATCTCCTCGAGCACCTGCGCGTGATACGCCGCCAGAGGAAAGGTCTCATACGGGTTCTGCCTTTCCCCCGCGCCGATCCCCACCGCGGGCGTCTCGTCGATGACCACAATGCCTTCCCTGTCGCACAGATCGTAGAATTCCTCCGCGTAGGGATAGTGGCTGGTTCGCACCGCGTTAGCGCCCAGCCAGTGGAAGAGCCCGATATCCTTCACCTGCAGGCAGATATCCAGCCCGCGGCCGTGGAAGGGGGCATCCTCGTGCTTGCAGGGCCCCTTCAAGTAGAACGGCCGGCCGTTGATCAGGAATTTCTCCCCGGAGACCGCCACGGTGCGGATGCCGAACGTCTGGGCATAGGCATCCTGCGCAAAGGAAATCTGCGCGGTGTAAAGGTAGGGCTCTCCCGGCCAGGGCTGCCACAGATGCGCCCGGGGCACGCGAATTTGCCCCTCCGCCCCCTCGGCGGAGGCGACCACCTCGCCCTGCGCATCAAGAACCGTCAGCCTCACCTGTCCTTCGCCCACCGTCTTCACGGCATAGCGAACCCATCCGTCCTCCCCGTCCACATCCGGTATCAGCGTCACGGCGTCAATGTAATCCATGGGGGTGGTGTACAGGCGCACAGGGCGGTTGATGCCCGCGTAATTGAAGAAGTCGAAATTCGGCAGATTGATCTCACCCTGCCGGCGCTTTCCCGCTTCGACGCTGGGAATGCCGGGATTATCCGAGCCAAAGAAGGCCGTGCCGCCCTCGTTACCCACGGGAAGCGTGCCATGGTTGATGCGGTTGTCCACCTCCACCACCAGCTCGGCCTCCTCACCCGGCTCGACCAGCGCGGTGATCTCCGCCTCAAACGGCAGAAAACCGCCTTTATGCGTGCACAGCAGCGCGTCATTGAGATAGACCCTCGCGTCGTGCGTCACCGCGTCAAAGCGCAGCACACGCCGCTGCCCCGCCATCGCGCGCGGTACGGTGAAGCGCCGCCTGTAAGCCGCCACCCCGCAATGCATGCGAAAGGCCGGATCGGCCTTCTGATCGTTATATGACGCGGGCACAGCGATGCTCTGCCACGCGTCCGTCTCCCTCAAGCGGAAATCCCACACGCCGCCGAGATCCTGTACGAGACGCGCCGCATTGACCTGCGGATACAGCACAAAAACTCCTCCTCTTTCCATGAAATCATAGCCCGGCCGGGATTGGCCAGCGTTCCGTCACATCACATCGTCAGCGGCTGCGCGCTTTCAGAAAACGGCTCATGCCCTTTCCCTCCCGGGCCACTTGAAGCGGTCTCACAAGCTCATCCCGCCGCAGATCGCTTTCTGAGCAGAGCAGGGCTTGTCCGGGGCCATGGGCCACCAAGCATGAGGCTCAAAAAGGCGGCGAACCGAAGGTGTGCTTCAGCTCGCCGCCAGGTGCGTATGCGTTCTTACAGCTTCGCGGCCGCCGCGCGCAGCTGCTCCACCCTGTCGGTGCGCTCCCAGGGCAGATCGACATCCGTGCGGCCGAAGTGGCCGAAAGCCGCCGTCTGGCGGTAAATCGGGCGGCGCAGATCGAGCATCTCAATGATGCCCGCCGGGCGCAGATCAAAGCACTGATCGACCAGCTCGGCCAGCTTTTCGTCCGGCAGGGCACCCGTCCCCTGCGTATCCACCAGCAGGGACACGGGGCGTGCCACGCCGATGGCGTAGGCCAGCTCGATTTCGCAGCGCCTGGCCAGGCCGGCCGCGACCAGGTTTTTGGCGACATAGCGCCCGGCGTAGGCCGCGCTGCGATCCACCTTTGTCGGGTCCTTGCCGGAAAAGGCGCCGCCGCCGTGGCGGGCATAGCCGCCGTAGGTATCCACGATGATCTTGCGGCCGGTCAGCCCGGAGTCGCCCATCGGGCCTCCGATGGTGAACTTTCCGGTCGGATTGATGAGGAAGCGCGTCTCCCCGTCGATCAGCTCGGCGGGCACGGACGCCTTCACAACCTTTTCGATGATCTCCCTGCTGAGCGTCTCATGATCGATCTCCGGCGCATGCTGCGTGGAAACCACGACCGTATGCACGCGGACGGGCTTGTCCCCGTCATATTCGACGGTGACCTGGCTCTTGCCGTCCGGGCGCAGCCAGTCAAGCTCGCCGCTGCGGCGCATTTCGGACAGGCGGCGCGTGATGCGATGCGCCAGCGCGATGGGCATGGGCATATACTCCGGCGTCTCATCGCATGCATAGCCGAACATCATGCCCTGATCGCCCGCGCCAATATCCTGCTCCCCCGCAGAACGCCCCTCCAGCGCCGCGTCGACGCCCTGGGCGATGTCCGGGCTCTGACCGTGCAGGGCCGTGAGCACCGCGCAGGTATGGCCGTCGAAGCCATACTTGGCGCGATCATAGCCGATCTCGCAGACAACCTTGCGCACGATGTCATCCACCGCATAGCGCGCCGTCGTCGTCACCTCGCCCATCACCATGACGATGCCCGTCGTCGTGCACGTCTCGCACGCAACGCGGGCATACGGGTCCTGCGAGAGAATCTCATCGAGCACCGCGTCGCTGATCTGGTCGCAGATTTTGTCGGGATGCCCCTCGGTCACCGACTCCGATGTAAACAGCTTCTTCAAATTTTTTCCTCCTCGTATCTGCCAGCTTTTCCGGTCATAAAGAAAAACCGCTCCGATTTGCGCAAATCGGGCGGCAATGTTTCTTTACCACACCTCATCTGCCGACATCGCTGTCGTGGGATTTAGCACCGGATTCGCTCCGGTTGCCGGGTTTCATCGGGCCCATTCCCTCCACCGCTCTGGATAAGGTTTTATAATGCGGTATTATGCTATCAGATTCGACAAGCTTTGTCAAGGGCAAAACGCGAAAAAGCGCGAATGATGCGGAAAAAGACGGCAAGCCGCAGCCCGCCGTCCTCAAAATTTCCGTTTGCCGGGAAACCGCTCACTCCCCGCCGAGCTTATATGCCGCGGCAAAGCCGGCAGCGAACACCACCACGCCCACGATCCAGGAGATCATCGTCACGCCCGTGTAGTCCATCGCCATCAGGATGGCGACCGGGGAAGCCGCGACGAGGCCGAGAATCGCGCAATACGTCGGGCCCGGGAAGCGGCCAAGCAGCACCTCGATCAGCTTGGCGATGGCAAAAATGCCGATCACCACGCCGAGGCCAAACGGCACCAGCACGCCGCAGCAAGCGAGAATTCCGCTCATGTCCGCGCTCAGCAGCGCGTCGACCATGCGGCTGACCGTGCCGACGATCGGATTGTAATAGCCCAGCAGCATCAGCATCATCGAGCCGCTGACGCCGGGAATCACCATCGTCGCGGAGGCGATCACGCCCATCACAAAGAGGATCACGATCTGCACGAGGCTCAGCGTAATGGCCGCATCCTGCCCATTGCCCTCCCCGACGATCTGCAGCCCAATCACGAGCGCAAACGCCGCGACAAACGCAATCACGCCCGCCGCGCCCTTGCGCTCGCCCTTCGTCTTGGCGAAAATCACCGGCAGGCCGCCGAAAATGAGGCCGATGAACGTGAGATTTGTCTGGAGCGGGAACGTCCCCAGCAGATACGTGATCAGCTTCGCCAGGCCGAGAATGCCCAGGGCCATGCCGACCGCATACGGCCAAAGCACCTTCACGCAGCGCTTAAAGTCCTTAAACAGCGAGTTGATGCATCCGATAATCGTGTCATAGATGCCCATGGAAACCATCATCGTGCCGCCGCTGACGCCGGGAATGATGTTCGCCAGGCCGATCACCACGCCGCGCAGAATCTCCTGAATTGTTTTCATGTGTCTCTCCTTTTTATGCCCTCTTGATTTTGAGTATGGGCGGAGCACGCCGCACAGCGATGCGGGCATGCCAAACCATCCCTGATAAACCAAAGGATATTCTACCAGTTTCTGTTTGATGCGTCAAGGCATCGGCGCGCCTGTTTGGCGGATTCTTAATCAGCGCGCGCATCGGGGTTGACTTTTTCCCCTTCGTTTTGTATACTACCCCTGTTTAGGACAGGAGGCTGCATATGAAGACGGTTTTGGGTTGCATCCGCAAGGCGGATACCGATTTTGAGATGATCGTCCCCGGCGACCGCATCGCCGTAGGCGTCTCCGGCGGAAAGGACAGCCTGCTGCTCCTGTACGCGCTTTCGCTCTACCGCAAGTTTTCCGGGAAGGACTTCACCCTTCAGGCCATCACGCTGAAGCTGGGGCTGGAGCCGTTTGACATCGGGCCCATCCGCACGCTGTGCGAGCAGATCGACGTGCCCTATACCGTGCTTGATACGGAGATCGCGCACGTGATTTTTGACGTGCGCAAGGAGAGCAATCCCTGCGCGCTCTGCGCGAAGATGCGCCGCGGCGCTCTCAACGACGCCGCCGTCGCCTCGGGCTGCAACAAGGTCGCCCTGGGACACCATCGGGATGACGCCATCGAGACGCTGCTGATGTCCCTGATCTTCGAGGGGCGGCTGCACACCTTCCACCCCAACACCTATCTCTCCCGCAGGGATATCACCGTCATCCGCCCGATGGTCTATGTGCCGGAAAAGCACGTCATCCACATGGTCAGGACCCTCAACCTCCCGGTGATCCACAATCCCTGCCCGGCGGACGGCCATTCCAAGCGCGAGGAGATCAAGGAGCTGATCAAAACGCTCTCCAAAACCTATCCCCATCTCAAGGACTATATGCTCTCCGCCCTGCAGAATACCGAGCAATACGGCCTCTGGGATCAAAAGCAGGCGGGTACGCCTCGCAAGGAGGAGTGACCCGCGCCCCGTCCGGCAAAAATCTTCTGTACGCGTCGCGTCCGTTCACCGCGCAGGTCCCTCCCATGCGGTGAACGGACGCGATTTCCTTGCCCTTTTCCGCCGTGCTTTGTCCACGGCAGTCAAAATCACATTAGCGCCGCCTCCATGTGACGAGATCATCTTTCATCGCCATGATGGCATTCCTTCTATGCGCTGCTTAAACGGCTTCCAGGTCTTTTTCATTGCCGCATAGGAGGATTCTGTTCACCGCAGAGCTTTCACCGCCGCCGTGATCACCGGATTCACGCATCCGGTCCACCGATCGGAGGATTTTCGGCGCTCTGATCCGCCGTCTTGGCCAGCGGATTCCTTTTCCCGCAAAACGCGGGCTGCGGAGCCCCTGGCCCGCAGCCCGCGCTGTTTTTTATGGATGCTCATTCTTCTTCAAACCGCGCGTTCATATAGGCCCGCACGATCTCCACGCATTTGTGCTCCTGCATGTGCCCGGTATTGAGGCAGAGGTCATAGAGCGCGGCATCGTGCCACTGGCGGCCGGTGAAGTATTTGAAATAATCCGCGCGCCGCTTGTCGATCTTCTTGATCCGCTTTTCCGCCTCCTCAAGGTTCAGGCCGTCATTCTCCATCACGCGGCGCACGCAATCCACCACGGGCGCGGTCACAAACACATTGATCACATTCTCCCGCCCACGGAGGATAAAATTGGCGCACCTGCCGACGATCACACAATTGCGCGTCGCCGCAAGCTCGCGGATGATCTTTGCCTGATAGCGGAAGAGATTTTCGTTGGAAATAAAATCGTCGCTGTCCGGCGGGATCACTTCGCCCGTGTACATCTCCTTGGCAATGCGGAACAGAGGCATGCGCTGCGTTTCGTCGACCTGATTGAACAGCTCCTCACTGATTCCGCTTTCATCGGAAGCAATGCGCAGAATCTCACGATCATAGTATTCATAACCGAGCTCCTTGGCAAGCAGCCGTCCCATCTTCCTGCCGCCGCTTCCGTAACTGCGCGCAATCGTAATCACGTGATTATCCATTCTGATCCCTCCTGCCTGATTGACTTTCGATCCGGGTTCCCACCTCCATCATATCAGTTTTTTTGGATAAAATCAACAGATAAATTGAAATTTCTGCGTAAGATGTGCAGTTTTCCCGTTATAGTATCATCTTTACCGCGCTGAGCGAAGGCAGCACGGCCAGGCACAGCGCGCGGGTCTCCTCATCGGGCTGATCCTGATCGGGAATCATCACCGCGCCAAGGCCCGCTGCGTGCGCAGCGCGAATGCCGCTGGGCGCATCCTCCACGGCAATCGCCTCCTCCGGCAGGACGCCCAGCCGCTGAACCGCCAGCAGATAGATATCCGGCGCGGGCTTTCCCCGGGCAACCATCGACGCACAGGTTATCGCGTCAAAGTACGCCTCCGCTCCCGCCATCCGCAGGTATTTGCGCGCCCGCTCCTCGGGCGTCGCCGTCGCCAGGCCGATACGCAGGCCGCGCCGCCTGATCTCCCCGAGCAGCTCAAGCATCCCCGGCTTCGGCTCCACCCCATGCGCGTCGATGTACGCCTCCATCAGCTCCCGGCGAAGCGCGCGCACGCCGTGGTAATCAAACGAATCGCAGACCTCCGCCCTGAGCAGCGGCTCCGCATACGCGGCCGCCATCGAACGGATCATCAGCGCATGCCTGTCCTCCATCGGATATCCGAGCCGGCGCGCCGCCTCCACCCAGAAGCGCCGGTAGAGCTTCTCCGTGTCCAGCAGCGTGCCGTCCATATCAAATACGACCGCTTTGATCATTCGCCTTTCCTCCGCTTCATCCGACCACATTACGCGGTTCCCCGGCCAGAAACGCGCGCACGTTGCCCACTGCCGTCCGGAGCAGCCGCTCGCGCGTCTGGCGCGGCGCCCACGCCACATGGGGCGTGATCACCGTGTTCGGCGCGTCCAGCAGCGGATCGCCGGCCCGCGGCGGTTCTGCCTCCATCACATCCGCCATATAGCACGCCACATGCCCCTCGCGCAGCGCCTGCGCCATCGCCGCGCCGTCGATCAGCGGCCCGCGCGCCGTATTGATGACGCGCACGCCGCGGCGCATCATCTCAATCGCCCGCGCGTCGATCAGCCCGCGCGTTTTCTCCGTCAGCGGGCAGTGAAGCGAAATCACATCGCTTTGACCCAACAACGCCTCCAGTGTCACAAACTGTACGTCATTCCATCCATCCCTTGGGTGCGGCGTATGCACCAGCACGCGCATGCCCAGTCCCCCGGCCGCCCGCGCCATCGCCTGGCCGATATGCCCGAAGCCGACGATTCCCAGCGTCTTTCCCGCGATCTCCTCCATCGGCTCCGCAAAAAAGCAAAAATCCTCGCTGCGCTGCCAGCGCCCGGCCTTTACCTGCGCGTCATACGCGGCCACACGGCTCAAATCGTGCAGCAGCAGCGCAATCGCGTGCTGAACGACGGCCTGCGTGGAATACGCCGGAACATTCGTCACCACGATCCCCCGCTGCGCCGCGGCCTGCACATCCACGACGTTATATCCCGTCGCCAGCACGCCGACATAGCGCAGCGCGGGGCAGGCATCGATCACCTCGCGCGTGATGGGCACCTTATTGGTCAGGATGACCGGTGCGTCCGCGATGCGCTCCGCCGCCAGCTCGGGAGGCGTGCGCTCGTACACGATTACTTCCCCCAATTCGCCAAGCGCACCGTAATCAAGGTCCCCCGGGCAGAGCGTGTATCCGTCCAGCACCACAATTTTCATCTGCTTCCCATCCTTTCCTCGGCAAACATGCATTCTTTTGATTTTTCTATTATACGCCTGCCCTGCCAGGCTTTCAACCCTCTGCGGCCGTTGACTTTTTTCCGGTTCCCTGTTATACTGACAATACCCTATATCCATCATGATTCACGGACATTTTTTCTGTCGGGAAGACGCCCTGGCCGTACAGCCGCAGCCCTTCCCACCATGTTTTCGCTTATGCGGCGGCCGTTCGTCGCCCGCCTGTGAACGGAGGTCAATCGATATGAAACGCATTCTCATCCTTTTCGCCTGCCTGGTGATGGTATCCTCCTCAGCGTATGCCGAAGCCCTGCCCGGCGCATCCTCTGAACCGGAGACGGACTCCCTCATCTTCTCCCCGGAGGATACCCAGAGCGAGGCGACCCCTGAGCCGGAATCCGTCAGTGAGGCGGTTCTCACCAGCGAGGGCGAGCTCCAACTCGATTTCTCCGTGCTCACGCCGGACAATCCCCTGGCCACGCCCGTCGCCGTCGATCCCATCGACAAGCCGACGCCGTCCCCCACGCCCGCTCCCAATTATTGGTATGACACCTACACCAACACGGACATGGGTATTTCCTTTTCCATTCCCGGCACGTGGCTGCTCAATCCGAATACCAACCTGGACACGACCATTCAGTTCGTCGAGCCCAAGGAGGAAATGATGGAGCCCGACGGATATCAAACCCGTCTGACTGTTGAAAAGGTGAACATGGGCCTGGCGCAGACGGCCAGCGACGCGCGCACGCAGCTGGAAAGCACGCTGGAAACGCTCGGCATGAGCTTCACCGACTTCAAGGCCGGCGACATCGATTCCGCCGCCATCGGCGACGCGCGCGGTTATTATTGCTACTATCGCGCCGAGTACAATGACGGCACGAAGACCTACAGCATGAACGGCCGCATCATGGTCATCGCCAAGGATCGCGCGCTCTATCAGATCCGTATCACCACGCCGCGCAGCTGGTATTCCTACTATGAGAACGTCTACCGCAAGGTGCGCTCGACGTTCACCTTCCTGTAACCGACACTTCGAAATGTCAAACGGCTATGAAGAGCTTCCCTTCATAGCCGTTTTCTTTTACGTGGAACCAGTCATCCCCCTCCGGCGCAGCGCCCGTCCGATTGCCCTCATCGTATACCACAGCCCGCTCATCCCCGCCAGCACGTAGAACGGCGCATAGGTGTACAGGTACCGTGCCCGCGCCTCGAAAATCCATTCAAAAACCGTCAGGCCGATGATGGAGAGAAGAATCACGCACAATACATTTTGTTTTTCTCCATCCTTCATTGCTCTTCGGAACGGGACAATCACCATGCAGCAGCCAAACAGCAGCGTCAACCAGATGCACTCCATCCATGATGCCAGCCACGCAAATCGTCCGGATGACCGCTCCAATAAATCTTTGAAAAATGGAGAGAAAACCGTGTCCTTGTTCGGCAGAAGATCCCGATAAAACTCTCCTTCAATCGCCCAGGCAAACGTTCCGTCTCCGTAATTCACCAGGGTTTTCTTTTTCATCAGTTCGGCAAAGCCCGTCACGCCCATCTCATGAAGCCTTTCCCTGATCGTTTCAATCTGCATGCGAACACGTTCCTGAGGATCTTCAATCTCTCTTGAAAACTCCACATCTTCCGGCGAATATGTCCCTGTTGTGACGCGATTAATCCCAACCATGGCATAATGCGTCAGCCCGAATCCCCTCGTCGGATCAATTGTAACCCCGATTTCATTTAACACACCTTGATAAAAAGACCCTACCGCCAATGCAAACGAAAGACCGATTGGTAACAGGCGGCGTAACCATCCGCTTAATCCTGCACGCGATAGCGAAACCACACTCTCCATGCAGACGATAGCAATGAACACAATGGCGAGCTGCGGCTTCAGCCGATACCCCACTGCTCCTAAAATGCCAATAATCATACCTTTGAGGCTTGAAAATCGAATTTCCGACTGATAAATCCAGATCATCAAAATGGGGATGATCAGTCCCGTGCTGTCTGTATATGGAATCAACACCCAGGGCGAAATGCCGATAAACACCACGTAAACCAAAGCAATAGCATCAGAAAAAGCCTGGGAACCTGTCATTTTCCGCGCAACCCGGGTGCTCAATATCCCTGTGCACGTATTGATCGCGCATTGCAGAACAATCAGAATATATGCGCAAATCTCAATGCTCAGCTGCCGTCCAGCGATACAAAAAGAGATCATCATGATGAACCGGTACAGCAGCGTCACAAGGATATTGTTGGAATACTGCGAAAAATATGGATCATTTTCCATAATCCGCAGGGGATCAATTGCCGTATTGTACGCTCTTTCAAGAATATACCGCGCATCCCATCCGGTCAGAAAGTAGGCATACCAACTCATGCATATCTGAATCAGAAGCAAGCCCAGCCAGAATACGGCTTTTATCCATGCATTCTTTCCTGATAAAACACTGAGCGCATTCTGTTTTTCTCGTGTACACTGCATCACAACGCAGACGCAGCCCAACAATATGCAGCCCAGCATAAGCAGCCATTTCTGACGCAGCAAAAAATGCCGCTGATAAATAAACGTTGTCCGACCGAAGAGGTATACCACAATGAATAAGATTGAAACCATCATCACCGTAAACACGCCGACAATTATATACTTAATTCTTCTTGCAGCCCTATCCTCTCTGATCATGTTTTACCTCTTTTCCCCTGCGTATGGCGTACCATATCCCGCTCATCCCCGCCAGCACGTAGAACGGCGCATAGGTGTACAGGTACCGTGCCCGCGCCTCGAAAATCCATTCAAAAACCGTCAGGCCGATGATGGAAAGAAGAATCGCCATCAGGATATGCCCGGAACGCTCCGCAAGGCCTCTTGAAGCCACGCCGCACAGCAGCGATCCCGCCAGCAGCCCGAGCCAGACGCACTGCAGATATGTGGCAAACCCTTTGAAGCCGGACCCATCCATATAAACCATATCCTTGAGCCAGGGAGACAGCACGTCGTCCTTATCCTCCAGTTCCTCCTCAACAAAGTTCCCGATGATTCCCCAGGCAAACGTGCCATCCGCATAATTGACCAGCGTCTTGAGCCGAAGGTGGATCAGCAGCCGTTTAAGCCCCATTTCCTTGATCCGCTGCGCCGCGGTCTCCAACTGCATCCTCGTGCGCTCCTCGCGATCCTTGATGGAAACCGATTTGAGGAAATCATCCTGCGAATACACGCCTGCCGTCTCCTCGTTGACGCCCATCATGATATAATGTCCCAGACCGACGCTCCCCTCCGGGTCCACCTCGATGGCAGACCGGTCAAAAAACGCCTGCTTGACCGGCCCCAGCCCCATCAAAATCAGCAGCGTCACGCCGCCCACCCGGCATAACCAGGCACGCGCGTTTCGCTCTCCCAGCAGCCGCGCCGTCTCCAGAATCAGGATGGCAATAGTCACGATCAGAATCTGCGGCTTGAGCAGGAAGCCGCAGACAGACAGCACCACGATTCCTCCCCACTGCAGCATCGGCTTGCGCATGCCCTGCTGGCTCTGATACAGATAGAGTATCGCAATCGGGAATACCAGCCCCATGCTGTCCGAATACGGGATCATCATCCAGGGCGATATCCCGATAAAGCCGATATACACGGCCGCGGCGGCGACGGAAAACGCCGTCGATCCGGTGAGCCGCCTGGCCACGCGCCTGCACAGCATGCCCGCACACGTATTGAGCGCACACTGGAGCACAATGAGCACATAGGCGCACCGGTCGACGCCCGGGTCCCCCACCAGCGCGCGAAACAGCCGAATCACCGCGGCAAAAATCTCCGTAATAAAGATGTTGTTGGGATAGTTGGAGTAATATGTGAAATCCGGTATCACATCATAAGCCGCAAGCATGTACGCGTTGTACAGCACAAGCCCGGCATCCCAGCCGGTCATGAAGTAGGCGTGGAAGCAATACACCGCCTGCATGACGAAGATGGCCGCCCAGAACATAAGCTCGACCGACAGCCATCCGCGTGCGTTTTTATCCGCGGGCCTTATCCTCGAATCAAGCCCGCCGAGCAGCAGGCAGACGAGCGCCAGCCCCGCAAGCCCCGCCAGTACAATCCGGCTCTGCAGCATCAGGAATTCCTTCTGCCCGCCAAACCACATCGTATCAAACACCAACAGAACGATCGCCAGAATGACGGCCATCATCAGCGTATACCCTATGACGATCGTGCGCTGCAACCACTTCATGTTCTCCTATGCATCCTCTCTTGAATTCATTTCAGCTTTGATTTGACACCAAACACGGCCGCATATTATAATACCTTCAAATACCACGGAAAGGTCGGATTTCATCATGCTCTCGACCCTTTGCAAATCGCTTTTCAGAGTCTTCGCGTTGGTGCTCCTGTGCATCATCT
>JAUNJB010000243.1 GCA_030535375.1 Clostridia bacterium | reverse complement strand
AGGCGGCCCTCCAAGGCGGGTTGAATGGAGAGCAGCTCCGCATCGGTGAGCCGCCCGTCCGCGATGGCCAGCCGCAGCAATAGCCCCAGCGCGTTGGGCAGCGCTTCCTCGGCGCTGACGGAAATGAAGGATTCCAGCGGCAAGGCCCGCATGAGCACCTCGTCGGTCAGAAGCTCGCCTTCCGCAAGGGTTACTTCATCCGGCAGAATCAGTACCTGTTCCGCCGTCACATCGGTCATCTGAAACATGTCGCCGGTCAGACTGTAACGACTTTCCGTCAGCCGTTTGGCCGCGACAAAAGAAGAGCGGATGATCGTTCTCACCCGCCCATCGAAGGGAATCACGATATTCAATTTCCTATCCTCCTTAACCCACCGAGGTGGAATCATTATAAACGACCGTCAGATACGGCTTCTGGCTGGTATCCGTGCCGCTCATGCGCATGTAGCAGCTGGAGTAGGTAGACGAGCCGAAGTTGTACTTGGACTCGTATAGGCATAGGCCCCCATAGGTTCCATTTGCAAGACCTTGTACCGCCGCGACCGGAATCGAGAACGTCACCTGCGCGTTTCTGCCGATCGTGCCAATCGCGCCATAGTTGACCGCAATGGACGGCGATCCGCTGGCGGAAGCATTTGTAATGGCGCACAGGTACACGCTCTTGGCGCTGCCGGAACCACTGCCTGTCTTGCGGTGCAGCGTCAGCGTAGCGCTCTTGATCGTCGTGCCGGAAAGTACATTGACCAGATTGCCAAACCACATGCAGCCATAATTCCAGCTCAGGCTGGACTTGTATCCGCTGTCGGAATACACGCCCTGGATCACGTCCGACGTATCGCTTCTCCATCCGCCGCGATAGGACTTCGTGCTCGTCGCGTACTGAATGGTCGTGGAATCCGGCGTCACCACGGGGATCGCCGTGCCATAGTCCACGGTCACGCCCGTGTCAAAGAGCTGTCCGTTGTCGCCCGTTCCCCGGCTTCCGCTGGGTACCGTGCCGGAGGCGATGATGTAGCCCGCGTAGGAGATCATGGCCCATGTGCAGGAGCCCTTGCAGTTCTTCGTATACGCCCAGCCCATGAACACCTCCAGCCCCTGCAGGGCGTTGTACAGGCCGCAATTCAGCAAATAGGCGTGCGTGGTGCGGCAGTAGATGGAGTCATAGGTCACATTATTGGCATCCAGCGTGCAGCCGTTGAACTCCACATGATGATTCATCTGAAGATCAATCAGATAAGGATTGCGGCTTGATCCATTGAGAGGCCGAATCTCCCGGAGGGACACATTCTGAAAGGCAATGTGCGCGGAGCAGCCCTTCACGGAGATGTAGCTGTTCAGGCGGCAGGCGGAATAGCCGTAGATCATGAGCCTGCCGGGGCCGGACACGCCTTGAAGCTGCGTCCCCGCGGGCTCGTAGATCTCGCCGCTGCTGGGCAGATAAATGGTGACATTACTTTTCAGAAAGCGGTTGTTGACAGTCTTGACCGCCTCGCCGAGGGAGCGAAAGTAGGTGGTGCTTGTGCCGGAGTACGAGGTGTTCACATAAATTGCGGTCGGCCCTCCGTAAGCCGCAGCCACTGAATCGGAAATCACCTCGTCCGCGTACAGCTCCTTGAAGCCCACATTGCCGTCCGCGCTCATTTCCATGAGCACGTTTTCGTTGTTGGAGGGATCGAGCAGCTGGAGCAGAAAATTCTCCGTAGTGATCGCCACATTGTTGGGGCCGATGTAGATTCCGCTGGACTTGAGCTCCTCCGCGCCCGCGACCACCCATGCGCTGCCGGTGTACCGCTTGAGCAGATTGGGCGAAACCGAGGTGTCCAGCCAGAGCATGTTGGTATAGAGCGTCGTCGGGGCTGTGCTGCCGCGATAGACCTTCTCGGTGTTGTAGGTCGCCGTGCTGACCTTGAGAGCGATGTTGTTGGCGTTTTGGGTGATGTTGCTCTCGGCGTTCGTCATCCGCTTGACCAGCCCGTACAGATCCTCCGGCGCGGCGCTCCAAGGCGTCCACGTGCTCAGCACTTCCAGCTTCACGTTGCGGAATTGCACGGTGCCAGTGGCGCCATTGGCCCCGGCTGTTCCGAGGGTGAAATATGCGATGGAAACCGGATTGTAGGTGGTGAGATTCAGCGGGCCGTAGCGAAGCCTGACCCAGTCATCATCTGTCGCCACAAAGGATGTGTCCGTCGTGCGCAGGTACCAGCCCCGGCCCGCCACATAGAGCGTCGTACCGTCGTCGCCGCCGTAATAGCGATAGTACACCCAAATGCCGGAGTAGACGTTTGCGGTAGAAGCGGCAGACGCATCGATGTCCGTCCGCTTGATGTCGAAGGAGATGCGGATGCACGCACCGTTGCCACTGTGCTCGAACAGATCGTCCGACACGCTGAGATTCCAGCCGGTGTAGGTGGATGTTGCGCCGCTGGCGTAGCGATATT
>JAUNJB010000083.1 GCA_030535375.1 Clostridia bacterium | reverse complement strand
GAAATTCTCCAGTTTGGGCGCTAAGATCGTGCGGATCAAGGAATAACCCTGCCGCGCTTGAGAAAAATCGGTCATCCAGCAGTCCCGCTGTAAAGCGCAGATGCTTTGCGGCAGGGGCTGTTTTTTCTTTACCCTTTTCAAAAATGACCATGCGGAAAAAATTTTTATTTTTCATCATATTACGTCAAAAATATATGGTCTCGTGTGTCTAATCTATAGGGACCTCTATATTCCAATACAACCGCACAGAAAAGAGGGAAAATTCATGATGAAACGGCTGTTTTGCCTGATGGCGCTCCTCCTCGTTCCCGCGCTCGCGCGCGCGGACATGGTTTCCATCGCGGAGCTGCGCGAGCAGGCCGAAGAGATGGGGAGATGGACACAAACCTATGAGGCGCACGGGCGGACGATTGAGGTGGATGTGCCCATTATCGTGCCGGAAGTGGAGAAAATGCCGGTGGCAACTATCGAATGGCTTAAAATGTACGAAGACGAGCAATTTGAAGCGTTCAACCGCGAACAGGGAGCGGAGGTGACACGAACGGACACAGAACTGGTCATAGATTATCATATTGAACCGGACGAGCGAAATGATGTGGAAAAATGGCGGAATGATACGTTTAGGATAACGTGTAGTGCATTGAGAGAGAGCTACTACTACATCGAGGGGCGGTATAATGAAACGAGCGACCTTTATACATTACATCCGAATAAACATTTAGTGTCGCCATACACTTACTATTATCCGTGGGAAATAGATGCGAATGGGGCTTATGCGGAGGATAATCCCTTGACGATTCAAGAAATCGATGGTTTTCTAAAAATGCTATTGGAAAAGATAGGAGTCAATCAATGGGAATTCCAAATGAAAGAAGTGTGTGTGGCAGGACGAGGAAGGACTGTGAAGAACCTCAATGAAGCTGCACTGGGAGAAACAGTCGATTATGTTCCGATGGGATACTATGATATATACTATGCTCAAAAATTCTATGGTATCCCAGTGATTATTCATTCTTTTAACATGTATAGTCATCAGTCATTTATAGATCTTGGAAAGCGACCGAATACGGGAAATAGAGGGGGCTATATCCCGCAATGCGGATTTGAGTATCGCATGATGGACGGAAGCAGCTTTTATTTTGATGCACTGGGGATTGGAAAGCCGAAAGAAGTCACAGAAGAGGATGTACCCCTAGCGCCATTGAGCAAAGTGATTAGCAGTATTGAAGAGAAAATTGAAAGCGGCAATATTCGCGACGTGTACAATCTGCAATTGGGATATGCACTCATGCTCAGCCCTTACGAGAGCGACTCACAACAGTTTTATGTGTATCCATTCTGGAAGCTGGAATGCTCTTGGCTAGATTCTGCCAAAAAAGAAAAGCAATCTCATCCAGACCCTGGATATGCGGAAGCAGATTTTAGACAGAAAATGGAATACCGGGAAATCGGAATCAACGCCCAAACCGGAGAACTTGTCTATCCAACCTTCACGAAGCGCAGTGAGATCACAGACGACCTCTATGACTGCCCGAAGATCATCACATGGGAAGAAGCAGACTGAGTCCCGTTTGACCCTCATCTTCCAAGTGCCCGCCGGCGTCCAATGACGCCCGGGCATTTTTCTTCATATAATACAAAATATGCGGATGCTTTGCAGCTCCATATTGGGATTATTTTGCATAAAGACAAGTTTACGGGGCATACTTTTGTCATCCGCGTACACAAAAGTGTGTGCAAAAAATGACTTTTTTCGCATTGAAATGGAAAAAAACTAAATATTACGTGCTTTTTCCTTGTCATCCAAATTTTTCTATGATATAATGACCGTTGGCTGCGCACAAATGCTGTGTGGCTTTCTGTCAAATGATGTAGAAAAGGCGGAAATACCGTCATCAATAACCAGGAGGGTTTAGTCTATGCCTCTGACCAATGAGTACACCAAGGATATCATCAAGGAGTCCATCCTCAACAAGCTGCTGCGCTACTACGGCTGCACGATTGAGGAAGCAACGCCCAAGCAGGTCTACGCGGCCGTGGCCTCCACCGTGCGCGATCAGATCATGCTCAAATGGCGCTTTGAAAAGGACGCCCGCCGCAAAGAAAAGGCCAAGCGCCTCTACTATCTCTCCATCGAGTTTCTGACCGGCCGCTGGCTGCACAACAACCTGCTCAACCTCTGCTCCACCAAAGAATACGAAGAAGCATTCGCGGAGCTGGGGCTGACGCTTCGCGGCGTGCTGCACGAGGAGCCGGAACCGGCCCTGGGCAATGGCGGTCTGGGCCGTCTGGCCGCGTGTTTCCTTGACTCCCTGGCCACGCTGGATCTGCCGGCCATGGGCTGCACCATCCGCTATGAATACGGCCTGTTCCGCCAGCGCATCGTCGACGGCCAGCAGGTCGAGGTTCCGGATGAATGGCTGACCTACGGCAACGCCTGGGAAATTCCCACCCAGCGCGACGCCGTCACCGTGCGCTTTGGCGGCCAGATGATCGAAAACTGGATGGGCGACAAGAATTACGTCTCCGTCCAGAATACCGAGGATGTCATCGCCGTGCCGTATGATCTGCCGATCGTCGGCTACAACAGCGATGTCGTGGATCGTCTGCGCACCTGGAGCGCCGTGCTTCCCCAGAATTTCAACCTCGAAAAGTTCTCCGCAGGCGATTACAACGGCTCTACGCCGGATAACGATTCCATCGCCGCGCAGATTTCCAAGGTGCTCTATCCGGAGGACAACACCTATAACGGCAAGAAGCTTCGCCTGATGCAGGAGTATTTCCTGGTCAGCGCCACGCTCCAGTATGCCATCAAGGACTTCAAGCGCGTGCATGGCAACGACATGCGCCTGCTGCCGGAGAAGGTCGCCTTCCACATCAACGACACCCATCCGGCCATGGTCATTCCGGAGCTCATGCGCATCCTCGTGGATGAGGAGCATCTGCCTTGGGAGGAGGCCGAGCGCATCACCCGCGAGTCCGTCGCCTATACCAACCACACCATCATGGCCGAGGCCCTGGAGAAGTGGCCGGAGAGCATGATGCGCGAGACGCTGCCCCGCATCTACTCCATCATGCAGGAGCTCAACCGCCGCCTGTGCCAGAAGCTGTTCGACCGCTTCCCCGGCGAGTGGGACCGCATCGGCCACATGGCCATCCTCGCCTACGATCAGGCGCACATGGCCAATCTGTGCATCGCCTATTCGAAGGCGGTCAACGGCGTCTCCCAGCTGCACGGCGACATCCTCAAGCGCTCCACGTTTGCGGATTACTACAAGATCATGCCGGAGAAGTTCATGGCCATCACCAACGGCATCACCCCTCGCCGCTGGCTGATGCTGGCCAATCCGTCCCTCTCCGCCCTGCTGGATGAGACCATCGGCCAGGGCTGGCGCAGCGACACCATGGAGCTGGAAAAGCTGCTGCCCTATGCGGATGACGCCGCGTTCATCGATGCTTTTGCCAAGATCAAGCATGAGAATAAGGAGCGCTTCAGCCGCTGGATCAACCGCCATCAGGGCCTGACGCTCGACGCGGATACCATGTTTGACGTCCAGGTCAAGCGTCTGCACGAGTATAAGCGCCAGCTGCTCAACGCGCTGCACATCCTCGTGCTCTACAACCGCATCTGCGACGATCCGAATTACACGATGGCCCCGCGCACATTCATCTTCGGCGCAAAGGCCGCTCCGGGCTACCGGCGTGCCAAGGAGATCATCCATTTCATCAACGTGCTCGCCGCCAAGATTGCCCAGCATCCGCGCGCCAGCAAGATGATCAAGGTTGTCTTCCTGCAGAATTACAATGTCTCCACTGCGGAGATGCTCATGCCGGCCAGCGAGGTCAGCGAGCAGCTCTCCACCGCCTCCAAGGAGGCCAGCGGCACCGGCAACATGAAGTTCATGATGAACGGCGCCGTGACCATCGGCACGCTCGACGGCGCGAATGTGGAAATCGCCGAGCTGGTGGGTGAGGACAATTGCTACATCTTCGGCCTGCGCTCCAAGGAGGTCGAGGCTATCTACGCCAACGGAACCTACCGCTCCCTGGAAATCTATGAGACGAACGCCGAGCTGCGCCGCGCGCTGAACATGCTCTTTGACGGAAGCCTCACTCCGGACAATCCGAAGATGTTCGAGGGCCTTTACCGCGCGCTTGTCTTCTCCGACAACGGCGGCATGGCCGATCCGTATCTCGTCCTGCGCGACTTCGGCTCCTATCAGGCCGTGCAGAGCCATCTGGGCAACGACTATCTCGACCAGAAGGCGTGGACGCGCAAGGAGATCATCAACGTCGCCAAGAGCGGCATCTTCTCCTCCGACCGCACGATCAAGGAGTACAACGACAGGATCTGGCACCTGCAGGCGCTCACGAAAAACAAGTAAAATCCGGATCCACTTTCCGCAGCTTTCCTTAAAGGAAAGCTGCGGATTTTTTATTGCGCTTTGAATCTACGCTGTTTCTTCATAGGAAGCCGCAATGATCGCCCGAAAGAAGACTGAACGACAGCGGGCCCTTCCTCGGGCTCCCCTTTATGACAGTTAAACACAAAAATCTAAGCTGCAAAACTGCCGCATCCATATAAAAAAAACGCGCCAGACAATCCCTGGACAGACTGTCTGACGCGGAAAACCGCGATAAACTCTTGATTGATTTACTCCGCGATATACGCCGCCGCGCTCTGCGCCGCAATGCGGCCGAAGACGACGATATCCGCCACGGCGTTGCCGCCCAGACGGTTCGCGCCGTGCACGCCGCCGGTGACCTCGCCGGCCGCAAACAGGCCCGAAATGACCTCGCCGGACTCGTTCAGCACCTCGGCAGCGGTGTTAATGACCACGCCGCCCATGGTGTGATGGATGCCCGGGGCAACCTTGATGGCATAATACGGAGCGGTATCCAGCGGCTGCGCGAAGGACAGACGACCAAAGACCTCGTCATTCTGCGCGGTGCAGGCCGCATTCCAGTCCTCCATGGTCTTGGCAAAGGTCGCCGGATCGGTGCCCATCGCCTCGGCCAGCTCCTCATAGGTCTCGCCCGTCAGCGCGTAGCCCTTGGTCGCATAGCTCGCGTAGGTGGAGGAGGCGTCCATCATCTTCTGATCGACGATCGTGTACGCGTAGCCGCCCTCCTGGGCCAGCTCGGCCGCAGAGACGACATCGCGGGTCTCCAGCTCGTTGACGAAGCGCTCGCCATTCTGGTTGACGAGGATCGCGCCGTCGCCGCGGATGCCCTCGGTGATCAGCGCCGCGTTCTCCGGATAGACGGACGGGTGAATCTGGATCTGCTCCATATCGACCGTCGCCGCGCCAATCGCCGTCGCCATGTCGATGCCGTCGCCGGTCGCGCCCGGCGCGTTGGTGGTCATGAATCCCTCAAGATTCGGAGCGTACTTCGCCACGCGCTCCAGATCAGCGCCAAAGCCGCCGGTCGCCAGAATGACAGCCTTCGCATTGATGGTGTAGTCGCCGTTCTCAGAGGTGACCTTCACACCGGTGACCTTGCCATCGGCAACGATGATCTCGGTCGCTGCGGTGTTCAGGCGAAGATCAATCTTGCTCTCCTCGTCCACATCAGCGGTGAACACCTTGACCAGATAAGCGCCAACCGGGGTGGTCTTGCCATCATCGGTCAGAGCGCGGTGAATACGCATGACGCTCGCGCCGCCAAAGGAGCCGACGCTGGGCAGGCTCGCATTCTTGGTAGCCAGCCAGTCAATGGCCTCAGCGGAGTTGCCCGCCATGGTCATGACCAGATCGAGATTGTTGATGCCCTTGCCGCCGACCATGGTATCCAGCGCAAAGAGCTCCACGGAGTCAAAGTAGCCGGTCGGGTTTGCCTTGTAAGCCTCGAACTGCTCCTCAACGGTCGCGATCAGATCGGCAAGCGCATCGCCGTAACTTTCCTTCGCGCTCGCAATGGTCTTCTCCACGGCGGTGGTGGTCGCATCGGCCCACGCGTTTTCGTCCTGATAGACGGTCTTCGCCGCGTTCATGCCGCCCGTCGCGCGGGAGGTATTGCCGCCGGTGGAACCGGTCTTCTCCACGACGATCACGTTCTCCACACCGGAATCCACGGCCTGAAGCGCAGCCGCCATGCCGGCGCCGCCGGCGCCGATAATCACCACATCGCAGTCCACGTCAGCAACTTCAACCGCCTCAGCCTCGACGAGACCGGCAGCTTCCATCGCCTTCTTCGTCGCGTCCTTAACGGCGGTGGTAGTCACAGTCGCGCCGGACACGCCGTCGATCTCCGCCCCCTGGGCCTCGACGATCTGGGCAGCAAAGGTGCCGTCCTGGCAGGCCTCGATGCCGCCATAGGTCGGGGTTTCGCCGTCGCCGACCACATCGGCCGCGGTAATTTTTCCGTCCTCCACGGTCAGGGTAACGGTCACCTCACCGATGCCATTGGCCGTACCGGTGTAGGTTTCGGCCGACGCGCCAGCGATCATGCTGGTCAGCATCAGCACAGAAAGAAGAATCGATGCAATCTTCTTCATCCTAAAGTACCTCCTTTTTGCTCCTCGCGAAGCATCCACATTGTATCACTATCGCCAAGTTCCTGTCAATCAAAACCGGAAATATCCCAAAAATTCGTGCGAAACTGACAGTATAATATCAAAGTTTCAGATATACGTTAGTCACAGAAAACAAGAAGCACCGCATCTTCAATGCGGTGCTTCTTGTTTACGGAGAGAGGGGGAAGGAATATCCATCTATGTAAAAGGGTGTTGCCCTGTTGCCGCCGGTACAAAAGCTTACGCCGCCATGTTCTCGGCGCCGATCAGCTTGCCGATCATCCCGCGCGCCTTTTCCATGGTCATGTCGCCGCGGCGCGCCATCATCAGGATACCGTAAAGCCCGACGCCCACAAGGCGCGGCGCATCCTGCTCATCCCTGCCCGATTCACGCAGCGCCTGGGTCATCATCGCCTCCAGCGCGGGACGCATATGGGCGTACACGCGGTCGCACATATCGGTGTACAGCGCGGCATGCTGGGGCAGGCACAGATCCGCGGTCAGAGGTGCGGTAAAGCACTGCTGCCAGGCGCTGTGGGTCATCAGCATGGTGAATTTCTCATCAGCCGTGCCCTCGCCGTCGGCAATCTTCTGCGCCACGGTGCCCAGATAGCTGCAATATCCCTCGACGACGGCCTTCACCATGTCATCCTTGGTCGTGAAATAGTAGTAGAACAGTCCCTTTGCCACGTCCACAGCGGAGACGATCTCCGCGACGGAGGTTCTCACAAAGCCCTGCTCTGCAAACAGCTTTGCCGCAGCGGCCACCATCTCCGCCTTGCGCTCCTCAGGTTTCTTGACGACTCGCATACCGATTCCTCCTTGTATGGTTCGCAGCGTTTGGCTGCCTGTTGTTCTTTTGATGGTGCCATTGTATCAGCCCCCGCCCATGCCCACAAGAGCAAAGCGCCCAATGATACGCGCGCCTGTCTCAAATGTCACTTTCTCCGTTTCATCTCACACTGTGAGATAATTAAAGCCGACGGTGCCCGCCGCCTGCGTGCCATCCCGTTCAGCTGCTCAGGCTCTCCAGATATCCCTCCAGCGCCTGCACGTCGTCAAATACACGCCCCTCGACCAGCTCCGCCTGATCCGATTCACTGACGCCCGAAAGCGGAATATCCGTGCTGCGCACGATCTCCAGCGCCTCTCCCGAGCGGTTTTGCAGCACGGTGAGCATGCCGTCCTCCCCGCCGCGCAGCACCCAGTGCAGCGGGCAGGGGATGTCCGTCCCCAGCGAGATATCCACCTCGCTCTGCGAAAAGCCCGTCACGGTCGCGCCGGGGATCACGTCCCCGATCTCCGCCTCAAGCGCCTGGCGGGACAGCCCCACCAGCTGCGCCGGCAGCGCCTCCCTCCGCTGGACGCTGTGACCGCAGGGAGCATAGTACAGCGTCCTGTGCAGCATGCAGCCGGATGCCGTCCGCTCAGACAAATCCGCGCCCGCCGGAAGCCCCGGCGCGATTTCCGCCTCCTGAGCCGTCTGCGGCGGGATCTCCTGCGCCTCCGGCGCGTCCACCCGCACCGGAAACAGGCAGAGGATCGCCGCCAGCACTGCCGCCGCAATCAAGAACCGATAGGGCGAATGCATAAACGCTGAAAACAAATTTCCTCATCTCCTTTGCTTGCAGTCTGCGCTGTTTTGGCAAAGGACATGAGGAAATTGCTGTTGGAAAAATATGCTCGCTGTTTCGCGCGCGCTTTGGCGCTGATGAAGGCTTTCATCCAGGGCGCGCGGCACGCCCGGCTGCGGCGGGGTGACCGGAGATTCAACCCCGCTCATTCTCACCGAGCGGCTTTCTGCCCGGCGTGCCCGCTTTTCGCGGATATATTTTCGGCGTCGCGCCGGTCTTGTCGGTGAGCAAAAGCACGTGCGCCCATTCCTCCCTGCGCGGCACCGGCGCATCGGCCACGCCGCGCACCGTGCCGCCCAGCACAAACGCCGCGCGGCGCGCCGCCGTCAGCTCCTGCGAGACGCCCGGCCCCTTCCACGCGATGGACACGCCGCCCGTCTTCACAAACGGCAGCGTCAGCTCCTGGAGCGTCGCGGCGCTGGCTACCGCACGCGATACGGCCACATCGTACTGCTCGCGGTGTGCGCCCGTCCTCGCCGCATCCTCTGCCCGGGCGTGCACCGTCCCGGCTTCAAGGCCCAGGCGAGTGAGCGCGTCGCGCAGAAACAGAATGCGCTTGTTCAGCGCGTCCAAAAACGTCATCCGGATGTCCGGCCGCAGGATCAGCAGCGGCATGCCCGGAAAGCCCGCGCCCGTGCCCACGTCGATCACCCTCGCGCCGTGCGCGATCAGGCCCAGCCTGAGCGGCGATGCGCTGTCCAGATCGTGCCTGTCGACGCGCTCATCCTCGCTGAGCACCGCCGTCAGATCCATCTTCGCGTTATACTCGTCCAGTATCGCGTGGAACGCCTCAAAGCGCTCCAAGGCCGTCTGATCCGCCTCAATGCCCATCATTTCGAGGCCGGTTTTCAGTCTCTCCCTGTTCATCCTGTCTTCCCTCTGCCGTGAAAATGTTTACAGCCGGCTTTCCAGCCAAAGCTTGATCCAGCTGAGCCCTTCCCTGAAGTGATTTTTGAGAAAATATTCGGGCTTGGACGGACTGCCCTTTCCCGTGGCGGCGATGCCCACCTGGCGGCACAGCTCCAGTGCGCGCGCCACGTGATAATCGCTTGTCACCACCAACGCCTGCGTGAGCCCGCGATGCTCCATGATCGCCCGGGCATACTCAAGATTCTCCCGCGTGTTGAAGGAGGCCGTCTCCGCGACCACGTCCTCCGGCAGTGCGCCGTGCTCAACCAGCCAGTCCAGCATGACGTCGCCCTCGGCCCGCGGCTCATTGGTTCCCTTCGCGCCGCAGGCGATGATGACCTGGCGCTTTTGCTGATACGCCTCCAGCGCCGCGGTCAGCCGCCGTTCCAGCGCGACGGAGGGCGTGCCGTCCTCCTTCACCTGTGCGCCCAGCACGATGATCACGTCCGATTCCTGCGCGGGCGGCAGATGCGTCTCCTTGTAGTAGACGAAGCCCATCAGCGCCGCAGCGCAGGCAAGCCCGAGCAAAACCAGCACCAGCACGGCCATGAGCAGCCTCCTTCCCCAGATACCGATATGTTTCAACATGCATTCTCCTTTATGTCCGCGGCTCCTTCGTCATGCCGCTCACATCGAGCGCAATCCACTCGGCCTCCCGCCCCTCCTTGAGCGTCGTCCGTCCGTCCGGCGTGCTCCTGCCGCGCAGATAGCTGAATTCCTCCGGGCCCGGCGCCTTCCCGCCCGGGCGCCCCTGCTTGGTCATCGAGTACACCGAATCGCCGGAGATAATCAGATGATCGATCACGGTCACGCGAATCAGCTTGAGCGCCGCCACCACGTCCACCGTCGAATCGTAATCCGCCTGCGACGGCTCGCACACGCCGCCGGGATGATTGTGCGCCAGCAGCACGGAGTGCGCGTGATAGCGCAGGGCCGTCTCCAGCACCACGCGCGGATAGATCGTCACCTCATCCAGCGTGCCCTTGTGCAGCAGCGCCGGATGAATCACGCGCCCGCTCTTGTCAAGGCAGATGGCGTAAACGCGCTCGTCGTGCGCGCCGACAAACAGCGCCCCGCAGTACCGCCTTGCGCTGTCCAGATTGGTGATCATGGGCCGCGCCCCCATGGCGCTGCGCTGATAGACGCTCATCAGCTGCGGCATCATCGTCAGCAGCAGCGCGGCGTTTTGGCCCACGCCGGGCACGCGCATGAGCTCGCTCTCGTCGGCCTCCAGCACGCCGCTGAGCGAGCCGAACTGCCTCACCAGCTCGTGCGCCAGGGGATTGACATCCCGCTGCGGAATGGCGTATGTGAGCAGCAGCTCGAGCACCTCGTGCTCGGAAAACGCCAAGAGCCCTTCGCTGCGGAATCTCTGCCGGACTCGCTCGCGGTGCCCCATGTGAATCGCTTTCTTTTCCTCCATCGCGCGCCCTCCCGTCTCGTGCCCGTCGGCGCCGCACGCCCCTGTTCAGCCCAGAGAGGCGACGATTTCCCCGAGCTCCTCAAAGCTGTGCGCCACCGGGCAGCCCGCGCCGTTCAGCCGGCCGAGATCGTTGTGTCCCCAGGGCACCAGCACGCAGGACGTGCCAAGCTCCCGGGCCAACTCCGCGTCGGCGAGCATATCGCCCACCAGCACGGCGTCGCCGCCCTCAATCCCAAGCGCCTCCAGCTGGCGGCGGCCGATGGCGGTCTTGCGGCCCGCGCTCTCGTCGCTCTGCCCGTTGACAGCGCGCATATACGGCAGCAGCCCCAGCGCCTGGCACTGGGACAGCAGCGACGGCTCATAGGAGGCGGAGAGCACCGACTGCGTGTGCCCCGCCCGGGAAAACCTCTTCACCGCATCAAGCGCGCCGGGAACCAGCCCGACCTCCACGGCATGCGCATTGAACATGCCCAGCCACAGGCGGCCGATCGTCTCATAGGTGTACACGGACAGATCGATGCCCAGCGCGGCATAGAAGTCGCGCACGGGCATGGTCATGTGGCTGCGGTAATCATCCACGGTGATGCGCGGCAGCCCCAGCTGGTCGAAGACGTAATTGTCCGCGTCCACGGAGAGCTGCACGTCGGCAAGCAGCGTGCCGTTAAAATCCCAAATGATGTGCTTCATAGATGCTCCTGTGTGTTTTGTTCATTATACGATGAGAAAGGACGGCGCGTCAACCCGGGATGCGCTCACTCAAACAGCGCCCGGATATCCTCCGCCGACAGCTTGGTGGGCATGGCCTCGCCTGCCGTGATCATCTCGTCAAACAATTCGCGCTTGCGCGCGCCGAGCTTCACAACCTGCTCCTCGATGCTGCCGCGCGTGATCAGGCGGATGACGGTGACGGTGTGCTTTTGCCCGATGCGGTGCGCGCGGTCGGTCGCCTGATCCTCCGCGGCGGGATTCCACCACGGGTCAAAGTGGATGACCGTGTCCGCGCCCACGAGATTGAGGCCCGAGCCGCCCGCCTTGAGCGAGATCAGGAAGACCTGCCCCTCGCCCCCGTTGAAGCTCTCCACCAGCTCCATGCGGCGCTTGGGCGGCGTATCGCCGTCCAGATACAGGCAGTCGATGCCCACGGCCTCCAGCCTGCGCTGAAGGATGCGCAGCATCCGCGTGAACTGGGAGAAGATCAGCGCGCGGTGTCCGGCCTCCAGCGCGCCGGGCAGGATATCCAGCAGCATGTCGAGCTTGCCGCTCGACGCCGCGTAATCCGGCAGCACCAGGGACGGATGGCCGCAGATCTGGCGCAGCTCGGTGATGGCGGCGAGCATCTCCATGCGGCCCCTGCCGCCGAGCATGCCCTCCACCTGCGGGCGCAGGCGCATGAGGCTCGCCTGATAGACGCGGCGCTGCTCCTCCGTCATGTCGGCCATCATCTGCGTCTCAATCTTCTCCGGCAGCTCGCGCAGCACGTCGCCCTTGAGGCGGCGCAGCAGGAACGGGCGGATGCGCCTGCGCAGCACATCCATCTCCTCCCCGGCGCCGAAGCGGTGCATGAACTGGGCGAAGGAGAGCAGATAGCCCGGCAGCACAAAGTCAAAGATCGACCACAGCTCGCCCGGGTGGTTCTCCATCGGCGTGCCGGTCAGCGCAAAGCGCGTCTGCGCCCGGAGCTGCTTGACGGCGCCCGCGCCCACGCTCATCGCGTTTTTGATGTACTGCGCCTCGTCGAGGATGGCAAAGCGGAATGTGACGCCGCTCAGCTGGCCGATATCCCGGCGGATGAGCGGATAGCTGGTGATATACACATCGATGTCGCAGCGCTCCGGCGTCAGGCGCGCGATGGTCTGCGCGCGGGCGCTCTGCGTGCCCTCGCCTATGGCCACGCGCAGCTTCGGCGCGAACCGCCCGATCTCCGCCATCCAGTTGTAGACGAGCGATGTCGGCGCCACCACAATCGAGGGCTGCGTGCCCCCGCGCTCCCTGGCCCACAGGAGCAGCGCGATCACCTGGAGCGTCTTGCCCAGGCCCATGTCGTCGGCCAGGATGCCGCCCATGTGCAGCCTGTCAAGCGCCTGCATCCACATGAAGCCGCGCGTCTGGTACGGCCGCAGCATGCTGCCCAGCGGCTCCGGGCAGGGCTCGCCGTCCGCGTCCATGCTGGAGACGAGGCGCTTCACCGACTGATCCGCCCTGACGGGCAGCCCGCCGCCCTCCAGCAGGCTCATCATGTACGCCGCGCGGAACGAGGCGATCTCCACCACGCCGCGCCCGCGCTTGTCCTCCGCCTCGTCCTCCTGCTCGGCCTGCGCGCCCGCGGCGGCATCCGCCAGCTCGCGCCATTCTTCCATATCCGTCAGGTCGAGGAAAGAGCCGTCCTTCAGCCGGAAATAGCGCTTGCGGTCGCGCAGCGCCTGCAATATCGCCAGGATCTCCGGCGCGGGCTCGCCGTTTTCCTCCATCTGCAATTGCAGCGCGCCCTCCTGCATGCGCAGCATGCCGGAGAAATGCGGCTTGCGCGGGGTCATCCGGCGGAATTCGTCGGAGCAGTAGACCTCCGCGGCCTTTTGCAGCTCGTAGATGCCCTCGGTCAGAAACCGGTAGACCATCTCCTGCCCGCCGAGCACCACGCGCCCCTTCTGCATGCGGAAGCCCGCGCTCGCCAGCAGATCGAGCGCCCGCCGCTCTCCGGCCGCATCCCGCAGCATGAGCACGTGCTCATCCTCCGCGGGCGCGATGGCCGCCGGGGCAAACGGATCGATTTCCGCGTCGCCGTACAGGAAGGTCATGCGGGAGATGACCTGCCGCTCCTCCCGGTCAAAATACGCCTTGATCCTGAGCGGGCGGCGGATGATGCGCTCGGCCAGCGCGCCGTCCAGCGTGACGGCGCCCGCGCGCTCCAGCGTGGGCAGCAGCTCCGAGATCACCCGCGCGCTCTGCGCGGCGTCGAAGCGGAACGCCGCCTGGCCGTCCTTCCCGGCCTCCAGCAGCACGCGCACGATGTCCCTCTGCGTCCTCGGCAGGCGGAGCACGTCGCCCTCGCAGTAGACAAACGTGCATTCCGCGTCCAGCGCGCGCAGCGATTTGGGCATCTGCGCCCGGATTTCAAGCTCCCGCCCGCTCATCGCCACGCCGAAGAGCAGCTCCGCCTGGCCGTCGAACACGCCGGTGATGGATATGACCTCCTCCCCGAACGATATCTTGAACGGCTTGGCCATCAGCAGCCGCATCAGCCTGGGCACAAAGCGCTCGGGAATCGTCAGGAACTTGGCGTCAAGCCCCGTCTGCACCAGCCTTCCCTCCAGCCGGCAGACGTAGGCCGCATCCTGCAAAAGCCTGATGATCTTGCCGTCCACGCCCTCAAAGCCCATCCACTCCGGCTCCAGCACAAAGCCCTTGCCGAAGGCCATGCTCGTCTTCTCGCACAGGCCGCGCAAAAACTGCGCCATGGATTTCACCACGTACATGCGCTCCTGCCCCACCCGAAGCGATACGCGCGGCGGCTCCTTCTCGCCGATCAGCCTCAGCGTCACCTCCAGCTCCAGCGGCGTCTCCATGGGCAGCGCGCTTTGCAGCGTGCCCATCAGCCTGCCCGCATTCTCGCGCGCCCGCCTGCGGCGCATCTCCTCGATCGCGCCGGAGGCCATCGCCTGCATCATCGCCGCCGCCAGGTGGCGGCACGGCTTGTGGACGTTGCCAAAGAAATCGCACGAGCAGCGGCCGCTGAGCTTCGCGCCCGCGCCCACGCGCACCACCCGCCGGGGATCGCCGTCCACGACGTAGCGGAGCATGCCGTTCTCCTCCTCCATCGCATGCACACCGCCGGCGCGATAGAGCGCAAGCCCCGCGTTATATTCCTCCTCCGGCGTGATGCGCCGGAGCAATTCCATCTCTTCCGCCACGAAATCAACCTGCCTGTCAAAAATTCAAAGCCACAAGGAAAGGGTAACCTAATTATAATTCTTCAAACCCCGGCTGATTCCTGCCGGGCGGAGAAAGGATCTTTCGGCGCTTCGCGCTCCCCCCGCCGGGACAAGGCGGCCAGTGGCCGCTTCCTCTCCCGAAAACCGCCGCAAATCACCTAGTTAAGGCGAACGCCGCCGATTTTTACGCAAAGAAAAAAATGCCCGGCAGGCAATGCCTGCCGGCGGTTTTATCCGGTTTCGCGGTTTCACGGCTGGGCCTCGTCTTCCCCGCCGTCCTGTTCCGTCATCTCCTTTTCCACCTCGTCCCTGGCTTTCTCGATCTCGTCGAAGAAGTCCTTGTGCTTTTCCATCGCGCTCTTATAGTCGGCCTGCGCGATCTCGTGTACCCTGCGGTTCTTTTCCTGCGTGATTCTCTTCTTGGCGTACAGGTGCTTTGAAGCGATGAGCCCATACGTGAAGCCCAGGACAAACGCCTCATCCTCGTTGGAAAGCTCGAGCAGCACCTCCAGCGCATCCGCCTTCAGGTTCCCCTCGAGTTCCTCTTCCTCCATTTTGCACAGCATCCTGGCCAATTCCTGATAACTTATATCTGCTTCCATTTTTGCACCGCCTTTCGAGTTGATAACTCATTATAACACCAATTCTTGGGTAATTCAACGAATATCGAACATATTGGAGTTAAATACTCAAAATAGATGCTATAATTGAGTCGATAGCAACTTTAATGAGGTAATCATTATGAAGATGTCCGAGAAAATCAAGCTCCTTCGAGCTTCACAGCCGACTAAGCATACACAAGAATCTTTCGGAGAGAAAATCGGCGTATCAAGGGACATGATCAATAATTTTGAGAACAACCGCTCCGAGCCGTCCGAATCGCTGCTGCGCCTGATCTGCCGCGTCTATCATGTGAACTACGCCTGGCTCAAGGGCGAGGACGAGAGCGCGCCCATGTTCGCGCCGGAGAAGGAGAACGAGCGCGTGCTCGATCTGCTCGACGGGGACAACGAGTTCGCCAAGCGGACGATGCGCGTCCTCGCCAGCCTGGATGCGGATCAGTGGCGGCTTCTTGAGGGATTGATCGTCGGCCTGAGCGAAAAGGGAACGGAAGAGCAAAAAGACGGACAGGCATAACAGCCTGTCCGCCTTTTTGTTTATCTTTTTTACGGCAGCTCGTCCGCGCGGGCGCGCAGCAGCTCGATAAACCGCCA
>JAUNJB010000242.1 GCA_030535375.1 Clostridia bacterium | reverse complement strand
GATGATGGCCAGCATGCCGCTCATGGCCTCCTGGCCGAATATCGCCGCGGCCGCCTGCACCTGTTCCGCGTCGGAGAGCTTTGAAAATCCCTTGCGCATATCGCCGATCAGCTCGTTGAACGGCTTCATCTCTCCGCTTGCGGTGGTCAGGCTGATGCCCACTTGATCCATGTAGTTTGCCGCTTTATCGCTGGGATTGGCCATGCTGCTGAGCGCGGCGCGCAGCGCAGTGCCCGCTTGCCCGGCCTTGATGCCGCTGTTGGCCATCAGGCCAATCGCCATGGCGACATCCTCCGCTTTATACCCCAGCGCGCCCGCGACGGGCGCCACGTACTTGAACGTCTCGCCCATCATGGATACATTGGTGTTTGCATTCGATGAGGCGACGGCCAGGATATCGGAGAAATGCCCCGCATCCTCCGCCTTGAGGCCGAACGCCGTGAGCGCGTCCGTCACGATATCCGACGTGGTGCCCAGGTTTTCGCCGGACGCCGCCGCGAGATTCATGATCGGGGCGAGACCCTCCAGCATGTCGTCCGTCTTCCAGCCCGCCATCGCCATGTACTCCAGCGCCTCGCCCGCTTCCGTCGCGGTGAACTGCGTGGTGGAGCCCATCTCCAGCGCCTTCGCGTTGAGCTTCTCCATTTCATCGGCCGTCGCGCCGGAAATGGCTTCGACCGTGCTCATCTGCGCGGTAAAGCTCATGCCGGCATCCAGCGCGTTTTTTCCAAAGCTGACAAGCGGCTGCGTGAGCGCAGAGGAAAGCGTCGATCCAACCTGCACCATGCTCGCGCCGATCCCCTCCAGGCTCGATTCGATGGAGCGGATCGTTCCGTTCATGCCGGATGCATCCAGATCAAACGAGGCAAACAGCTCGCCGACTTTAAGCGCCATGCCTATTCACCCCCGTTACACGGACACGACAGACGAAAAAAACGCTGCGGCAGCGCGCCGGTCAGCGTTCTCATTTTCTTCTGTCTCTCCGGGGTCTCTTGTCCTTTTATCCTGCATCGCGCGGATGCGCACGGCCACCGCGCCATAGGGCGACAGGCCGCGGCACAGCGCGAGGAACCGCCGCCAGGACATCCCCTCAAGCTGCTCCACGAGATCGATGCCGTAATCCCGCAGGAAATCGGCTTCGATGGCGTCCCATACGTGGAGCAGGTTTACTTTTTTGCGCTGTCACCCGGCAGGGAGGAGCGGCTGTCCTCATCGGTCAGCTCCTCGCTCTCCCCATCCTCCTGTGTGCCGTTGATGAGGCCAAAGACCTTTTGCACCAGCAGCGCCAGATCCTCCACATACAGGCCGGAGGCGCAGATCTCCGTCGCCGCTTCGCAGCCAAAGAGCGCATCCGCGGCGGAAAAGATCATCTCGCTGTACGCGGCGCTGCGGCTCGACTGGTCGGCCAGCTTCGACGCGCGCGCCATCATCAGCGGCACAATGGCCGGAATGCGGCAGGGCACTTCATAGGCCTTGCCGCGCACGCGAACAGTCAGCGTTTCGCCGGCCGCCTCGCTCAAAAACTGATCAAATTCAAGCACTTTCGCCATGGTTTTCTCCTTTCAGGTCATCAAAAAGCGCGCCGTGCGCGCTGCCCGTTTTTTCGCGCAATTCCCTGTAAAACAAAAACCGCCTTGTTTCATACAAAGCGGTATGGTATAATACTCCTGTGTAGGCAGGCAGGTGCTGCCGGTGGTCTCCTCCTCGCAACCGCGTACAGAAGCGGAGGAGGTGGTCGTATGACGGATTATGAGATGCTCATGATCGTCCTGACGATTCTCACCTTGCTCATGATGGCAAGCAAAAGAAACGACAGATAATGCGAACCGCCGATCAGCCTAGCCTCTGACCGGCGGTTCTTTCCGTACAGAAGACGGGGAGGCCGCTCTCAATCGGTTCTCCTGTCTGCCTACATTGTACGCTATCCCGCGATATCTGTCAAGCCAGATGCCGCGGGTCTTTTTCTTTACTCCGTCACCGTCACGGTGATCGCGGCCGTTTTTGCATTGTTAATGCTGGTGACAGTGATTGTCGCCGTGCCCGCGCCGACGGCGTTCACCGTGAAGCCGTCCTCCGTGATGTCAGAAACGCGCGCCACGCTGCGGCGGTTGGTCTTCACGCGGAAGCGCTTGTTGGATGCATCCTCCGGCGTGAAAGCCACGTCAATCAGCTTCGGCGCATCGCCGACCTTCATCGCCAGCTCCGTGACCGCCTCGCCGCCGCTCATCACGGCGATGCCCGTCACCTGCACGTACTGGATCGGCTCGGCCTCGCCGACCTGCTCAAGGCTCCAGCTCCTGCCGTTTTCGGAGTCGTCCGCCGATTCCTCTGCGCTGGTGACGACATAGTCCCCGATCCAGCCGTGTCCATAGGGATCGACGAATTTCAGCGTCGCATCCGCATCGCAGCCGGACTGTTCCGCGTAGTCGTCAAGCATCTCCTG
>JAUNJB010000241.1 GCA_030535375.1 Clostridia bacterium | reverse complement strand
ACTCCGGAGCCCACGCCTACTCCCTCCCCGACTCCTACGGCCACTCCGGAGCCCACGCCTACTCCCTCCCCCGAACCGACGCCTGAGCCCTCGAATCACCTGATGACCTTCAGCATGCTTATCATCATCCTCCTGATTGTGATCATCGCGATTCTGCTCATTCAGGTGCTGCGCAAGGTGGGCAAAAAGGATTGATTCCTTTATCACGATACGGACGCGTTCGCGCGTCCGTTTTCTTTGTCCCAATTCCCGCGTCCGCCGCGCATGAACCGCTTTCCTCCCTCATATCATCAAGCGATGGCAGATTTTGATTTTCTTTGGGAGGGATGTCGTTGTCAACCGCGAGAGCACTGTTTCCGGGCGCAATGGGCCCCGATGGCTTTATCTCCTGCTTCGATCACCTGATTCCCAGCGAGGAGCTGCGCCGCATGATCATCCTCAAGGGTGGGCCAGGTGTAGGCAAATCGACGTTCATGCGCCGGGTACACGCCGCGCTGTGCGGCGGCGGAGAGCCTTCGACGCTCTACTTCTGTTCCGGCGATCCGGACAGTCTGGATGCCGTCGCCGTGCCCCATGCGGGTCTGCTGATCCTGGACGGCACCGCGCCGCATACCGTCGATCCCAAGATCCCCGGGGCCAGGGACAGCATCATCAATCTGGGCGCGTGCCTCAACGAGGAGGCCATGCGTCCGCGCATCGGGCACATCCGCGCCTGCATGGACGACCATGCCGCCTGCTCCCGCCGTGCGCGCGCCTGCCTCAAGGCCGCCTGGGCACTGGAGCTGGACAACGCCGCCGTTCTTGCCTCCGCGGTGAATGAACCCCGCCTTTCGCGCATGACACGCTCTTTGATCAAAACCGTGCTGTGTCTGGACGCACCGCCCAGCGATGCGCCCTCCATCCGCCCGGTGATCACGGACGCCGTCACGCCCAAGGGCGAGCTGTGCCTGATCGCGGAAAACGCACAATCCCGCGTGATTCGCCTTGTGCGCCATTGGGCGATGGATTTGACGCCCGTCCTGCGCGAGCTGAGCTTTGCCGTCCGCTCTGCAGGATACGCCGTGGAGGAGCACCTTTGCCCCACCGCGCCCGGCCGGCTGCTGCACCTGGGCATCCCCGCGCTGCACACGCTGGTCACCACCAGCGATCTGCTCCCCTCCGAGCAGACATTCGATTTCGCCGCCTGCATTCCCCAGAGCAATCTTCTGCGTCATGAATGCGCGCTGGAGCAGGGGCGGGCGGGCATCAAGCTGCATCTGCACCGCGCTGTCAGCGCGCTGTCCCAGGCCAAGCAGCTGCACGACGAGTTGGAGACCTTCTACGTGCCGAATATGGACTTCACCCTCTGGCAGCAAACGCTTGACAAGACGCTCGCCTCGCTGGATGCGGGCAAGCAGGCCGAGACATAAGGCCGGGGCTGTCAGGCCAAGCCGGAATCAGTCCCCCCCAAAAAGAAAAAGATGCGGGAGGTGTGCCAACCCGCATCTTTCTATTATGAATGAAACTGTGAAAAGCGATAGCAATCCTCCACCAGTTGGCTAAACCGAATCCATTCTTCGGCGAGTTTTACCTCTGTTCCGAGTTTAATTCTCATAATAAATATAAATATACGATATATAAAAGGACGCCGGGATTTTCTCATCCTGGCGTCCCTTTTAGTTCGAATCAAATGTGAATTACTCTGCACCATTCACAAAGACACGGTCAGCAGAATAATTCTCAACGGATGCGGAAGCTACGGTATCCACATCAGCGGTGCCAAAGGCAACCATCAGAACCGGCTTCATGGTTTCCGGCATATTCACCGCCTTACGCACGGCATCCACACGCTCTTCCTGCGGATAAATAGACATCACACAAGAGGAAAGGCCCAACGCAGTGGCCTGCACCTGCATGGCTCCGGCGGACAGACCCGCATCCATTTCGAGCAGCTCAGGATACCGGCAGGTGGACTCGTCGCCGGCAACAATAATAACCAACGGAGCTGTATCCAACGGCTGAGAATACGGATGACCTTCCTGAATGACCTTCATGATCTCACGATCGGTAACCACATAATAATTATTGGACTGTTGATTGCCCCCGGATGGTGCTGAAAAAGCGGCATTCAAAAGCAGATCAATCGTCTCTTGCGACAACGGCTCCGTGTCGTACTTACCATTTCCGTGGATCGTGGTACGGTTGTAAAGGACGTCGGCCTTTTCTGCGACGGCACATGCCGACAGCGCAAAGACAAGGATGAAAGCAATGCATAAAATCTTCTTCATGATATCCTTCCTTTCTTTTGAAAATATAAATTTGAGGACTACAATGATTCCCATAAAAATCAAGGCAAAATCTGATTATCCCTTGAAAACACCGTGTTTTACGGCATTTCAGAAGGGTTGAAAAGCCTCATTTTACTACGAATTTACTACTCACGAATGAGCCTTGACACGCCGAAAATCCGAGAAA
>JAUNJB010000005.1:32398-53079 GCA_030535375.1 Clostridia bacterium | reverse complement strand
ATCTTTTTTACGGCAGCTCGTCCGCGCGGGCGCGCAGCAGCTCGATAAACCGCCAGCTGGCCATCGGCAGCCTTTCCCTGTCGAGATAGCCGATGGCCACCGTGCGCGAGACGGGCGGATCGGTGGGCCGCAGCGCGATGCGGTAATTCGTGCGGCGGAGCGCCAGCTCAGCCAGGATGCTGACGCCAAGCCCCGCCTCCACCATCGTCATGATGGCGTAGTCGTCGTGAATGGTGTAGCGGATGTTCGGGGAGACGTGCGCCGCCCGGAATGCCTCCAGCGGCTCGTAGTAATGCCCCTCCTCCAGCAGGATGAACGGCTCGCGCGCCAGCGCGGCAAGCGGCACGGTATCAAGCGCGGCAAGCGGGTGATCCTGCGGGAGCACGGCGAGCATCGCGCCCTCCCTGAGCCGCATCGTCCTGATGCCGCTGACGGCGCGCGGATTGACGAAGCCAAAGTCCACCGCGCCGGTTCTGATCCACTCCTGGATGGACAGATAATCCCCCTGATGGATCACGAATTCCACGCCCGGGTACTGGGCCGTGAACGTCTTGAGCAGATCCGGCAGCCAATGGGCGGAAATGCTGGCCAGCGTGCCCATGCGGATGACGCCGGTATCCAGCCGGTGAATCTCCTTGATCTTCTCCTGCACGGCGAAGTACTGATAGATCATCCGCTCGATGGAGGGATAGAGCTGCTCGCCCTCGTGCGTCAATCGCGCACCGGTGCGGCCGCGATTGAGCAGCCGTATGCCCAGCTCCTCCTCCAGGGAGGCAATCATCTGGCTCATTGCGGGCTGCGTGTAGCCCAGCGCCTCCGCCGCGCGGGAAAATGTGCCCATCTCCACGATCTTGAGCAGCGCGATATACCGGTTCATGGCTTTCCATCACTTCCTCTGATGTTATCATTAGCAATTCTTGTTTTACTTATGGATAATTTAAGTATATACTATAGCCGATCAAAGATCAAGGAGGAATTGTCATGGACATCATCGAATATATACCCGCCTACAAGCAGGATTTCATCAAGCTGAATCTTGGCTGGATTGAGCGCTTTTTCACCCCTGAGCAGGCGGATTACGACGTGCTCGACCACGTGGAGGACATGCTCGCCGCGGGGGCGATGATCTACTTTGCCGTGGAGGACGGCAGCGTGCTGGCCACCTGCATGGCCGCGCCGCTCGGGAACGACGTTTGGGAGATCTGCAAGCTCGCCGCGGCCGGGCAATACACCGGCAAGGGCGCGGGCAGCGCAGTATTCAAGGCCTGCATGGATTACGCCGTCGCCCACGGGGCCAAGCGGCTGACGCTGATATCCAACCGCCGCCTCGGCCCCGCGCTGCACATCTACGAAAAGTTCGGCTTCCGCGAGGTGCCGCTCAGCGCCATCGCCGCCGACTACGCGCGCGCGGATATCGAATTCGAGGCCGTCGTGTGACGGCGCTTCCCCGTCAGCGGGGGTATTCGTATTCGAAGGAGGCCAGATCCGTCTCCAGCTCGAAGATCGTTTCGCCCCTTCTGCAAAGCCGGTAACGCGCCCGGCACGCCGCGCTCTCGTGGATGGTGCGCACCATGTCGCCCATCGCGGGCGCGCGAAGGGGCCGGGCGCTCTTTTCAAGCAGACGCGCCTCAAATTCTAAGTTTCCCTGGACGATGCGCAGCGCGCCGTCCCCGATCCGCGCGGCCCTTGCGCCCAGGTAGGTCGCTATCCGGTATTCCTTCCCCGCCCACAGCACAGCGCCGATCACGCCGGTGAAGCGAAAGCCCGGCATCGGAATATCCGCCGCGGCCAGCATCAGCGAGCCCCTGGGAAGGACGCTCTGCGTCCAGGCGTATTCCCTGGGGAACGATCTGCCCTCGTCCCCCTCCCAGTATCCCCATGCATCGCGAAAAGCGTACGGCCTCCCGTTCACGCGCACCTCGCCGCGAACCGTGTGGCGCATGCTCCACACCCGGTGGCGGCACTCCAGAAACGGCACGGCCGCAAACGGCCCCATGATGTCATATCGCAGCGGCGAAAGCGGCCCGAAGACGAGCTCTCCCTCCGCCTCCAGCCCCGGCGCGCTCACCGACAGGCGAACGCCCTCCTCTCCAAAGCTGCTCCCGCCCAATTCAAGGCGCCGTCCCCTGCGCCGAAACGCGCCGCCCGGATAGTCCGCCGTCCACGCGCCGTCATTCGTGATCACCTGGATGGAGGCGGTTTTCTCCCCCGACGCCCTATGGACGGCCGGAATCACCGCCAGAGTCTGCGCATCCGACTGGCATTTGACATACCAGCCATAAAACGAACCCGCCATCTTCCCGCTCCCCCGCACAAGCTTTTTCCATATCCTCCCGCGGGCGGCCGCGGTTTATGTGTTCCGCCGAAAACAGCAATGGCAAAAAATTTCCCCGTTCCGACTTCGAAGCACTTCACGCTTCGAAGTGTTTCCGTGCCCGCTGTCCGATTTTAGCAATTTCCTATAAAGCAAGAAATCCGCGGGTTATTTCGTCTTCTTTACATCAAGCCATATACAAAGAAAGGGGAACGATGATGAAAAAACTTATGCTTGCCGCCTGTCTGGCGCTCACGCTCGCGATGCCCGGTACAAAGGCGCTTTGTGAGGTTGTCGGGCGAACGCAGGAGGACTGGATTCACCGCTATACCGCGCCCAACGGTCAGGAGATCTATTACGTCTCCTTCCTGTCGGAGGACGGGGAATTCGTCACGATGGAGGATGTCAATTTTGACGGCGTGGACGATGTCGTGGTGCTCACCTCCTTTGGCGCCTCCAACGCCTTTTACGAGTTTTACGTCTGGGACGGCGCGCAGTACACGCTTGCCACGCGCAACCAGGGGCTTGACACCGGCCTGGCCAATTACCAGCTCTATCCGCAGCAGGGCCTTGTCCTCAGCCATGCGAACAACGGACTGGCGGGCCTCGCGCACGAGACGGATATCTTCCGCTGGGAGGGAACGAGCCTGACGCTGGTGCGCAGCGCCGTCTCCGACTACGAGAACACGAGCCTCTTTGAAAACCGCCAGTACATCTCCATCGACAATTACGACGTGGTGCACATGCGCGTGTACGAGGCCGAATACGACGGCTATGAGCGCAAGGACAACCTCCTCTGGGAGGCGCGCCTTGACATGACGCAGGCAAACGATGAGCAGGCGCTTCTTGAGCAGGAGGATGCCGCGCTCTGGCAGGGACTCCGGTAAAGAGAAACGCAAAGAAGGGATCTTCCTCCCGGCGGGAGGGAAATCCCTTCTTTCTGTATCCGGCTTTACAGCAGCGTCTTTTCCTCGAACGCCACGCGCCGGCGGACGTCCTGCATCAGGTGATCAAACTGCTGCGGATTGAGCGACTGCGCGCCGTCGCACAGCGCGGCCTTGGGGTTGTTGTGCACCTCGATCATCAGCCCGTCCGCGCCCGCGGCGATGGCCGTGCGGGAAAGCGGCTCGACCATCCAGGCGATGCCCGCCGCATGGGATGGATCGATGATCACCGGCAGGTGGGACTTCTGCTTGATCACCGGCACGGCGGAAATATCGAGATTGTTGCGGATCATCTTTTCAAACGTGCGGATGCCGCGCTCGCAGAGGATGACGTTCTCGTTGCCCCCGGCGAGGATGTATTCCGCGCTCATGAGCAGCTCCTCGATGGTGGAGGACAGGCCGCGCTTGAGCAGGATGGGCTTTTTGCTGTGTCCCAGCTCCTTGAGCAAGCGGAAATTCTGCATGTTGCGCGCGCCGACCTGGATGATGTCCACATCCGCAAAGTCGTCAAGCTGCGTCTCGCTCATGATCTCGGTGACAATGGGCAGGCCGGTCACGCGGCGCGCCTCGCGCAGCAGCTTCAGCCCCTCGTTTTCCAGCCCCTGGAATGAGTAGGGCGATGTGCGCGGCTTGAACGCGCCGCCGCGAAGGCAGGTTGCGCCGCTGGCCTTCACAGCCGTGGCGACCTCCAGCAGCTGTGCCTCGCTCTCCACGGAGCACGGTCCTGCGATCACCGTAAACGTCCCTTCGCCGATGAGCCTGCCCGCGGCGTCAATATGCGAATCCTGCGGATGGAAACGGCGGTTGGCCAGCTTGTACGGCTCGGATACGCGCCGCACGTCCGCGACGATATCGCTCGCGCGCAGCCAATCCTCATCGACATGCGTCGTGTCGCCCACCAGGCCGAGGATGGTTTCCTGCGTGCCCCGGCTGAAATGGATGTCCACACCCTGCTGCTTAATCTGCTCCATCAGCGCGTTGACGCGCGCCTCCTCCGCCCTGGGTTTGAGAATGACGATCATGAATTGTTTCCTCCTGTAGCTTTTTTGACGTTTTGTCAGATTCCACAAAGAAGCGGCCCCTTCGCATCCGAAAGGGCCGCTTCTGTCTCACCGGCTGAGCTTTTATGCCGCGCAACACAAACAACCCGTATTTCTAAAGTAATACGGGTACAGATACGCGAAAGAGCGGCTGTGCTGCACGGCGTTTTTCCTCCTTGTGGAAAGGCTGATATGATCATACGACAATCGTGACTATTTGTCAACCCCTTATTTTCAAAAACCGCGTGCCATTTTTTCCCGCTTCAGGATTGAGACGTGCACACCCTTTGTGTTATAATAAATGGGAATATCGGCGCGCCGACGCGCCCACCGAAGAGCTTGCAACCGCATGAGAAAGAAGGCTGTGCTATGATAAATACCGTTGACCCGCAGAGCTTCAAGCCGGATTTGCCGGAATTCAGAGAAAAAACCGCCGCGTTCTATACCGGCGAAATGAGCAAAATGGCCTATAAGGGCTTCTCCGGGCTGTACGGCAGCTATGCCCAGCGCGGCGGCCAGGCGAGCATGCTGCGCCTGCGCATGACCGCTGGGCGCGTGACGCAGAAGAAGCTCGCCTTCGTCGCCGCGGCCATCCGCGAATACGGAGTGCAGCGCCTGCACTTCACCACCTGCCAGACCATCCAGCTGCACGATCTGGGGCCGGACGCCGTCTGCGCCATCATGGAGGCCGCGCTTGACGCGGGCATCGTCACCATGGGCGGCGGCGGGGACTTCCCGCGCAATGTGATGTGCTCCCCGCTCTCCGGTGTGGAGCCGGGCGAATACTTCGACGTGCTGCCCTACGCCGAGGCGGCAGGCGAATACCTGCTCCGCTTCATCAAGGCGGAGAAGATGCCGCGTAAGCTCAAGGTCGGCTTCTCCAGCTCGCCCAGCAATCTGACCCATGCCACCTATCGCGACCTCGGCTTTGCCGCGCGCAGGGACGGCAAATTCGACGTATACAGCGCCGGCGGCCTGGGCAACAATCCCCGCCTCGGCGTCATGGTCGCGCAGGCCGTCGATCCTTCGGACATCCTTCCCTACGTCAAGGCCATGTGGCTGACCTTCCGCGCCCACGGCAACTATGAAAACCGTGGCAAGGCGCGCACCCGCTACATGCAGGAGGCGCTCGGCGGCGCGGAAAACTACGTCAGGGCGTTCCACGAAAAGCTCAAGGAGGTGCGTGCCGGCGGCGAGGATCTGACGCTGCGCATCGCGCCCGCCGCATCCGGCAAGGCCGGCGACGGCTCCACGGCCGGCGGCCCGCGCATCATTCCGCAAAAGCAGGACGGCCTCTACGCCGTCGCCTGGCATCCGCTCGGCGGTCAGCCGGAGGCAAAGGTCTTCTGCGCGCTCAGCGACGCCGTGTGCGCCATTCCCGGCGCGGAAATGCGCCTTGCCCCGGATGAAACGGCCTACATCATCAATCTCACCGGAAGCGAGGCGCAGAAGATCGCCGGGCTTACGGCCGGGGACAGCGCCCGCTCCCTGTTTGAGACATCCGTCAGCTGCATCGGAGCGAGCATCTGCCAGGTCGGCGTTCGCGATTCCCAGGCGCTGCTGTCCGCATGCGTGTCCGCCGTGCGCGAGGCCGGCATCCCCGACGGCGCGCTGCCGCAGATTCACATCTCCGGCTGTCCTTCCTCCTGCGGCACACACCAGACCGGCGCGCTCGGCTTCCGCGGCGGCGTGAAGACCGTCGGCGGCAAGCCTCAGCCAGCCTTCACCCTCACCGTGCACGGCCGTGAACGCCAGGGACAAGAGGCCATGGGCCGCGAGGTCGGCGTGATGCTGGAAACGGAGATTCCGGGCTTCCTCGTGGCGCTGGGGCAGGCCGTTTCCGCCAGCGGCATGGACTACGCGGCATACGCAGCCGCCCGGCCCGAGGCGGTCGAGGAGATCGCCCGGGGATACCTGGCCTGAAGAAGCGCAGCCTCCGGCGCGGCGCAAACGCCATGCCAGGACCGCCGGTAAAAGGTTTTCTCCCCGGATGGGGAGAACATCCTTTGGACTATGGCTAAAAGCAAATCCCGCCGTAGGACGGCTGCCATGCTTATGTCTACAAACTGTGCGCGGCGCAATGCCGCGCCTTTTTAAGGAGAAACCATCGATGAAAACGTGTTTCCGCATCCTTTTCGCCCTGCTGCTGACGCTTGTGACGAGCGCGGCCCTCGGCGAAACCGTCACCTTCACCGACTCGCTGGGGCGCGAGGTTTCCCTCGACACCATGCCCAGGCGCGTGGTCTCCCTTTACGGCTCCTACGCGGAGGCGTGGCTTCAATGCGGCGGCACGCTCGCGGGCACCACGGAGGATGCCATCTCCGAGCGCGGACTCGCCGTGGAGGAATCCACGCAGATCATCGGCACCGTCAAAAGCCCCAGCCTTGAGCTGACCGCCGCGCTTGAGCCCGACCTCATCCTCCTCTCGACGGACATCGCCAGCCATCTGGAGCTGCGCGAGGTACTCGAGGCCATGGGCGCGCCGTTTGCCTATTTCTCCGTGGGCACCTACCGGGAATACATGGAGATGGCGCGCATATTCTGCCTGCTCAACGAGCGCGGCGATCTCTATTCCGCGCTGACCCAGAGCCTTGAAAGGCCGATCGAAGAGGCGGTCGCCCGCGCGCAGGAGAATCCGCTTTACGGCCGACAGACGGCCCTGCTGCTTCGCGCGTACTCCACCGGCGTCAAAGCAAAGGGCTCGGATAATCTCGCGGGCGCCATCATGAACGACATGGGCCTCGTCAACATCGCCGACAGCACGGACTCGCTGCTTGAAAACCTGTCGCTTGAACAGATCATCGTCGCCGATCCCGATTACATCTTCATCACCACGATGGGCACCGACCACGAAAAGGCCATGGAGGCGATCAAAAACGATCTGAGCGGCAATCCCGCCTGGCAAACGCTATCCGCCGTGCAAAGCGGCCGCGTGATCGAGCTGCCCAAGGATCTGTTTCATTACAAGCCCAACGCGCGCTGGGCGGAATCCTATCAAATGATCGGGGAGATCATCTATGCGCCGTGACGCCCGCATTCCCCTGGCGATCCTCTGCGCCGCGCTGCCCCTGTGCTGCGCGCTCAGCCTCCTGCTGGGCGCCAGCGCCGTGACGCCCGGCGAGCTCCTTCGCGCCGTGCTCGCGGGGGATTTCTCCTCCCGCGCCGGCGTCATCCTCCTCCACATCCGCCTGCCGCGGCTGCTGGGCGCGCTGGTTACGGGCGTCTGCCTGGCTGCCGCGGGACACATTCTGCAATCCGTGCTCAACAATCCGCTCGCCTCGCCCAGCATCATCGGCATCAACAGCGGCGCGGGGCTCTTCGCCCTGCTGGCCATGGTGCTGCTGCCGCAGTCCTCCTGCGCCGTGCCCGCGGCCGCGTTTGCCGGCGCGCTGATCACGGCGCTCGCTGTCTACGCCGTCTCCGTTCTGGCCGGCGCATCCAAATCGACACTGATCCTCTCCGGCGTGGCCATCTCGGCGCTACTCAGCGCGCTGATGGACGCCATCGTCACCTTCTGCCCCGATGCCGCCGTCAGCCGTTCGAGCTTCTCCATCGGCGGCTTTGAGAGCATCACACTGCCCCGCATCGCGGCCGTTTTCCCGTTTGCCGCGGCGGGGCTGCTGATCGCCGTGCTGTTTTCCATGGAGATGTCCATCCTCTCCATGGGGGACGATGCGGCGCGCGGCGTCGGCGTGCGCACCGCGCTGTTTCGCCTGCTGTTTCTTTCCGCCGCCGCGCTGCTGAGCGCCTCCGCCGTCAGCCTGAGCGGGCTCGTCGGCTTCGTCGGCCTGATCGCACCGCACATCGCCCGCCTGCTCGCCCCGGGGGACACGCGGCTGCGCCTGCCGCTCTGCGCCCTGTGCGGCGCGCTTTTATGCGTCGTATGCGATCTGGCCGCGCGGCTGCTCTTCGCCCCGTATGAGCTGCCCGTGGGCATCCTGCTCTCGCTGCTGGGCGTTCCATTTTTCCTGAGCCTGCTTTTCAGGCAGAAGCGGAGGAACCGACATGATTGTGCTTAACCGCGTGGGCGCGGGCTACGATGGGGAGATGCGCATCCGCGGCATCAGCGCCGAGCTGGTTCCGGGCAAAATGACCGGCATCGTCGGGCCGAACGGCTGCGGCAAATCGACGCTGCTCAAGACCATCACCGGCATTTTGGCGCCCATGGCAGGGCATATCGCACTCAGCGGGCGCGATCTTTCACGCATGCCCACGCGCGAGCGGGCGCGCCGCATCGCCTTTATGCCGCAATCGCGCTCCGCCCCGGAGCTGACCGTGCAGCAGCTGGCCGCCCACGGGCGCTATCCACACATGGGCGCGCGGCGCACGCTCTCAGCGGACGACCGGGCGATCGTCGAGCGCGCGCTGACGCAGGCGGGCGCGCTGGCCCTGCGGGGACAGCTGGTCTCCCGCCTCTCCGGCGGCGAGCGCCAACGGGCCTATCTGGCGATGCTTCTCGCGCAGGACACCCCCTATCTGCTGCTCGACGAGCCGACCACGTCCCTCGATCCCTCCGGTCAGTTTGAACTGATGGCGCTGCTGCGCACGCTGGCGGACGAGGGCCGCGCCGTCGCCCTCGTCATTCACGACCTGCCGCTTGCGCTCTCCGGCTGCGACGAGCTTTGGGTCATGGAGAAGGGCCGCCTTGCCGCGCGCGGCGTCCCCGATGCGCTCATCCGAAACGGCACGCTTGAGGAGATCTTCCGCGTTCGGCTGGTTCCGGCGGGAAACGGGCTGTACGCGATGGCGGGCGCCCCGAAATAGGCCGGTATCTATACGCCCGCGACCGGGATCTGGATTTCCGTCACAAATTCGCTCTCGTCGTCGGTCAGTCCGTCGTCGATCATCGTGATCTCCTTGGAAAATCCGGCGATCTCATAGCGCTGCTCCTCAATATAGCGCATCAGGCGCGCGTAGTACGCCGGTGCGCGGTCGTGCCCGCCCCGGAAGCGGACGCTCACACAGGTTTCCTCCGGCAATTGCACGGTGCGGCCCGCAAAGCTGTCCACTTCGTCGAGAATGATGAACACCAGATCGTAGGGCGTGAACCGCCGCGCCGAAAGCGCCTCGACGGACAGCCCCACGCCCACCTTGCCAAGGAACGTAACCGCGCTCTTCTCGGGCCGCTCAAGCTCACGGATGGAGTATTCCAGATCGAGGTAGCTGCGCGGGGCAAGGCTCTTTTTGATGCAGGCCAGCCGACGGGCGGGCTTTTTTGAGATCGTCACGGCATCCAGTTCGGAGCCGAGCGCATCCTCAATCTGTTCAAGGCGGTTCTCGATCTTGCGCTGGATGACAGCCAGCTCCCGCTGCCGCCGGACGACCTCCTCCTTCTGCTTGACCAGCATCCCGCGGATGCCGCCGATATTCCTGTTTTGCAGAAAGCGCGTGATCTCCCCAAGCGGCATATCGAGCGCGCGCAAATAGCGGATCGTATTGAGACACTCAAACTGCCGCGCGCTGTAAAAGCGGTATCCCGTTTCGGGATCGGTGTATTCCGGCTTCACCAGGCCGATCTTGTCGTAATAGCGCAGAATGCTGACGCTGACGTGAAACAGCCGGGATACCTCCCCAATGGGAAATAGCTCATTTTGCCTCATGCCTTCTCCCCTCAATCATCACATATGCCAAAGTATAGCACGCCATGATTCCGGAGACAAGGGGCGCAATCCGGCCGAGCATGCCCAGATCGTCCGCATAAAGCCGGCCGAAAAGCCATACCAGCGGGATACGCAGCAGCAGCGCGCCGCCGCTGCAGCTGATCATCGTGAGCACGGTCTTCTGCCGGCCGTTCAGATATCCGTTGAGGCAGAAGACCAGTGCGACCATGATGTAGTCATAGCTGCACGAGCGGAAGAACGGCACGCCCGCCTCAATCACGCGCGCATCGTCCGTAAACACGCCGATCATCGATTCCGGGCTGATCTGCGCCCACAGCCAGAACAGCACCGCCACAAACACCGCAAAGCCCATCCCATACCAGAGCGACCGTTTCGCGCGCGCGGGCTTTCCCGCGCCCATATTCTGCGCGGTGATGGCCGTCAGCGCGTTGGCCGTCGACGTGGCGCAGAGCATCGCGAACACGTCATACTTGCTCGAGATGCCCACCACCGCCGCCGCGTACACGCCGCAGCCGTTCATCACGGTCATCAGATAGAGGAAGGAAATGCGCACCATCATCTCCTGAAGCGAGATGGGGATGCCCACCACCGCCAGCCTTTTCGCGATGGCGCCCACGGGCTTCATGCCGGCGGGCTTAAAGTCGAAGATAAAGTCCTTCTTCCTCAGGTACGCGATAGCCGTCGCCATGCTGACCGCCTGGGAGATGACCGTAGCCAGCGCGGTGCCCGCCACGCCCATGCCAAACCACGCGACAAATACAAAATCAAGCGCGATATTGAGCACGCACGCCACGCCCACAAAGATCATCGGGCGCGTCGAATCGCCGTACCCGCGCAGTATGGCGCTGATCGCATTGTAGCCGCAGATGAAGATATTGCCCGCCGAGCACACCGCGACGTACTGCATGGTCAGCTCGAAGGACTCCTGCGGCGTGTTCAGCAGCGTAAGCAGCGGGCGCTCAAATCCGAGCATCAGCGCCGTCAGCATCAGCGCCACGACCACAAAGATGCTCAGCGTCGTGCCGATGGTCTGCCTGACGCGCTCCAGCTGGCCCGCGCCCTTGTACTGCCCGATGACAATCGTGCTGCCCAGCGTGAGGCCCGTGATCAGGCTGGTAACAATCTGCGTCACCTGCGTGCCTGTGGACACGGCCGCCACGCTCTTTGCCGTGCAGTAGCGCCCCACCACAAATAGATCCACCGCGCCATAGAGCGATTGCAGCACGTTGGCAATCAAAAACGGGACCGCAAAGACGAGCAGCGTCTTGGCCACGCTGCCCTCTGTCAGATTGCTCTCTTTCATATGGATTCATCCTTTGTCCTGTGATGAATCCCATTGTAAACCCTACAATTGTTGCAGAGTCAATCCCCCTTCATCAAGAAGGGGCCGTCAGGCTAAGCATCCGGGAATGGCTCTCTTGGAATGCTCGGAATAAGCCTGACGGCCCCGTTGTCCGTCCGATATGCCCTGATGCGCTGCCCGCGCCCGTCAGGCCAGCTTCCAGCCGACCGCTTCGGATCGCTGCTGCCAGAATCGCCGGTAGATGCCCTCCCGGGCGATCAGCTCCGCATGGGTGCCGCGCTGCGCGATCCGCCCGCGGTCGATCACGATGATCTGATCCGCGCCCCGCACGGTGGTCAGCCGGTGAGCGATGCTGATGAGCGTCTTGCCCTGCGTCAATTCCCGGATGGCCGCCAAAAGCGCCTGTTCATTCTCCGGGTCCACGCTGGATGTCGCCTCGTCCAGAATCACGATGGGCGCATCCTTGAGGATTGCCCTGGCGATGGAGATGCGCTGCTTCTCCCCGCCGGAGAGCGTGGAGCCGCCTTCCCCAACGACGGTGTCGTAGCCCTGCGGCAATGCCGAGATAAACTCGTGGCACTGCGCCCGCTTCGCCGCCTCAACGATCTGATCGTGCGTCGCCCCGGGGTTGCCGAAGCGAATGTTGTTTTCAATGGTATCGTGGAACAGGTATACGTTCTGGAACACCATGGAGATGTGCGAAAGCAGGCTGTCCGTGGTGCAGTCCTTCACGTTCACGCCGCCTATCAGCACGCTTCCCTGCTGCACATCCCAGAATCTCGCGATCAGGCTGCACAGCGTGGTCTTTCCGCTGCCCGACGGCCCGACGATCGCGCAGGTGGAGCCCTGCGGAATTTTGAGGGACACGTGGTCGATGACGGTGCGGGCATCCGCCCCGCCGCCATAGGCGAAGGATACGTCCCTCAGCTCGATATCAAACCGCTCGGGCCGAAGCGCTTTATCCGTGCGGTCCAGCGTGGGAATGCTGGTGACGGTCTCCAGCCGGTCAAGCTCCGTGGCGATCTTTCTTGAAAGGAACGCGCCGTCGCCCATGGTCTCCAGCTCCGAAAAGATGATAAACGCGGCCACCAGGAACATAAAGCAGTAGCTGAGGGAAATCCTTCCCTGCAGATACAGCATCGTCGCCAGAAACAGCAGCCCGCAGCTGGCGATCTTAAACACCAGGCTGTACAATCTAAGCAGCGGCAGGGACGCCTTTTCCTGATCAAGCGCAGCCTGCTGACGGCGGCAAAACGCCTCATACACGGCCCCCTCGCTGCCCTCCGTCTGGGCAAACGCCCTCAGCACCGCGATGCCCCGGATGTATTCGAGCGACTGCGTGACCAGATTCTCCTGTGCCTGCTGCACCCTGGCGGTGTGCTCCTGCGCGGCGTTTTGTAGCCTGCCCAACACCAACATGCCGCAAAGGAGCGCCAGTAGCGACCACAGCGCCATCCATGGGCTGTAAAACGCCAGCATGACCGTGATGATGACCGCCATGGAAAGCCCGCCCGTCATATCGGTGATATACAGCATGGAATACTGCTCCAGTTCCACCACGGTAGAGGTCAGCGTCGTCTGGATCGTGCCCAGCCGCTGCTCGGAAAAGTAGCCCATGGGCGCGCTCTTGAGCCTCTCGCCGATGCGCAGCCTGTAGTCTCTGAACATGTCAAAGCCCTTCGCGCTCATGGAGATATCGCACAGCCACTGAAACAAAAACCTGCCCGCCACGCTGACGATCAGAACGCCGAGCGCCCGCCAGATGACGCCAGCCGTCAGCGCATCCAGATGCTCCACCACGATGTACACCGCCAACAGCATCAGCGACATGGAGAGCGTCTTGAGGAAATTGAACACGATGCCCATCCAGATGTATTTTTTCTGGTCGCCCGCAATGGCCATGATCCGGCCTATCGTCTTAAACACGCGCCTTCGCCTCCTCCTGCGCGGAATCCGCCGCGCTGATGTGCTGCTCCCACAGCTTCTTATACAGCGGGCAGGAGGAAAGCAGCTCCCCCTGCGTGCCGCGCCCGACCAGCCTGCCGTGGTCAATCACCAGAATCTGATCGGCATTCTGGATCGTGGACAGCCTGTGCGCCACCACGATCAGCGTCTTCCCCCTGACCAGGCGGCTGAGCGCCTGCTGAATCTGCGCCTCGCTCTCGGGATCGGCGTAGGCCGTGGCCTCGTCCAGGATGACCACCGAGGAGGGCTTGAGCATCGCCCGGGCAATGGTGATCCGCTGGCGTTCGCCGCCGGAAAGCCTGTCGCCCGCGTCTCCGGCCAGCGTGTCGTATCCGTTTTCCAGCGTCATGATGAAGTCATGGCAGTTGGCCGCCCTCGCCGCTTCCTCCACCTGCGCGTCCGTGGCGGCGGGATCGCCCATGCGGATATTCTCCCGGATGGATCTGTCAAACAGGAAGTTGTCCTGCGCCACATAGCTGATCTCGCCCGTCATCTGGTCAAACGGGATATCCTGTATCCTCTGCCCGGCAAAGCGCACCGTGCCGGACGTAGCATCCCAATAGCCCGCCATCAGCTTGGCGATGGTGGACTTGCCCGAGCCGGACGGCCCGACGATCGCCGTGACCTGCCCGCTTTCGGCGGTGAAGCTCACATCGCTGAGCACCTCCGTCTCTCCGTCGTAGGAGAAGCCCACGTGATCAAACACAAAGGAGCGCTCGCCCAGCATCGCCCTTTGCTCGGGACGGATCTGCTCCGGCGTGGCAAGAAACGCCTGAATCGGCTCCAGATTTGCCGCCATGGTGGACAGCTGCTCCAGCCCGAAGGCAAAGCGCATCAGCCCCGCCATGAATCCGATGGGAATGATGATGCACGCCAGGAACAACGACAGCTCGATTTCGCCGCGCATGAACAGCACCGCGCCGATGGGCAGCGTTCCCAGCAGCGTCGAGGGAAGCACCGCCTTGCAGCCCGCCATCCAAAACCAGCTCTGCCGCCACCAGTCAAGCGTGCTGTCGTGAAAGAAGTTCACCGAGTCGGAAAAGTGCCCAAAGCTCTTTTTGCCTTGGCCAAACGCCTTGATCACCTGAATGCCGCCGACGTATTCCACCAGCGCGGCGTTCATCTCATTGCCCGCGCGCAGATAGGTTTCCATCTTCTCCGTGTAGCCCTGCATCATGCCCACCATGAATATGACGCTCAGCGGCACGGTGATCAGCGAGGCCAGCCCCATGCGCCAATCCATCAGGAACACGAGCGCCACGCTCAAAAGCGGCGCGGACAGGTTGGATGGGAATTCCGGCACCATGTGCGCGATGATATCCTCCAGCCGCCCCACATTGTCCACGAGCAGCGTCTTGAATGTGCCGGACGGCGTCTCCAGCATCACACCCATGGGCACCCTTGCCATCTTCTTCGCGATGGCGCAGCGGATGTTCTTGAGGATGGTGAAGGACACCCCATGGCTCCGCATGGACGACAGCCCCGTCAGCAGTGCCCGCAGCGCCATGCATACGGCTGCCGTCAGCGCAATCGCCGCCGCGTTGGCGACGGTAGCCGTCCGTCCGTAAATCTGCCTGGCCAGCAGCGCCACGGCAAAATAGGGCGCCATGCCAAACAATTCCCCGATCAGCGCGAGCACCACGGAGAGCGTCATGCGTCCCCTGGCCTCTCCCGCAAAGGAAAACAGCACCTTCAGCGTGCTTTCTTTCCTGTCTTTCATATACATCTTCTCCTTTATAAGTTAGCATAAACTAACTATCTGTGAAAAAAATGAGGTTCTCAGAACCCCAAAACGGCCCGCCAGCCCGGAATGAAGAACGCCTGCAGCGTGCCCAGATAGTGAACGGCGTCCTCCTGCGCAAAGTCATGCACCACCACCTCAAATATCGCCGACACATATGCGCTGAGCAGCAGATGCAGCTCCTCCGGGCGGATGTCCTTCACCGGCAGGCCGCGCCGGCGCATCTCGTCCATAAACAGCTCCGTCTCCCGCTGCTCCAGCATGACAAGCTCATGCAGAAAATTCGCATACCGCGTCCCTTCAGAGCGGCATACCAGCAGCTTGAATGCGTCAAAATTGGGATAGACGATCTCACGCATCAGCCGAACCTCCGTGTCTCCCTCCCACAAATCGTCCAGCTTCAGATCGTCCAGCAGCCTGTAATCCAGGGCCTTGTGTGCCTCATACCACGCCTGAAGCTGTGCGAGCGCCGGTTCCACCAGCGCGGCAAACATGCCCTCCTTGTCGGCAAAATGGCGGTACAGCCCCGCCGAAGTCATGCCGGCGGCCTGCGCAATTCTGCGCATGGATGCGTTTTCAAAGCCATATTGCAAGAATTCCGCTCTCGCGGCAGGAACGATGCGCGCATGGCTGGCGCTCTTATCTCTTGGCACCCTCAGCCCTCCAATAAGCGATCAGTGTTAGCTAACGATGATAGCTTACCACGAAGTTTCCCTCAAGTCAAGCCCCAAAACCGCCATTGGCGCGGATTTTTCATTTTCATCAAAACGCATCGGCATGGCGGGCGAGCAAGGCCAAAATGACAAAGAGGGCCGTCAGGTTCATTCAGAGCATTCTAAGAAAGCGGTTTTCCAGGCAAATCAAGCCTTTGAGCGCCTGGGACTGGAATCCCGCACGGCCGCGTTTTCAGCGCTCCTTACGCTTGCGAAGCGGACGCGTCAGCCGAGGACAGCAGCCTTCGGGGCTGCGCCTTGCCGGCTTCCGCCGCCGGCGGCAGATGCCGGCCCCTTTGAAAACCGCAAATACCGAGCTTTTTCTTAGAATATCTGAATGCCGAGCCTGACAGCCCCGGGATCAGCGGTTATTTCAGCCGCTGCGAAGCATGCCACATGCCGGCGTACTTGCCGCCCCGCTCAACGAGCTCCTCATGCGTGCCGCTCTCCGCGACGCGGCCGCCATCCAGAACGAGAATTTTGTCCGCTTCCTTGACGATGGGCAGCGTATGCGCGATCATCACCACGGTCTTGTCCGCCTTGAGCAGATGCGAAACCGCCTGCTTGACCAGCAGCTCGTTTTCGATATCCAGGGAGGCCGTGGCTTCGTCCAGCAGGATGATCGGGCTGTCCTTGAGAATCGCCCTCGCCACGGACAGACGCTGCCGCTCCCCGCCGGACAGGCGGTTGCCGTTTTCGCCGATCTCCGTATCATATCCCTTTTCCATCGCCCGGATAAAGCCGTCGCAGTTCGCCAGGCGGCATGCCGCCTCAATCTCCGCATCGGAGGCATCCGGACGGGCGTATCGGATGTTGTTTCTGACCGTGTCGTTGAACAGGAACACGTCCTGATCCACCTGGCTGACCAGGCGCAGCACCTGCTCGGACGGCACGGCCAGAATATCCTGCCCGCCTATGCTAATGCGGCCTCCCTGCGGCTGATAATACTTCGCGATCAGATTCAGGATCGTGGATTTTCCCGCGCCGGAATCGCCCACAATGGCGGTCAAGCTGTGCTGCGGTATGGTAAAGCTGGCCTTTTTCAGCACGGGCTCGTTCTCCACATAGGCAAAGTCCACATCCTTAAACTCGATGTCAAAGCGTTTGGGCGCAAACGCGGTATCCGGCGCGCTTTCTTCCCGCTCACCAAGGATTCCTTCGATCTTCTTCCGGGAGAGCATCAGATTGCGATAGGCCGTCATCTCGATGAACGTAGTCATATTCACCTTGCAGACAAACAGCGGCAGCATGATCAGCAGAATCAGCGTTGCCGGGGATATCGCTGCATCGAGCCAAGCCCTCGCCGCCAGGACGATCGACGCGGCCAGGGCGATGAAGCTGCAATAGTTGTAGCCAAAGCCGATGGGCAGCACGGCCTTTTCGTAATTGTAGCTGATATTCGAGTACACCTTCATGGCCTCTGTCACAGCCTCGTTCTTTTTGCCCACCAGGGCGTAGGAGCGCAGGGTCTGGCTGCCGCTGAGATACTCCGTAATCGCGCTGACGTTTTCCTCGCGCGCGCGGTTTTTCTGTGTGCCGTGAATGCTCACCTGCCGGATGGACAGCGCCATCGCGGGCACAAGCAGCAGCGAGGAAATGAGCATCGCCAGGCCCACAGGCGGATACAGCGCACAGCCGTAAAGCCCGACGACCAGCAGCAGGATGCAGTATTTGGTGATGCCCGCCACCTTGTGCGTGAGAATCTGCTCAAAATCGGAGACCTCGCTCGTGGCGGCGTTGATATAAAAGCCCGTGCGGTTTTGGGTGAACAGGGCAAGCGGTATGCGCCGCAGCTTGTCCCCGATGGCGATTCGCACGCCCCTGCTCACATCGGAGCCGCCGATCTGGCTGCCCGTATAGGAGACGATGTACAATACCAGCCGGGCGGCAAAGATCAGCGCCAGCACTGCCGTGGCCTCCAAAATATCCGCGAACGAGACGTTCCCCTCAAAGATGAGATCCAGCACCTTGAAGAGCACGAGGAAATTGCAGCTGCTGAGCAGGCCCTCCAGCACGACGCCGGCGATGGACGCTTTCAGCCTGCCGCCCATTTTGAATGCCTCATGTTTCACGCGGTTTCGCCTCCTCTCAGGCTGTATCGGATGTTTCTGGCGGCATTGTAATCGCTCCACGCCCCGGCAAAGTACGGGCTGTGCGCGATCATATCCTCAAATGTGCCGGCGCGGCTGATGCCTCCGCGTTCCACCACGGCGATTCTGCCGCAGCTTTTCACGATGCCAAGCCGGTGCGCAACGATGATCACCGTCTTTCCCCTGCAAAGATTGTCGACGGCGCGGTCGATCTCCAGCTGATTCTCCGGGTCGGCAGCGCTGGTCGCCTCATCCAGAATGAGAATAGGCGCGTTCTTGAGGATCGCGCGCGCGATGCAGATGCGCTGCTTCTGGCCGCCGGAGAAACGGGTGCCATAGCTGCCCACCTTCGTATCGTATCCGTCCGGCAGGGACATGATGAAATCGTCGATCTGCGCCTCCCTTGCGGCGGCGCGCACATCATCAAGCGTCGCGGCATGGTTGCCCATGGCGATGTTTTCAAACACGCTTCCCCTGGTCAGGAAGCTCTGCTGGAAGACGACGGAGACATTTTCCAAAAGCGCCTCGTAATCGATCTCCCGCACATCCACGCCCCCGATTCTGATCTCCCCCTCATTCACATCGTAAAAGCGGGAGATGAGCTGCACCAGCGTGCTTTTGCCCGCGCCGGACTCCCCGACAAAGGCGATCTGTTCCCCGTGCGCGATGCGCAAATTGCAATGACGCAGCACGGGCTTGTCCGGCGCATAGCCAAATGTGACATCCCTTATCTCGATGTCGTGCCGCGCCGGGAAGGGCTTTCCCCCGCCAAAGACGGGCGTCTCCAGAATCTCCTTCACCTGGTTGACGCCGTTGAGCGCATAGGAGAGATTGGAGGCCAGCTCCTGAAGCGGGCGGATATCCGTCAGATACTGCGTGCCCACGAATGCGAAAAGCAGCAGCACGCCCGCGGTGATGTTTCCATGGACGAACAGATAGCCGCCCAGGGGGACGAGCAGCAGGATGCCGCATTCCAGCAGCACCACGTAGGCCGAGTAAAGCGGGCCCGTGGCATGCGTGATGGCGCCCCACATGCGGTGCTGATCGTCGATGGCCGAGGCGTATTTCTTGAAGGACTGCGCGCCCATGCCATAGGCCTTGATCAGGCGCATGCCGTTCACATATTCGTTGATCGCGCTGGAGAGATTGCCGCTTGATGCATTCACCTCATCCATGAACTTTGAAAAGCGCCAGAACATCGCGATCATCACCGCAGCGACCAGGAAAAGCGGCACAATGCTCGCCAGCGCCAACGGCACATTCACCGTCATCAGGTAGATAAACATCACAATCGGCCCCGACAGATAGAGCACCAGCTCCGGCAGATTATGCGCCAGGAACAGCTCGAGCTTTTCAATGCTCTCGTTCATCACGTACTTGATCTCCCCCGTGCTGCGCTCGCTGAGCGCGCCCAGGGGCATCCGCGCCATGTGCTCCGTGACCATGCAGCGCACCCGGAAGAGCGTATTGTACGCCCCGCGATGGGAGGACAGCGTGGCAAACAGGCAGGTCAGCGTCTTCACCGCCGTCGCGCCCAGGATGATGAGCGCCCATTTTGCCGCAAAACCGAGCGTGCACTCCCCCGACATCACGGCGTCGATGATGCGGTAAAACGCGAAATAGGGAACAATGGACGTCAGACTGGAGACGAGCGCCAGCACGATGGACGCGTAGATGTACCGCCTGTCGCGCCCCGCCCACTCCATCAGCAGCGGAAAGCCCCTTTTGCTTGACTTCAAGGTGGATCACCCTTTCTTCTTCAAAATCACCGTCATTGTAATTCCGCCCGAAGTCTGATACAATAGTTAGGGGAGACTTACGACTTTTCGGCACAGATTTGCGTCCGCTTGGAACAGGAGGCATCCGATGGAACACAGCTTCTATCATCAGCAGTTTGAGGCGCTGGGCTTTCACCCCTGTCCCGCGCCTCAGGGCCTTCCCCCTGTCGGGGAATGCTGGAAAATTGATCCTGAGCAGGGCGACGGCTACTACTGGATTTACACCTCCGGCAAGGGATACGATATCAAGATCCACGATTTTTCGTATCATGAGGACACCGTCATCAATCTGGCAATTCCCGAGTGTCTGAGCGTCACCTACTATCATTCCATCGCCGGCGAGGAGCTGTATCCCTACCGCAGCTTAAACAGCCGTGTGGTCAAGAGCTTTCTGGGCGGGCACCGGCCCTTCCGCGCGCTGATCCACAAGCACATTCCCATCCGCTCCATCGGCATCGAATACCGGCCCGCGTACTACGAGACGAGCCTCAGAGCGCAGTTCGGCGATCAGTACGTCAGCCCCAGCGCCGCGTTCCAAACCATCGACGAAACGGCGAATTTTCCGGAAATGGTGCATCTGCTCAGGCAGGTGGAGACCTATCGCGGCGAGGGACTGCCTGCCTCCCTGTTCTACGATGCAAAGGCCTCCGAGGCGCTGTCCATGGTATTTGAGCGCCATCAGCGCTTAAACAGCCGGAAAAAGGCCCGGCTCTCCCCGGAGGACATGGTCATGCTCGACAGCCTGACCGCCTATATCGGCAGCCATTACGCCGACGCGCTGACCATTGACCGGCTCTCGCGCATCGCCTGTATGGGCACGACGAAGCTCAAGCGCTGCTTCAAGGACGGCTACGGCTGCACAATCGCGGAATATGTGCAGAAGGTGCGCCTGGATCAGGCGGAGCATCTGCTGGCCTACACCGATCTTTCCGTGGCCCAGGTCGCGCAGGCGGTGGGCTACACGGCAGCGGGACACTTTGCGGAGCTGTTTCGCCGCGCCAAGGGGATGCTTCCCATGGAATACCGCAGGATGACGCGGCGATGAGCGCCGCGCTCATCTTTTTGGCTGATCGGAAATTGCACGGAAAAACAAGCAGCGAGCACCAAAACGCTTTGGAATGGGAAGTGCTTCGGCAGTGGGAGCGCGCACGGCGCGCTTTTTGGCTGATCGG
>JAUNJB010000005.1:0-32298 GCA_030535375.1 Clostridia bacterium | reverse complement strand
AATGGGAAGTGCTTCGGCAGTGGGAGCGCGCACGGCGCGCTTTTTGGCTGATCGGAAATTGCGCAAAATATCAGGCGGCGAGCACAAAAACGCTTTGGAATGGGAAGTGCTTCGGCAGTGGGAGCGCGCACGGCGCGCTTTTTGGCTGATCGGGCGATTTTCGGCGGATCAGGGCAGAAATGCCGCGGCAAATATGCTATGCTGGTTAAAAGGGCGTAAAACGGCCCGCACGGAAAGGAGACGGCCATGCCATCCTACTTTGGCGATTGTGATCAGGTGCACCTGCTGGCCCAGAGCGGCGGCTGCACAGTCTATCAGCTGCACAACGAAACCGGCGAGGGAACCATCACCATGTACGATGTGTTTCCCGGCGTGACACTGGCCTACAACGATTTTCACATGCGGTATTTCGATTCAGAATTCGTGCCGGACAGGGCGATGCTGTGCATCGATCACTGCCGCGAGGGGCGGCTTGAATACACCGCGCGCAACGACGCGTACGGCTATGTGGAGGCAGGCGACCTCAAGCTCGACCGGCGGCTGACGCACAACGGCCATTTTGAGATGCCGCTGAGCCACTACCACGGCGCGATGGTCTCCATGGACATGGTCCGCGCCTGTGCCGCGCTGCCCGGGGAATTCAGGGACTTTCCCGTGGATCTCCTCCGCCTGCAAGGAAAATACTGTGCGGACCGCTATCCCCACGTGCTGCGCAGCCAGCCCGCCATTGAACACATCTTCGCGGAGCTCTACACCGTGCCCGAGGCGATCAAGCTGCCCTATTTCAAAATCAAGATTCTCGAGCTTCTGCTCTTTCTCGATGCGCTGGAGCTCCCCGACACGCTCGAGGAGAAGCCTTATTTTTACAAGACCCAGGTGGAAAAGGTCAAGGCGATTCAGGCCTTTTTGGCGGAAAACATGGACAAGAGCTATCCCCAGCAGGAACTCGCCCGGCGCTTCGGCATCCCGATGACCGCCATGAAGCAGTGCTTCCGCTCCGTATTCGGCACAAGCATCGGCACATGGCTGACGCGATACCGCATGAATCAGGCGGCGGTATGGCTGAGGCAGGAGCGCGGGATGAGCATCGCGGAAATCGCCGGGCGAGTGGGCTACGACAGCCCCAGCAAATTCGCCGCGGCCTTCCGGCGGACGATGGGCACAACGCCGCTGGATTACCGCCGCGCCATCCGGTAAACTTTTTCATCCGGGCGGGACAGGATCGCCCAGACGGAGCGGAAACGCGCTCCTTTCTCTGCTAAGCTTGAGACGGCAGAAAAACGCTGCCGTCCATCGCTTGAAGAGAAAGGAGCGTTTCCCTTTGAAAGACAAAAAACAGGGCTGGCTGGCCGTTCTGTTCGGCTACGCCCAGCCCAAAAAGAAGCTGCTGATCGGCTCCGTCGCGCTGTCCGTCGTCAGCGTCACGGCCGGGCTGATCCCCTACTTCTGCGTATTCCGCCTGATCGATCTGTTTGCGGCGGACCGCCTGACCATGCAGGATATGGCGCGCTGGTGCGGCCTGGCATTGACCGCCTACGTCGTCAAGGTCGTCGGCTTCGGCCTGTCCACCGGACTGTCCCACACGGCGGCCTACACCATTTTGGAAGAGCTGCGCCTGCGGCTGGCGGATCGATTCCTGCATGCGCCGCTCGGCGAGGTTACGGCGCACTCCATCGGCGAAATCAAGAACGCCATGGTCGAAAAAATCGAGGGCATGGAGCCCCCTCTGGCCCACATGATCCCCGAGGGCTGCGGTCATCTGATCCTGCCCCTGGTCAGCTTCATCGCGCTGTGCACGGTGGATGTCCGGGCGGCACTCGCCTCGCTGGTGACCCTGCCGCTCTCCTTCCTGTGCATGGCCCTTACGTTTAAAATCAGCGGCAAAAACTACGATGTGTACAATCAATCCGGCTCCTCCATGAACAGCGCCATCGTGGAATACGTGGAGGGAATCGAGGTCATCAAGGCTTTCGGCCGCTCCGGCGTGTCCTATGAGAAATTCGCCGGCTCCATCACGCGGTACCGGGATTTCATCATCAAGTGGCTCTCCTCCACCTGGGTGACCATGAAGCTCGCCTTCGCGCTGTTCCCCTCCACGCTGCTGGGCGTGCTGCCCGTGAGCCTGCACCTGGCCGCGCAAGGCCAGCTCACGGCCGCGCAGGCCGCCCTGTGCGTGATGCTGTCCATGTCCATGGTGACATCGCTTGCCCAACTGGAGGTCTTTTCCAACCGCATCAAGCAGGTACAGCTCACCGTGGAAGAATTGCAGCAGTACCTCGATATGCCCTCCCTTCCCGAGCCCGCGGCCAAGGCGTCGCCAGAAGGCTGCGGCATCACCCTGCGGGATGTCCGCTTCTCCTATTCGGGCAAAGCGGCAAACGAGGTCATTCACGGCGTATCGCTCACGCTGGCTCAGGGAAGCTTCACCGCGCTGGTCGGCCCCTCGGGCAGCGGCAAATCGACGCTGGCCAGGCTGATCTCCCGCTTCTGGGACGTGGATGCCGGCGAGATCGCCATCGGCGGGGTGAACATCAAAAACATGCCGCTCGGGCAGCTGGCGGACATGGTCAGCTTCGTTGCGCAGGATAATTTTCTCTTCCGCTGCTCGCTCAGGGAGAATATCCGCCTGGGCAAACCGGACGCGACCGATGAGGAGGTCTACGCCGCGGCCCGCGCGGCCCAGTGCGACGAATTCATCCGCCGTCTGCCGCAGGGCTACGACACGCCCGCGGGCGAAGCGGGCAAGCGCCTCTCCGGCGGCGAAAAGCAGCGCATCGCCATCGCCCGGATGCTGCTCAAGGACGCGCCGATCGTGATTCTCGACGAGGCCACAGCCTTCACCGATCCCGAAAACGAGGACAAGCTTCAGCGCGGCATCGCAGCGCTGACGAAGGGCAAGACCCTGCTGGTCATCGCGCACAGGCTCTCCACCATCCGCCACGCGGACAACATCGTCGTGCTCGACCAGGGACGGATCGCCGCGCAGGGCACGCAGGATGAACTGCTGAAGCGCTGCCCGCTCTACCGGCGGATGTGGCAGGCCCATGTGGGCGCGCAGCATTGGGCGGTATCGTCGGGAAGGGAGGTTTAAACCATGTTCAGAACCATCGCCAGAATTATCCGTTGGTGCGGTTCCTTCCGCAGGAATCTCTACATCGGCTTCGTCTTTTCCTTTTTCTCCACCTGGTTCGCCGCAGGCCCTGTGATGATCGCGGCATATACCGTCGGCATGCTCATCGAATCCGCCCGGGACGGCGTTTCCTTCGACTCCCGCTGGACCTGGCTCAGCCTCCTGATCATCGCCATACTGGTTTTTCTGCGCTTTCTGTTTGACTACATGCGCTCCAAATTCCAGGAGACAATCGGCTACGAGCTGGTGGCGCGGGACAGGCTGGCCATCGGAGACGCGCTCAAGCGCGTGTCCCTCGGCTATTTCCAGCAGATGGACACCGGCAGCATCCTGAACGCCATCACCACGGGGCTGAACACGCTGGAAAACATGGGCATGCGCATGGTGGATACCTTTGTGGGCGGCTATCTCAATTTTCTGTGCATCTTTCTGTCTCTGGCGGTCATCAGCCCCAAAACGGCGCTGATCGCGCTGGCGGGCGCGGCAGTCTCCTTCCTGTTTCTGCTGCTCATCGGCCGTCACAGCGCGCGGTTCGCGCCGAGGGCCACACAGGCGGAGCGCGACCTGACCGCCGCCACACTGGAATATGCGCGCGGCCTGGCCACGGTCAAATCCTTCGGCCAGGGCGGCGCGGCCATGGCCTCCCTGGCGGACGCCTGCGCCGAGAGCCGCAAGGTCAATCTGGATATCGAATGGGGCTACACCCCCGCCAACTGCCTGCATCTGCTGGCGCTCAAGACCGCCTCGGTCGCTCTGGCCGCCGCGGCGATTTCCATGGGCCTCGCCGGACAGATGGCGCTTCCTCTGATGCTGATGTTTGCCTTCCTCTCCTTCGGCATCTTTGCGGGGGTGGAATCCATCAGCGACAGCGCCCATGTGCTGAGCATCATCGATCACGCCATGGACCAGCTGGACGCCCTCAAGGAACAGCACTACATCGACAGGGACGGCCGGGATATCCCGCTCCGCCGGTTTGACATCACCTTTGACCGCGTCCGCTTTGGCTACGGGGAGGGCGACGTGCTCCGCGATGTGAGCTTTTCCATGCCCGAGGGCACATCCACCGCGATCGTCGGCCCGTCGGGCAGCGGCAAGACCACCATCTGCAACCTGATCGCCCGATTCTATGATGTCAACAGCGGCTGCATCCGCATCGGAGGCCACGACGTGCGGGAGTTCACCTGCGACAGCCTTTTAAAGAACATCTCCATGGTGTTCCAGAACGTGTATCTGTTCCACGACACCATCCGCCAGAACATCTGCTTTGGCAGGCCCGGCGCGACCGAGGCGGAGATGATCGCCGCAGCCAAAAAGGCGCAGTGTCACGATTTCATCATGGCCCTGCCCAACGGCTACGACACCGTAATCGGCGAGGGCGGCGGCACGCTCTCCGGCGGGGAGCGCCAGCGCATCTCCATCGCGCGCGCCATCCTCAAGGACGCGCCCATCGTCATCCTGGACGAGGCCACGGCCAGCATCGATCCGGAGAATGAGCATCTCATCCAGGCCGCACTGGCAGAGCTGACGCGCAAAAAGACCGTCGTCACCATCGCCCACCGGCTGGCCACCATCGAAAACGCCGACCAGATCCTGGTCGTGCAGGACGGACGCATCGTCCAGCAGGGCACGCACGCGCAGCTGATCGGCGAGGACGGCCTGTACAGGCGCTTTGCCGAGGTGCGCAGACAGGCCGAGGGCTGGAAAATCACCGCCTCCTGAATCGCATAAAAAGCGGGCTCCCCTCTCCATCGCGAAGGGGAAGCCCGCTTTTTTTCAATTCCCGGGATGTAAGGCCAATCTCACTCCGCCGCGTTCTCCGAGCAGAAGAGATCGATGCAGTTGTAGATCATCTCGGCGTCCGCATCGGCAGGAATGCCCGCCGCCAGCCAATAGGCATAGGGCCCTTCATACGCCTGCTTGAGCGCTTCAAGATCGCCGCCATAGCGGAACTCGATGTGGAACGTGCCCTCCGGGGTGTCGGGCGCCAGACAGACGTAGGTGAATTCGCCCGCATCCGCATCATCGGTCTTGTAGATGTACGGTGTGAAAATCCCTTCCACGGTCTCCACATACCGGTAGTCATGGTCAAACACCACATTGCCCTCTTTGTCAAGGCCGCTGATCCGGCTGCCGCTAAAGACAAACTGGTTTACCCCGTTGATGAAGAAGCAGTCAAACACCGTGCTCTCCGGCGCGGCCGTGTAGGCATCGACGGCCTCCTGGCCGTAAATCTCGCCCACGCATGCGCCCTTGAGCATCGCGGCGACGGCCTCCGCATTCTCTGCACCGACGTACTGCGCGCAGCGCTCCAGCCAAATGTCGTCGTATTCCGGCGCGCAGATGGTCGTAAACAGCTCGTCATACGTGCCGGTCAGTTCATCAAGCAGCGCCTCGGGATTGACCGCCTCCTCCGCCACGGCGGAGGATACCACCAGCAGACAGGCCAGAAGGAATACGGCCATCACGGATGCAAAGCAATTCTTCATATGAAACACCCTTTCCATTTATTTAGTTAGCTTATTCTAACTAAAAGGGATTTTACCCCATCTCCAGCCGCTTTGCCACTCCTGAACGGCCTCATTCCGCCTCAATGCTCCAAAACGCCGTGCGTTTTTCGGTAAGCCGCAGGTGTCTTTCCCATCTCTTCCCGAAACGCCGATGAAAACTTGCTGGCGTTTCGGTAGCCCACCTGCGCGGCGATGTCCGTGACGGGCAGATCCGTGCCCACAAGCATTCTCGCGGCTGCCTGCATCCGGCAGCGTCTGCGATACGCGCCGGGGCCGAGGCCGTAAAGCCGCGTAAAATCCCGCCTGAGCACGCTGAGGCAGATGCCGTATGTCTCCGCAACGCCGCGGAGCGGAAGCTCCTCGTCAAGCGTCTGCTGCAGGCGCAGCCGGATTTGCTCCATCAGCGCCTTTCTGTCCCCCTTGAGATAGTGCACACACGCGGACGGACACGGCCTGATCGAGGTCAGCAGGAGAAGAAGCTCCAGCACCTTGACTCGGTAGTATGCCGGCGCCTCCACCGCCGCGGGCACGTCGTATATCTGCCTGAAGATCTCCCGGATCCGGTTGTGATCCGGCAGGCTCAGGCAGGTATGCTCCGGGCAGAGGCGTTCCGGCAAAGCGTCAAGGCACAGGGAAAGCTCCGGATAATGGGCGGAAACAAAGCGCTGCGCCCTGGACACGTCAATCAGCACGCTGATGCCCACATAGGTTTCCAGCGGGAAATGGGAGCGGATCTTGCGCTCGTTCTGGCTGCTGGCGGCAAAGCCTCCCTCACGCAGGCATGCGCAGCCGCCCCGGCTGAATTCGCACTCATACTGCCCCTTTTCACAGTAGTTGAGTTCCAAAAGGGGCGCTTTGCACGGCTGCTCCGGCAGTGCGCTGCCGCAAATCTCGTTAAACTGCAGGCTGATCCCCGGAAACAGCCGGTAATCCGTGATGATCCCCATGCCGGTATCACAGTCAATCCGATAGACCACCTTTTCGCCCTGCTCGCTCAGCCTGCGGGCCCGTTGCCCAAACGCCTCTTCCTCGTATGTCCTTTCCTCCACGCTGTCCCATCGCTTTCCGTTCATTCCGCCGGCCTCTCGCCGGGCTGCACATCCGCCGCGCTTTCAAGCGCCACAACCTCCGCGCCCATGGCTTCGGCCTCCTTGGGATCGTGCGTCACCATCACAGCCGTCTTTCCCGCGATCCTCTCCCTGGTCTCCCGGATGACAAGCGCCTTCGTCTCCTCATCCAGCCCCTTGAACGGCTCATCCAGGATAAGCACATCATATTGGGCCATCAGCGCCCGCACAAGCGCGGCGCGCCTTCGCATGCCGCCGGAGAGCTCCCGCACGGGCTGATCGCAGCAATCCGCGAGGCCCACGTTCCGGAGCGCCCCGACCATCGCATCCCTCGGCAGTTCGGGGCGCACAAGCCGGATATTCTGCAGCGCGGAAAGATGCTCGCATAGCCTGTCCTCCTGGAAAACCGCGCTGAGGCGCTGTCCCTCAAGCCCGTCAATGCTGCCGCTGTCCGCCCGTTCAAAGCCCATCAGTATGCGAAGCAGCGTCGTCTTCCCGTATCCGGACGGCGCCATGATCGCAAAGCACCGCCCCGAGGGAATCCGCAGCGACAGATTGCGCAGCACGGGCTTTCCATCAAACGCTTTATTCAGATTTTTGATGACGATATCGCCCACGTTCACACCTCCATCAGGCGCGCGGCCAGTCTGTCCAGGAGCAGCCGGATGATCTTTTCAAAAAGCACGCTCACCAGCACGATCACAATCGTCCAGGCAAACAGATCCGGCGTCTCCAGATAGATCTTCGCCTGCTGCAAATGCTCGCCGATGGAGCCCTTGGGCACGCCGATGACCTCCGCCGCAATGCCGGATTTCCAGCAGAGCCCCAAGGCCACCGTGCAGCCCGAGCGAAAGAACGGCATGACCTCCGGCAGATAGACGCAGCGCACCCTGGTCACCGCCGGAATGCGAAAGAGCGCCGCCATCTCCAGCATTTCGGGCTTTACGGCCCGTATGCCATCGAGCACATTCGTGTATATGATCGGCAAAACCATCAAAAACGAGATCAGCACGGCGAGGTTCCTGGAGGAAAACCAGATGAGCGCCAGAATGATGAACGAAGCCACGGGAATCGTCTTGATCGCCAGAACGGCGGGGGCCAGCAGCTCCTCTATGCGCGAATAGCGCGCGGCCAGCGCCGCCAGCACAATGCCGCAGCACATCGCCAGCAGGAACCCGCTGCCGATGCGCGCCAGCGAAAAGCCGATGGATTGCCAGAACTTCGCCGTCACGGCGAGTTCAAAGAGCCTGCTCACCACGCGCAGCGGCGACACCAGAAAGATGTCGCTTTTCACCGCCATGCTGCACGCCTGCCAGACGAGCAGCCAGCTGATGACCGCCCACAGCTTAATTTTCCTTTTTTTCATCATCGCACTCCCGATTTAGAAAGCAAATGCTCCCCGTGCGGAGAGCATATGCCTGTTTTGCTGTTGTCGCCTTATTGCGCGTAGTAGAAGTCGGCCTCCGGCAGCTTGCCGCCGACGGATGTAGCATTCTGCTCAAGCAGCACAGAGAGATATCCCTCCAGCTTCTCCTGCATCTCGCCGCCCTCGATAAACACGATATTGCACGCGGGAAGCGCCTTCTGCGCCACGGCCTCCGGCACGATGCCGTACTTGCCCACCAGCGCCGCGGCCTCGTCGTTGCTGCTGTTGACGAATTCGACGGAGGCCTTGTAATCCTCCATGAACGCCTTCACCGCATCCGGGTTCTCCTCGACAAACGCCTTGCGGGCGATGACCACGCCGGTAATCAGCGCGCTCGGGTTTTCGACATCGGCCTGCAGGGCATCCCACTCCGCGGTCAGATCCAGTGCGACGCGGATCGCCTCGCTCTTCGTCTGCGCGGTCGTCACAAACGGCTGGGGCAGCATGGCAACCCCGTTCTCCTCCGCGAGGATCGTGGAGAGGCACTCGGCGTGCTCGCTCTTCCACTCGATCGTCACGTCCTTTTCCGGATCGATGCCATTGCTGGAAAGGATGTAATTGAGCGCGTACTCCGGCGTCGCGCCCTTTCCGCTGGCATAGATCGTCCTGCCGCGCAGATCCTCAACGGACTGAACGCTCTCGCCGTTCTCCACGATGTAGAGCACGCCGAGCGTGTTGACGGCCAGCACCTGCACGCCGCCCTCGGTCTTGTTGTACAGCACGGAGGCCAGATTCGCCGGCACGGCCGCGATATCGGTCGTTCCCTGCACGATCATCGGGGATACCTCGTCCACCGCCGAGGCGATGGTGAAGCTGTAGCCGCGCTCCTCCAGGCTGCCGCCCTCCTCGGCCTCATTCATCATCTGTACCATGCCCATCGCAGTCGGGCCGCTCAGGGCAACAATGTTCATGTCCGCCATCGCAGCGGCGCACACGCAGAGCAGCACCGCAGCGATCATCACAGAAATGATCTTTTTCATATAGGGGTTCCTTCCTTTCTACATTTATGAAGATTCATGCCGCACCCGGCGGCTAAATCCGTCATGCGTTTTCGGTTTCCCTCATCCGATCCTCCAGGCGCTGCCTGTCGAGGATCTGAAACCCGTTTTCCTGCGCCCTCACCGCTCCGCACTCCTGCAGGCTTCCCAGCTCGCGAAACAGCGCCGCCCGGCTGACGCTCAGATGGCGCGCCAGCTCATCGCGCGAAGCCTTCCACGCCACCATGCCCCGGGCATCCGCGTGCAGGGTCAGCCACGAGATCAGCTTTCCCCGGCAGGACTGCACGGTCAGCAACTCGATCTTGCCGAGGAGAAACTGCAGCTTCTCGTTGCACAGCGCCGCATATCTGAGCGCGAACTCCACATCCTCATGCAGCAGCCCGAGCAGGCACGATTTGGAGATATATGCGATGTGCGTATCCACGCCGCAGCGAAGCACGGTTTCCATCTCGCCGTCCGCCAGCAGGTTGCAGATGCCGAAGCATTCCCCCGCGCCAAGCGAGCTGAGCAGCACGTCCCGCCCGTCCAGCGCAACGGAATACACGTCCACGCGTCCCTTGGTCACAAGCCCCACGCTGGATACGCCGGCGGGGCAATCCGACAGCATGCGTCCGGAGGGAAAGCGCCTCAGCTCAAACCGCAGCTTCGCCGCATCACATCCGGCAAACAGACTGGACAGGGACAGGGCCCGCGCGATTTCGTCCATCTCTTCCCCCCTCGTTAGCGCATTCTAACGTAGTTATTTTACGATAAATACGATACAAAGTCAATCCTTTGCATCAAACTCTTTTTTTTGCGCGCGCAGTCTCAGATGATACTGACAGGCCGGGCAAATGATGTTAGTCTATGCTTACAACAATTTGGAGGTTCTCCATGCCAAAGCGAATCCTTCTCTTCTCCGGCGCTTCCGCATGCGGAAAAACCGCCGTGCTGCGCTGGCTTCTTCCGCTCCTTTCCGGCAGAACGCATCCATGCGTCTGCAAGATCGACTGCCTGCACTCGGACGACGCGGCGGTTTACGGCCGTCTCGGCCTGCCCTGCGTCACAGGCCTGAGCGGCGACATCTGTCCGGATCACTTTCTCGTCTCCAATCTTCCGGAGCTCTTTGCCTGGGCGGACAACCGGCAATGCGATACGCTCGTCATCGAGACGGCGGGGCTCTGCCACCGCTGCTCCCCCGCCACGCAGCGCATGATCGCCGGCTGCGTGCTCGACTGCACCGCCAGCTGCAAGACGCCCGATAAGCTCGGCCCCATGCTCACGCAGGCGGATTTCATCGTGCTGACAAAGATCGACATGGTCTCCCAGGCGGAGCTGGAAATCATCAGCTGGAATATCCGCCGCCTGAACCCCTCCGCGGTCCTCTTTCGTGTGGACGGCCTCGTGGGATACGGCGTCGATCTCCTGGCCGATTGGCTCCTGGAAAGCGAGGTCTGCCGGAGCTTTGAGGGCGACACGCTGCGCCACACGATGCCCAGCGGCATCTGCTCCTACTGCGTGGGCGAAACGCGCGTCGGCGCGGCATTCCAGCAGGGCATCATCGGCAAGATCGACTTCGGGGAGGCAAATCCATGAACGACATCACCATCCTTTCGGGCTTTGGCAAGGACGGCCGCCCCGAGGCGCTTCCCTCCGTCACGATGCGCAGAGGCGAATTGATCACCATCGTCGGGCATACGGGCTCCGGCAAAAGCCGGCTCATCAAGGACGTCGAGCAGCTGGCCGACGGCGATTCCGTATCGCGGCGCCGGATTCTGCTGAACGGGCAAAGCGTCGCCCGCGCCGAGCGCCAGGCCATCTCCGACAGGCTCGTCGCGCATCTGGGGCAGAACATGCGCTTCGTGCTGGATACGACCGTCGAGGAATTCCTGCTGCTGCACGCCCGCTGCCGGGACAAGCAAATCGATCCGGCCAGGGCGCTCGGGATGGCGAACGACATCACGCCCGAGCCCATCCTGCTCGGGCAAAATCTGAATCTTCTGAGCGGCGGGCAGTCCCGCGCGCTGATGATCGCCGACATCGCCTGCGTCTGCGACAGCCCCATCGTGCTGATCGACGAGATCGAAAATGCGGGCATCGACAAGGAAAAGGCCTTCCGCTATCTGCAAAGCGCGGATAAGCTCGTCCTCGTCGTCACGCACGATCCGCACACCGCGCTCATGGCCGGGCGGCGCATCGTCATGTCCTCGGGCGCGATGATCGCGGCGCCCAGGCGAACGGCCGGGGAGACCCGTCTTTACGAAGAGCTCAGCCGCCAATACCGGCTGCAAAGAACCTATCAAACGCTTTTGCGGAAGGGAGAGCACCTCGCATGACTCACGTTTTACTCTATTGGAACCACATCTGCGTGCTGCATCGCCAGGAAAAGGAATACCTCCGCCGGATCGCGGAGGCGCTGAGAGACGACGGCATCGAATTGGAGGTTCGCTGCTTCGGCCTCGGATACGGCGAGCACATGTCGGAATACCTCGCCCGAAGGGACGCCGTGCTGCCGGATGTCATCGTCTCCGCCGACCTGGAGGTCTTTGAAAATCCGCTGATCTTCAGCCGCTTCAGGGACGGGCTTTATCCCGCCCGGGACTGGAGCGCGCTTCGTCCCTCGCCTGTGCTGACGGCCTGCACGCGGGATCGCTCGCTCATCCCCTTCGCGGCCATTCCGATGGTCTATTTCACCAGAAACCCGGAGGGCTGCAAAAAACCGATTCCCGAGATCGAGGATCTCGCCTTTGGCGGCATCAACAACTCCGCGGCAAAGTCCATCGTCAAAAGCGTTTGGGAGCGCTATGGCAAGGATGCGGCCGAACGCGTTCTCGCGCGCGGCAGCGTGTCCGACATGCCCATCGGCGCCTATCAGCAGGTGCGCACGGGCGAAAGAGAGACCGCGCTCGTTCCCTCCCTCTATGCGCTGCGCGCCGACGGCATGGCGACGCACCTTGTGACGCCGCAGGAGGGCCCCGTGCTCGTCGCCTCCTACATCTGCGCCCGCCGCTCCATCCCGGAGGCCGCCGCGCGCCGCGTGCTGGACGCCGTCATGAGCCGCGAGCTCTGCAATTTCTACGTTCAAAACGGCGACCTGATTCTCTTCCCGTCCTGTGCCGAAGGGCACAGCACGCAGGAGGGGGAAAGCTGCATGATCGCGTCCGCCCCGTGGCTCTCCGCCGTTTCGCCGGAGGAGTTTTACGCGCTTTACCGCAAATACCTGCCCTCCGCGCACGACGGCGCAGGGGCAACCGGCTGTTCCCGCTTTGCCGTCTAGCGCGGAAGCGAAGGGGCCTGCCGCATGCCCCGCGGCCCTTGCCGCGCGTTCCACGCCAGCATCGCAGCAAACCAGATGATCATGCTCTCGCTCATCAGGCCATTGGTAAAGGCGAGCCGAAACGCACTTTCCGGCATGAGCAGCGTGATCAGCTTGAGAAGGGCATACAGGATGAGGGGATTGATCAGCGCCATCCTCTTGGGGAAGGCGCTGTTCCCCCGCGCAAGCACCCAGAACCAATAGAGATATGGCGGCAGCATCAGCGCCTCGCTGAGGATGACGACCCAGGACAGGTGGCCAAACATCGCCTCCGATGCCGCGAGCGCCCCCTCCTGATACCCGCCGGCGGACATCCAGGCAAACCCATACAGGATCATGATATAAAACAGATGCAGCCCAAGCCATGGCGTCAGGCCGAACGCAGTCAGATAATGATAAATCCGCCGCTGCTTTTCCTCCCTGAGAAATGCGGCAATGGCGAACAGGGCGATGCCGTAGAGAATAATCCCCGGGAACGCCAGCGCCATGGCCACGGCGTTCCTCCACGGGGCAATCGCGGCCGCCCCCTCCGTCAGCCAGGCCAGGGCGCCCGAATGCGCCGTATCGCCATAGATCATCAGCCAGTCGCCCGCGCCGAAGCACACACAGCCCAGCATGCCGCACAGAAGTGCGGCTTGTATTTTTCTTTTCACCGTCATGTCCTTCCCCCGTCTCACATCGGTTCGGTTTTCCAGTATGAAACGCATCGGGGCAGATCCCGTCCTCCCCGGTCCCCCGCCGCCATCCTTAGCGCCGGTCAACACGCGTCCTCTGCTGCGCGCTCACTGCTTCAGATAGCCGATAATCTCATCTTCGCCCTGTCTGCCCTCCTTCAAAAAAGAGAACATGGGATAGGCGTGAAACATCCCGGGCGTCACATGAATCGTGTAATCCGGCACGCCGCACCGCTTGAACGCCTTTTCATATTCAGGCGCTTCCGCGGCGAATATCTCATCCCCGCCAAAGTACATGATGATTCTGGGAAAGCCCGTGTAGTCATCCTCCGCCGCGCATCCCCAGAGGTATTCGGGATATTTTCCGCCCGGATTATAAAACCCGGGAAAGAGCTTCATCGACGCGGCATTCATCATCATATCCCGCTTTTCGATCTCCAGCATCCTCGCGTAGGATTCCTCGGAAATGCTTAGGTTGCAGCCCGAAACGGGGATCATGAGACCGGGCATAGGAAGCCGATTTCCCTGCCGGACGATATAGCGGCCCGTCGCCATGATCATGTCAGCGCCCGCGGAAAAGCCCAGCCAGGCAATATCCTTCGCCTCATACCGCTCCAGCATCCTGCGGTGCAGGCTGCATATCATCTCCACCTCATCCACGATATTATAGTCGGGATAGAGCGGATACAGCGGGATGAAAAGCTCCCGGTCCGTCTCCTCCATATACCTTGCCATGGATTTTTTCATAGGGAGCTGCCACCTGCGTTCCCCGCCGCCGACAAAATAGACCAAGGCCCGCTTGGGCGTCCTTCCCGCCTTATGCCCGACGATGCAGTGAAATCCGCCGATCTGCTCGTCTCGGAATTCATATCCCCTTATTTGGGGGAGCCTGAATCGGAACTTCGCCTGTATCTCATGCGACACGCGCACAAAATCCTCATAGCTCTCCTCCTGATGCACCCTGTTCTTGACCAGCTTCCTCACGATTGGCTTGAGAAGCCCATACATCAAGCTCATGCTTTCCTTCCTTTCCGGCAAAGCGCCCGTTCCCCGCGCACCGCGTTCCGCGGCTGCTCAGCCCATTTTGCCCCACAGCAGCCCCAAACCCGCCTGAATCACCGAAAGCACCGGCGCCACCACGAGGGGCCAGCCCAAAAAATGCTCCGGTACGGCCAGCTTTTTGAGCCAGTTGCCCAGCCGGTAATCCTCATGCTCCTCCGTGCCGGGTATCCGGGCGCGCAGGCCCAGTTTTTGCAGCAGGAGGATATCCAGCAAAAAGAAATCCGAGAAGCCGATGATGAGCCACTGCGCGTATGCCGCCCGGAACAGGCTTTGAAAACCGGCTATGCCCCCGTTCACCTGGCTGAGGGAACCATAGACGGTCAGCGGCAGCAGCATCCCGAAATACATCCACAGGAGGTAGATCCTTCGCTCCCTCCCGGTCTGCGGCGAGGGCGCGGCTTTTTGGATGGAACGCGGATAGCCGGACATCATCAGCCTGGGATCAACCAACACGATGACCGTGGCGAACAGATTGAAATACGCCGCCATGGCCAGACCATCCAATATCACTCTGCTCCAATTCACGCAGTCCCGCCCCTTTCAGCATCCCACTTTGAGCCCTTTTTGCACATGTAAAAGTCGCAGCAGTCCCCGCCGCCGGCAAGCGTCTTCGTTCGATACAACACGCCGCCCATCCATTCCACCGAAAGCGTGTCCAGCACGCACATATGGGGCACCAGATGCAGCAGCTTCTCCTGCCGTCCCAAAGCGCATATCCCGCATTGATGATAGATGATCGTGCATTCATCGGCATCGCGCCCCGGGATGACCTCGGTTTTCCAGTTCAGCGCGCTGTCAGACTGCGCGTTGCCCCTTGCCGCGTTTTCGGCGCGCTTTCTTTGCGCCTCCTCGGTGAACAGGCTCTTCTTGCGGAAGGACCTCTTGACGATCGGAGCCTCCATGCCGGCCAGCACCATGCCGGCAAAGCACGCCTCATCCATCCTCCCCTCCGCCGCCTCGTAAACGGAAAGAAAGACCATGCCGCTGGAAAGGCAGATGCGCAGCGAATTCCGGGACAGTCCGCCGATATCCGGCGTCCGCCTCACCATCCGGCGGTAGGTTCTCTTGCTCGCCCGTCTGAGCTCCGCGATGTCCCATTCGGGCCTTTGCGTCCGCAGCCATCGGAACATGGCCGGTGTCAGCAGGCGCCACATCAGCGCTTCACAGTAGGTATATTTCATTCCGCCCTCCCCGCCGAAGCGCCCCTCTCAGATCTCTTTATACTCCCTGAAAAGCAGACCGCCGAAGATCAGACAGAGCAGACCGCCGCCGCACATGAGCAGCAGATACGCCTTCCCCGCCAATCCAGCCGCGGCGGCAACGCCCAGAGCCGCCAGCGAAACGGCCCCTCCGACGAGCCCGGCAAGCGCCAGCATGCCAAATCCGCGATACAGGCGCTTCTTCGGCAGCACGCGGTCAAGCTTGTGAATCCGCTCGTCGATGAGCTCCGCAATCGCGATCAGCATGGCCGCACCGCAGAGCATATCCGGCAGCAGCAGGAGACGGATCGTTCCGCTTTCCATGATTGGCGGCTCTTTGACAACGCACAGGACAATGCCCGCCAGAAATGCGATCCATCCGATATTCCCGGGGATGTCGTAAGCGATCCATCTGGCGTCGCTGATCCTCGACTCATACATGCTCATCCCTCCGCTTCACCCCCACGATCCAATCCATCACCGTATCCAGAACAAGCTTGGGATTGCCCACGTTGCAATGCGCGCCGGCATCCTCCTTTTCGGTAAAGAGCCGATAGGTAAGGCTTCGCGCGTTGGGCAATGCGTCCAGCTCCGCCTTATAAAGCGCCTGGGGGATAAAATGATCCCGGCTTGCGCCAATCACCAGCACATCCTGCGTGATCTTCGGGCCGATGTCCGTCATCTTGAAATCGTCAAGCTTCCTGATATAGCCAAAGGGATCGGGTGCGTCATACGCGTACATGCCATGGCGAATCGCCCAATCGACGATGGGCTCCGCGGCCATCTTCTTTTTCATGACGGCGTTGATCGGCCGGCGGAGCCTGTGCGCGATCATCAAGCGCAGCACACCCCGCAGCGACGGCGGGATTTCCCCATACAAAGCCACATCCAAAAAGTTGGGAAACACGCTCCAGCCGATCACCCTCTGAATGCGGTCATCAAAGGCGGCGGCCCTCGGGGCCAGCATCCCGCCCAGGGAAGCGCCCATGATCGTCACGTCCGTCTCGCCAATCACATCGAGCACGGCCTTCACGGGCCGTTCCCACTGATAGGTGAATTTCTTTCCCTGCACGCGGACGACGCCGCCCTGTCCCGGCCCCTCAAACAGATAGACCTCAAAGCCATGCTTGGCCAGATACAGCATCGGGAAGAAGAACTCCTCGTAGTAGCTGTCGTTGCCTCCATGGAGGACGATGACATCCCTGCGTTCCCCCTCCGGACGCGCATGCATGATGGGCAGGCGGACATCCTCATAGGGCGCCTCCAGCCTCTCGACCCATCCGTTGTCAAAGTATGCCGCATAGTGCCCGGCAAACAGCTCCGCGGCCTTTTGATAGTAGCGCTTCTTATCGGGATCGCCGTCATACATGAAGAACTCGCTCATGCGGTAATACGCGATGGCGTTCTCCGTCCGCTCTTCGGCCAGCGCCCTGTCTCCAAGCAAAACCAGCTCCCGTTTCCAGTCCTCGCTGCTTCTGATGCGCCCCGCCACCGGCTGCACATCCTCCAGCCTGCCGCCGTCCCACTGAATTACACGATTGAGCTGAAAATTGTAATTGGGATCGGGATTGAGAGAATAATCTCCTCTTTTAAAATGCACTTCCGGGATCGTCAAACCTTCTTCCTCCTCCGTCATCATTGAACATCCGTTAGAAAAAGCTAACTCCATGTCAAAAAGAAACCGCTCCGCAGAGCGGACTCAATCCTCCGGAAACAGCTGTCGGCAGGCGCCCTTCACCAGAAGCTCCAGCACCTGCGGATACAGCTCCCCTATGCTGTCCCTATGCGCGATGGTCAGAAACAGCCCCCGCACAGTGGACGCCGCCAGCTCCGCGCCGCCCTCCGGCGACAGGCCGGCGTTTTGCAGCAGCAGCTTGATATGCTCCTCGTCGCTGTGAAAATGCTTTTCCTGTACATCCATGGGGATCTTGCACAGAAGCAGCGCAACGTCTCTCTCCATGAAATCCATCATGCCGGTCTGCGCCATCTTCCCGCAGGCCGTCAGCACGGCCTGCGCCGCCCGCTGGGACGCGGGAAGGCAGGCGTTTTTCTCCAGAACGGCGGCCGACGCGCCGTAAACCTCCGCGTGCATGTCCTCCATGATTTCAAAAAACAGCATTTCCTTGGTGGGATAGAACTTATAAAACGCCCCTTTGGAGATTCCCGCGTCCACGGCGAGCTCGTCCACGGTTGTCTTCCGCATCCCCTGCGTCACGGCATACCGCCGCGCCGCGGCCTTCAGCCTCTGCCGGATAATGTCCATCTCCTGCCGCGTAAACGCTCTTGCCACGCCCTGCACCACCATATGACCAAATTATCATTACAGTCACATTATAGCCGACGCTCTTCCCGCTGTCAAGCGCATCCCCGTCATTTCACCATAAAAGCCGGGACACATGCGCCCCCGGCGAAGCCCTGCATGGGCTTTTGCCGGTGAAGCGGCCGCATGTGTCCCGGCCAATGTGATGAAAGCACGCAAACGCGGCTCAGCCCAGGATGCTCATGGCGATCCTGCGATAGCATTCCGTCGCGCGAAGCAGCTGCGCCTTTTCCACAAATTCATCCACGGTATGCGCCTGATCGAGGCTGCCCGGGCCGAGCACGACCGTCTTTGACCCTGCCTCAACGAGGAAGCACTGTTCACAGGAGGCGTCAAACGCCCTCGGCGTCTCGCTTCGCCCGTTCGTCTGCGCCGCGGCCTCGCAGCAGCGGGAGACAAATTCCTCCCCGGGGCTGATTTCCCCGCCCGGCATATAGAAGCGCTTTTCAAGAGAATAGCCCTCTATCCCCGCCCGGTCCAGCGCCTCGCAAATCATACGGCGGGCATCCGGCTCCGTTGTGCCGGGCAGGATGCGAAAATCGGTCAGCAGCCGCACGCGGCCGGGCACCACATTATCCTTTTCATACCCCTCCGCCTGCGTGATGACGATCGATGGCGGCGGCAAAATGGCATGCGTCGTCGCCGTCAGCCTCTCGTTCATCTCTCCAATCGCGAGAATGGCGCGCGCGGCCTTCGTCACGGCGCTCTCCGCGCCCGTCCTCAGCGCCGCGTGACAGGCATATCCCTTCAGATCAATATAAAACCTCGCGACGCCCCTGTGCGCAACCGCCACATGCAGCTGTGTCGGCTCGCCGAGCACCGTGTAATCGGCCGCGGGATAGCGCTCCAGGAATGCGTGCATGCCCAGGTTCGCATGCTCCTCATCCGCCACAAACACCAGTCGAATCCTTCCTTTGAGCGGCGCCTTTTCCTCGTGCAGGGAGATTGCCGCCGCGCACATCGCCGCAACGCCGCCCTTCATGTCGCACGCGCCGCGGCCGTAGATCAGCCCGCCCTCCTGCGTCGCGCCGATGGACGGGTGCTGCCAATCGCCCACGCAGGGCACGACATCCAGGTGCCCGCTGAATTCGAGAACCGGCTTTCCCTCCCCAAATTCGGCGATAAAATTCGCCCGGTTGTCTCCCAGATCCTGAATCTCGCAGCGAATGCCCGCACGATCAAAAATCTCCCTGAGGCACTCTGCGCCGCGGCGCTCGTTGCCCGGCGGATTGATCGTATCCTGAGCCATCAGCTTTAAGAAGATTTCCAGGGTCAATTCCTCTCTGTTCACTAAAGTCCTCCTTCGCGCTGTTTGCGCCTGACACCTGTGCGTTTTGTTTCCATGCACCGCCCGGCTTGTCCCCATCTTTTTCCCATCCGGGGAGAAAAGCCTTGACCGGCGGTCCGCCGCGCGTTTTCAATCCCCTTGCTTCCGGTAATGCTCGACGGCCCTGCGCAGCGAATCCATGTCGCCCGGCCGCACCTGCGGCGTATCGTCGTTCTCCTTCGCGTAGAGCTTCAGATCGCGCAGGCCGCTGCCCGTCAGCACGCAGACGACCCGGTCCTCCGGCTTTATATAGCCCTCTGCATGCAGCTTTGCGGCCGCCGCGACGGTCGCGGCGCTCGCCGGCTCCGGCAGCACGGCCTCCAGCCTCGCGCATTCGCGCATGGCCGCGAGAAGCTCGTCGTCGGTCACCGCGACGGCCCTTCCCCCGCTGCTCCGCACGGTATGAAGCGCGGTCACGCCCTCAAATGTCACCGGATCAAAGATGGCAAAGGCGATTGTATCGCCATTCTCCCACTTCTCCGTGGCCGTCTTCCCCTCGTCATATGCCTTGACAAGCGGCGCGCAGCCCGCGGCCTGCACCGCGATCATCTTCGGCAGCCGGTCGATCAGGCCGAGCTCCAGCATTTCCTCATAGCCCTTGTAGATCTTGCTGACGATGATGCCGCCGCCGACCGGGCAGACCACATAGTCCGGCGCTTCAAATCTCATCGAACGCGCGATCTCATAGGCGATCGTCTTGTATCCGTCGCACGCAAGCGGATTGTTCATCATCGTCGTGCACATATTCTTCCAGCCGAAGATCTTCTCGCCGTCCTCGGCCATCTGCACGCAGTCGTTCACGCCGCCCATGCCATAGATAAAGTGGCCGCCATAGGCCATATTCTGCCAGGCGCGCTCCTTGACGGCCCCCGGCGGCAGCATGATGTAGCATTCCATGCCCGCCTTCGCCGCATAGGCGGCCACGGCCGCCGCCGCGTTGCCCGCAGAACCGATGGCCACCTGACGGATGCCGTCCTCCCGCGCCAGCGTCATGGCCACCGTCGCAAAGCGGTCCTTGTACGTGCCGGAGGGATTCAGCGTCTCATTCTTCAGGTAGAGCTCCGTCATCCCGTAGCGCTCCGCAAGGCGCTTCGCGCGCAGCAGCGGGGTATTCCCCTCGCCCATCGTGACCGGCTCGGCATCCGGCGCAACGCAGAAGAAATCGCGGTAGCCCCATATGCCGTCCGCGCTTCCCTCGCGAATGACCCGGCGCAGGCCCTCAGGGTCGCGCCGCAAATCAACCGGGCTCTCGACGGACGCGCCGCAGTGCGTGCAAACGAAGTGATTTTGGGGCCCCACATAGGGCTTATGGCAAACCGTACATCTCAGGTTCATGCTCATGAATGCTCCTCTCTGTCAAAGAACAATGGTTCCGCGGCTGATCACCCGCCGCACACATCCGAGCGCCCGAATGCGCTCAAGCGGATTCTCCCGCAGCGCGATCACGTCCGCGTCGTATCCTTCCCGCAGCCGTCCCGTCACCTTCTCCAGGCCCAGACAGGCCGCGGCGCTCTCCGTGCCCGCGGCAATCGCCTGCGCGGGCGTAAAGCCGCCCCGCTCCACCATCAGGGCCAGCTCAAGCCAGGTTTCGTCAAAGCGGGTGCCTCCCGTTCCCGCGTCCGTTCCGCAGACCGGGCGCAGCCCAAGGGCGACGCAGCGCCTGAATATCGAGAACATCCGCTCCTCCTGTTCGAGCCAGAAGGCCTCGTTCGCGCCGCAGGCCCGTTCCGCGTCACGGTATGCATCCAGATTGTGATAGCCCGCGGAAAGCCCCATCATGAAATCCCGCTTTGCGCCTTGGTAGGGTTCCATCCGCTCCGGCTCGTACACGCGCTCAAGAAGCCGGTTGCCCTCGTTGCGCTTGAAGCAGGCGATGTGCTCGATGCAGTCCACCCCGCCCTCCATACAGCGGACGAAGCCCTCCGTCGTCAGGCAGTGGGCAAAGGTTCTGAGCCCCAGAGAATGCGCCTCCCGCGTCACCGCGCGGATCTCCCCGACCGTCATGCTGACGCGCTCCGCAACGGAGCCGGGCGTCATCTGTCCGCCCGTCACGATCAGCTTGACCGCGCCGCAGCCGCGCTTTTGGCGGATGCGCGTCTGGCGCACCATATCCGTCACGCCGTCGGTCTCCTCGCCCAGGAAATGCAAATGACCGCCCGTCACGGTCAGCGGCGGGCCCGCCAGCTGCATGCGCGGCAGGCATATGCTCCGGCTCACCTGCTCATCAAGAAGATCCAGCGCCCGCCAGGAGCTTCCCGCGTCCCGGACCGTCGTCACCCCCGAGCGCAGCAGCTGCTTTGCATGCTCCGCCGCGAGGAGGATGCGCCCGCCCTCGGACCCCGCCAGATAGTGGAGCCTGGCCTCCGCGGACGCGTCAAACTCCAAATGGACATGGGTGTTGATCAGGCCCGGAAACAGAAAGCAATCGGATAAATCGAGCTGCCGCACCCCGGGCCTCTGCGCCAGCAGCCATTCAAAGGAGGATATCGCCTCAATCCGCCCATCGCGGATCAGCATGCCGTCCGCGTCCGCAATCGCCCGGCGTTCGCTGTCGTAGATACCCCTTGCATGGATCAAATAGGTTTGCGCGCACATGCTCCTTCTCCTTTTACACAAAATGATTTGCCGTCCATCACCCAGTCAGGCAATGAACGGCAAACCACATGCCCAGCTTTTATTGGATGAGTCCCGGCAGGAACGTGCAGATCTGCGGCACCATGATGAACGTGAAGGCCAGAATCATGAACACGATGATGTAGGGGAAGACTGCCTTCGCAATGCGCATGACCGGCATCTTGGTGTAATCCGCCAGCACGTAGAGAATGCTGCCGACCGGCGGCGTCAGCAGGCCCTGCGAGAACAGCAGCGTGGAGCCGACGCCGAAGGCGATCGTGTTGAAGCCGTAGCTGCGGATCACAGGCAGCATAATGGGGATGAGAATCAGCATGGCCGGGGTCACATCGATCACCATGCCCGCGACGATAATCAGCGCCATGCAGCAGAGCAGGATGCCCACCCTGGAGGAGATGTGCGTGACGGCGAATGTCGCCATCATCTGCGGAATCTGGTTGTAGTTGAGGATCGTCGCCAAAACCATCGAGAATGTGACGAGGCTCATGATCATGCCGCTGGATTTCAGCGTATCCAGGAACACCTTGTAGACATCCTTCATCGGCAGCTCGCGATAGATGAAGATGCCCAGGAACAGGGAGTACACGCAGCAGACGACAGACGCCTCCGTCGCCGAGAAGATGCCCAGGAGAATGCCGCTGAGCAGGATGATCGGCGACAGCAGCGCGGGAATCGCGCGCCAAAGCGCCTCTCCGCGCTCCTTGAGCGTCGCCCGCGGGCTGACCGGATAATTGCGCCTCTTCGCCGTGATATAGACCATCAGGCACATCACGGCCGCCATGATGATGCCCGGAATGATGCCGGCGATAAACAGCTTGCCGACGGATTCCTCCGCCATCATCGCGTAAAGCACCATGCCCGTGCTCGGCGGAATGATCGGGCCGAGACAGGAGGATGCGCCCGTAATCGCCGCGGAGAAATCGTCGTCAAAGCCCGCGTCCTTCATGGCCTTGAGCTCGATTGCGCCGATTCCGCCGGTATCGGCCAGCGCGCTGCCGGACATGCCGGCGAAGATCACGCTGCAGAACACGTTGACGTGGCCCAGGCCGCCCGGGATATCGCCAACGAGGGTATTGCAAAAGTTAAAGATACGGGTTGCCACGCCGCCGGCATTCATAATCGTGCCCGCCAGCATGAAGAACGGAATCGCCAGCATGCTGAACGAGTCGCCCACGGACATAATCAGGCGCTGAATGAGCAGCGTCTGCGGCATGCCGCTGGCAAGAATGTACCAGACAGAGCCCGTCAGGATGGAGAAGGACATCGGCACGCCAATCAGCGCCATCGCCACAATGATGATCAACATGATCCACATCATCTCTTTATCCTCCTCACGCTTTCACGTCTTCCGGCGCTTTGTCAAAGAGCAGAACGCTCTTGAGCACGAGCTGCACAATCGTCAGCAGCAGGCCGGCCGGAAGAGAATAATACAGGTATTTGAACGGAATCCGCATGACGGATGTCAGGAACTTGCCGTTGTTGCGGATAAATTTCATCGCGATGGGCATGACACGGATCAGCACATAGGCAAATATCAGGTTGCCAATGACGATCAGAATCTTCTGCCCAAGCTCGGGAAGCTTGTCCCGAATCGCCGTGATGCTCGTGTGGCCGTCCACACCCACGCAGTACGCGCAGCCGATGTAGCTGATCCACACGAACGAATAACGCGCAAACTCCTCGCTCCACGCCAGAGGGGAGCCCAATACATAGCGGGCTACGACCTGACAGGCCATCACAGCCAGCACGATGGCAAACCAGACGACCATCACAAAGCCCTCAATCTTACAAAGGCATTGATTGATCTTCGAAACTATTTTCAAATGAAATGACTCCCCTCTGTCGTGTTTTGCGAGATTTTACCGAATCGGTTGTTTTGATCCGCCTGCAAAAGCGGGTGGATGTGCTCAGTCAGCCAGGCTGCTGATGATCTCGTAGAGCTCCGGATCGATCTGGGAGTAGCTCTCCACGATGCCGGAAAGCGCGGTCTTGAAGGACTCGACATCCACTTCCTCATAAGGAACGATGGTGACGCCGTCTTCCTCGGCCTTCTCATAGGATTCGTCGGAATCCTGAACGGTCTTCGCGCTCAGCTCGGCCTGGATCTCCTCAAAGGTATCGAGCATGATCGTCTGGTACTCCTCCGGGAGGCTGTCAAACGTCTCGCGGTTCATCGCGAAGAAGACCACCTGCAGCGCGTGGCGGCTGTCCGTGTAGTGCTTGGCAACCTCGGTCAGCTTCCAGGTCTGATGCGCCCACAGCGCGTGATCCGATCCGTCGACGATGCCCTGGGAGATGCTCATGTACTGATCGGACGCGGCAATCGGGGTCGCGGTGTAGCCCATCGCGTTGCCGATCTCGATGAGGGAAGCGGAGTCCGGCACGCGCAGCTTGAGGCCGGCCAGATCATCGGCGGAATAGACGTCGCGCTTCGTGTTGAGGATGCCCTTGAACGCCTGGTTGAAGGTCATGACGAACTTGAGGTTCATCGCCTTGCCGTGCTCCTCCAGCCATGCCTGGTAATCCTCGGACGCCAGCATGCGGTCAAAATGCTCAAAGCTGGTGAAGAGGAACGGGCAGTCAAACACCTTGAACGCCTCGTCCCAGTCGCTCCACTGGCCCGGACCCACGCAGGTGATGTCGATATCGCCGCCGGTGCACATGACGCCCAGGTCATGCTCGCTGCCCAGCGTACCGGAGTAGGTGCGCGTGAAGGTCACATCGCCGTTGGTGCGCTCGGTGATCAGGTCAAGCGCCTTGTCAAAGAGAATCGTGGAGCTCTGCTCCTGGGAAAGCGGCGTGCTGTAAACCAGCTCATAGGTAGCGGCGCTGGCGACAGCCGTCATGCCCAGACAAAAAGTCAGGCACATGACAAGGGCGACAATTTTCTTCATACAAATAACCTCCTTGTTTTTTTGACGAAAATCGTCAAATTTATTGGCTTCATTCTAGCATCTTTGTCTCTTCCCGTCAATACCTCTCGAGAAATTAGCTGAAAATTTTTCTGCTTTTTGTGTTTTTCCAAACTTTTTTGTTGACTGAATCAGATTCTGTGATATACTATGGACATCGGTTTTCAGAAAAAATCTAAAAATTTGTCTGCGTTGGTTGATTGTTCCATCACCGGAACGCCGACGATGACAGCAGTGCTTTTTAAGGAGGAAATCAACATGAACAACGTCTATGACAAGCTGAAGGAAATGAACATCTCCCTGCCGACACCCCCGGCCAAAGGCGGCCTTTATACACCGGTCATGGAATTCGGCGATCATCTGCTGTATTGCTCCGGCTGCGGCCCGCAGCTCTGCGGCGACAGCATCGACGGCAAGCTCGGCGCGGACCTCACCGTAGAGCAGGGCCAGCAGGCCGCCTACCGCTGCATGCTCAACCTCCTGGCCAACCTTGACGCCAAGCTCGGCGACCTCAACCGCATCAAGCGCTTTGTGAAGGTGCTGGCATTTGTCAACAGCGCGGATGATTTCACCCAGCAGCCGCAGGTTGTCAACGGCGGCTCCCAGCTTCTTCTGGATCTCTTCGGCGAGGAGCGCGGCCTGCCGGCCCGCACGGCGATGGGCGTCAATGCCACGCCGGGCAACATCGCCGTCGAAATCGAAGTGCTCGTCGAGTATTGCTGATGGCCAGGCTCAATAAGGCGAGCGCCGCCGCCAAGTTCCGCTTCGAGGTTCAGCATTCCCGCGAGACGGTCATGACGCTCTCGCGCACGCAATACGCGGCCACGCATGAAATGCAGCGCATCGTTCAGGTCATCACGGCGGTTGTCTGCCTGCTGCTCGGCACACATCTCATCGGAAATATCGCGGAGCCGTTCAATTATCTCTTTTCGCTGTACGGGTGTCTCGTCTTCGCCTTTTTGAATGTGCCGGCCAAGTCCCGCGCGGAAAAGGTCATCGCGCAGGTGGAATCCTCCGGCGGCGCGTATCCCTGCACAATCTTCGAATTCCTCGGCGACCGGATACACGTCACCGCGAAGGGGGACGCCGGCCCGGGAGAGGATCACCTCTACAAGGACTGCCGCCGCCTGGTCGAATCCAAGGGCGATCTCTACTACTTTATCAGTCAGGAAGCGGCCTTTCTCTTCCCCGCGCCGTGTGTCGGCACGGAGCAGCTGCCCGCGCTGAAGCTCTATCTAGAGGAGAAAACCGGCCTGCGTTTTACCTCGCTCAATCTCTGGTATAACGTCTCCCTGCGCTCCCTGTTCAAGTCCAGAAAGAACATCCGGTAGGAATCGGAGATCACACAAAAGGCTGCCGGCCGAAAGCATGTTGCTTTCGGCCGGCAGCCTTTCTTCCTTTAGATTCTTCCGCGCGCGGCATCACTCCGTCTTTTCCTGCCCGTTTTTCTCCTCGCGCTGCTTCTGATGGATTTCCTCCAGATAGCTGTAGAGCGTGTACTTGGAAATGCCAAAGTACTGGCAGATTCTCGGGCCGGATTTCGTGATCAGCAGCGCACCCTTTTGGTCAAGGTAGCAGATGGCCTGCTTCTTTTCCTCCTTTGTCATCTCAGAGGGGATTTTCCCGATCAGATGCACGCTCTCCACGAGCAGATAATCCAGCAGCTCATTGACATCCTTTGTAAAGAGCTCCTTGGTGCCGCTTCCATCGCCATTCAGCCGGTCGGGAATCATCGTAATCTGCGAGGCGACGCGCTGAATGTTGATAAACTCCGTGATATCCGAATTGATGCAGAGTGCGCCGATCTTTTGTCCATTCTCATCCTCCAGATAGAGGGAGGACGAGCGCAGCATTCTGCCGTCGGGCAGCTGGGTCAAATAATTCAGCTGGTTGGAGCCATCGCTCGTTCCCCGCATCACCTCCAGCCCCAGATTGCTGCCGCCGCAGCCGACATGCCGCCCGGAAACATGCCCGTTTTCGATAGCGATGATGGTTTTATCATACTCATTGGACCAATCATGCAGGACCACCTCACAATTCTCTCCAAATTGTGCCGCAATCAGTTTCATGATGCTCTTGATAAGGCGCTGATAATCCGAATTCATAGCTTTAAGATTCCTTCCCGTGATCAACCGTCCCGCACTTTATGCGCGGGGGGATTGATATCCTGTGTGTTTTCTTTTTCCTTATTACGATATCGGATTTTGGCAAAAATGTCAAGTAAACCATATCCATTTATATGCTTTACCGCCCATGGCGCGCATATCCGATACCGGCTCGTCCTTTTCTCACACACACGAATAGCCCCGCCGCAAATGGCCCAAGCAGCCGCTTACCATAGGGGAGCCGCCAGTCCCCGCCCGCGGGCATTATGATGCGCCCATCGCCCCGCATCCTGGCGCCCCCGAATGCACGCCATCGCCTTTTTAGCGGCTATAATACGATCTCCATGCCGTCATAAGCGAATGATATGTGATCCAGCTCCTTCTCGATTTCTCTGTAACGCGCATAGGATTTTCCCCAATACTCGTCTATATGTGTGACGACAACGCGTTTGATTCTGTACCTGCGCTGAATCTCCATCAGTTCATCCATGGTAAACATATCGTCCCGGAAGGGCGCGTCCTCAAGCCTGGACCCGTCCTTCAGTATCCCGTCATCAGAGACGAGCCCGACGATCAGCACATCCGCATCGAAGTACAGCTCGTTAAAGACAAAGGGCTTCACATCGCAGCAGGCATATATGGCCTTTTTCATTCCCTGTGATATGACATAAAATGTCATATTCCCCCGATGCGTTTTGTTGTTAACCAGGCGCAATTCTATATCGCCGATCTTCACAGCATCCGTTTTGATCATCGATATACACCCGAGAACATCCTCATAGTAATGCAGCCCATCGCCATTCCACGCGTTGATATCGTCCACTACCTCGGGCAATGCGATGAATGATATGGGATTCCCTTCATCGGTGATGCAGTTATACCCCAGAGGCTCCACGATGCGCATGCCTCTCGTGTGATCGGGGTCCTTATGCGAGATGGAAAGATATTTGATCTCGGAAATCCCCTGTCTGTCACAGGCGACGCCGATATCCTCCGGCGTGTCAATGAGCATCTTGATGTCCTCTATATAAAGGCTCGGCCCCAGCCGTTCATATCTTCCCCGCTTGATCCTCGCCTCCTCACAGACGGGACACCTGCAAAAGGGGTTGGGAATCTGAAACATTCCACCGCTCCCCACAATTTTCAGCTTCATTTCACGTTCACCTCACGACACGGCTTATGATTTGACGATCCATCCTCTGATTTCGCGAATCATTCCCATGGGAATATCGTCATCGTCCAGCGGCATGATGCTGCTCAGCATCCGCACACCCTGATAAGAGAAAAGCAGCAGATCCACCACCGCATTGACATTCACCCGTTTAAATTCACCGCTGTCGATCCCGTATTCAATCAGGGTGCGAAGCATCTCCTTTGAAATATAGTATTGCTTCAGCATGGCGTTGTCGTCCGACAGCGGTATACCGCTGTAATACTCATAAAAAGCAAGCCCCAGCGAGCCGCTTCTGTCGAGCATTTCGGACTGATACCGCGCCAGGAGCTCATCCAATATGACGGTCGCGGACATTCCCTGCTCCAGCTTCACGGCGACTTCATCCTTTAATCCCGACATCATTTCATTGATGATGTCCGCAAAGATCTGCCCGGTGCTCCCGTAATGCATATACAGGCCGCCGCGGCTCAGCCCCGTCGCTTCGCAAACATCCTTCATTGTCACGTCCTTAAAGCCTCTTTGGACAAACAATCCCAGCGCCGCTTTCCGTATCGCGGCCTTTGTCGCTTCCCCTTTCCTGCCCATCGCCGCAACCCCTTTCATTTTCCGACACTTGTGTCTCTTTATTATACGACACTCGTGTCGGAAAGTCAACAGATGATTGAAAGCAGCTTGCCTTTACGAACCGTATTATTTTCATCGCGGACGCATTGTTTGAAGGACGCCGGTTGATCAACATACGAGGACGGCATGCGGCCGTTGATCGAAAAGGAGATCGAAGAAGCCAAAAACATATTCATGCAAAATAAATGCCTGAAACACTGCGGCAGCAAAACATGCGCTGATCTTCGCCCCCACGAGCGTCAGGGCGTCCTTCGGAGGCCGGCTGTGCATCCCGGCAAGGTCGCCAGCGCGCAAAAGGGCGATCGCTTCTATCCGGATGAGTCTGAAAACCAACGGCATCTGGCGATACCGCAAAAGGCAATCATCGACCGGTTTACCGGCCGGATGGAGCCGCGGGAGGACACGACAAAGCGGGAAGAAATCCAACGGCATCCAATGACCGATATTCCGTCCATCCTGTTTGTCAGGGATAGGGCCATTCGGCTTCGGTTTGGCGTGAACGCCCTGCCGGCAGGCCATTGGCCCATCCCTGTTTCTTTGTATAAAATGACGAATTTTCTATTGACAATTGTAGCGAATACTGATATAACCGTAGATATGAAATTAAAAAAGCGTTAAGAAGGCTTAGATAAGTGTGGATCTGCCTGGATTTCCTGGAATCGATAAAAATGGTCGCGCCGCAATCGAAAAACACATGTTTGACCGCCTGATCGCCGGAGAAGCGGCGGGACGGGAATGAAACTTTATGCATATTGGCCGGTGCACGATATTGCCGGCATCAAATATGAGGAGGAGAAACATGAAAAAGATTCTCACGGTGATCATGACCCTGTCCCTGCTGCTTCTGGCGGCGACGGCGGGCGCGGAAACCATCACGCTGGGACACTTCGGCGCGCCCGGCGAGCCTGTGAGCTCCGCGGCTGAAACCTTCAAAGCGAAGCTCGAAGAGCTGTCCGGCGGCGAGTTCGTCGTCGACATCCAGGGCCACAGCGCGCTGGGCGACGCCAAAGAGATGATCGAGCAGACGCAGCTTGGTGCGATTCAGGCCTGCCTGGTTTCCCAGGGCTCCCTGGATAAGTACGATATCCGCTACGCGCTCGTGACCGCTCCGTATGTCTACTCCGGCTATGAGCAGGCTTACGCTGTGGTGGACGGCCCGTTCGCCGAGTGGGTTTCCGACGGCGTGCTGGAGTCCTTCGACCTGCACAATGTCGGCCCGTGGGATTACGGCTTCCGCTGCCTGACGAACTCCCAGCGCGAAGTGAAGAGCCCGGCGGATGTGGCCGGCCTCAAGATCCGCACCCCCAGCGAGGTGCAGAAGGTGGCCTGCTTTGAGGCGCTTGGCGCCGACGTGCAGCAGGTTGCTTTCTCCGAGCTGATCACCGCGCTCAAGCAGAAGACGGTTGACGGCCAGGAGAATCCGCTTTCCACGATCTACAACAACAGCATGTGGGAAGCCGAGCAGAAGTATCTGTCCCTGACCCGTCACACCTGGGAGGCCGTCAACCTCACCGTCAACAACACCTGGTTCACCGGCCTGACCGATGAACAGCGCGGCTGGATCGAGGAGGCCTCGGCGGTTGCCCGCGATCAGATGCGCGCCGAGGTGCAGAGCTCCGAGCAGGATTATATTCAGAAGCTGAGCGAGGCCGGCATGGTCGTGACCGAGGTGGACATGGCCGAGTTCAAGGATGCCATGGCTCCGGCGTGGGATGCTGTCGCCGAGTACGAGGGCAGCGAAGAGGATATGCAGAAGTTCCTCGCCATGGTCGAGGCTACCGCCAAGTAAAACTCCACGTGCCGCTGACACGACGGATTTGCACGAACGAAAGGCAGCACCAACGGATAAAGGCGGTGCTGCCTTTCCGTTTTATCTGACAAAGGAGGGGAAATTCCCGAATGATCGCGTTGATCGTATGCGTTCTGCTTGTAGGGCTCATGATTGTCGGCGTGCCCGTATGCGTCGCGATGGGCATTACAAGCGAGGGCGTTTTTGCCGCGCTTGGCTTCTCGAAAATTCTGCCCGTCATGGCGCAGCGCATCTACAACGGCACGACGGGCTTCACCATGCTGGCCATTCCGTTTTTCATCCTCGCCGGCAATCTGATGAACACCGGCGGCATCACCGACCGCATTTTCAACTTTGCCAAGGCCTGCGTAGGCCACTGGCCGGGCGGCCTTGGGCAGGTGAACATCTTTTCCAGCCTGATCTTTTCGGGCATGTCCGGCGCAGCGGTTGCGGACGCGGCCGGTTTGGGCGTGATTGAAATGAAGGCCATGGACGATTCGGGCTATGATCATCTGTTCAGCGCATCCATCACGGCCGCCTCTTCGACCATTGGCCCCGTGATTCCGCCGTCCATCCCGTTTGTGGTTTATTCCTCCGTGACCAGCGTTTCGGTTGCGCGGCTGTTTGCCGCGGGCTTTGCTCCCGGCGTGCTGATGGCGGTCGCGATGGCAATCTGCGTCTACGTGATTTCCAAGCGGAAGGGCTTCCCGGTCAGCGAAAAGATGCCCTGGAAGCTGAGAATGCGCTATTTTATTGATGCCATTCCGAGCCTGATGACGGTTGTCATCATCATCGGCGGCATTTGGGGCGGCCTGTTTACCGCGACGGAGGCCGCGATTGTGGCGACATTCTACGCGATGTTCCTGAGCATGGTGGTCTACCGCCAGGTGGACATGAAGCGACTTGTCAACATCATCTACGACAGCATCATCACAAGCTGCAAGACGCTTTTTATCATCGCAATTGCCAACTTCCTGGCCTATTTCATGATCCATCAGAAGATCCCGAACCAGGTCATCGAGGGCATGCTTTCCATCACCACCAATCCGGCGATGCTCATCCTGCTCATCATCGCGGTTCTGATCATTCTGGGGATGTTCCTGGAGGGCACCGCCGTCATCCTGATTGCCACGCCGATTTTCCTGCCGATTATCGATAAAATCGGCATGGACTACGTGCAGTTTGGCGTGATCATGATTCTGGCTTCCATGATCGGCCTGCTGACGCCGCCGGTCGGCATGAGCCTTTACGCGGTTTCCAGCGTGACGGATGTTCCACTGATGAAGCTTTCGAAGGGCGTGCTGCCGTACGTGATCGGCATCTTTGTGGTGCTTCTGGTGTGCGCTTTCTGGCCGCCTCTTTCCACTGTGTTGCCAGGCCTGATCGGTTGACGGAGGAGGAGAGCTATGAAATTGCTAAAAACAGTGGATGAATTGCTTGCGAGGATTCTCAAGGTTCTCGTCGTGCTCATGTGCAGCGGGATTGCGATCATCCTGTTTATTCGCGTCATCATCCGTTTTACGCCCCTTCTGGTTCCGCTTTCCTGGACGGACGAGATTGTCGAGCTTTTGATGGCGTGGATGATTTTCACCGCGTCCACCCTGATCACGCGCGACGGACAGCATTTCAAGGTCGATATCCTGCAAACGAAGTTTGAAGGCAAGGTGTGGATGGATATCGTCAACGTTCTGATTTCCGTGCTCGGCGCGGTGTTCATCGTTTCCCTTTTCCACTATTCGTTTATCCTGGTGCAAAAGGCTGCGCAGTTCACGCCGATCCTCAAGATTTCCACCAAGTGGCTGTATCTCTGTATCCCCGTCAACAGCGCCTTGATGCTTTGCTATTTCATCCGGGACATCGTCCTGGGCGTGAAGAAGGCTGTCGCAGATCACAGAGGATAAGGAGAAGGCTCCAAAACAATAGCCGAATAATTCATTTTCCTGCGTTTCAGGCCGCCATGCAAATGGGCTTGGAATGCAGGAATTTTTCGGTTGACGGGATGCGCAGGCATGCGGCTTTCCTTTAACGGCCGGAAATTTTCTCTCCGGAGGTAAGAAA
>JAUNJB010000082.1 GCA_030535375.1 Clostridia bacterium | reverse complement strand
CAACTGAAACAGGCCCATGCCCACGACGAGCATGACCGCGCCGACCACAAACATGACCACAGGCCCCAGCTCCATCGGCACAAGCACGATGCTGAGCGCCAGCACGATCAGCGTGATCGGCAGCACCGCCGAGAGCGATTCAAGCGTCTTTTCCTTTAGTTTTGGGTTCATCAACCAGCAATCCTTTCCTTCCGCCGCCAGGAGCGGCCCGCCATCGTTTCATTCATTCTCATGACACTTATTATTATATTTTATTACAAAGTCTTCCGTCAAGTGCATCAGCCCGCCAGTCAATGGATTGTATGTGAAGAACCCGTTAAAAATGAAAAGACGCAGGGCTTTGGCCCCGCGTCTGATGCTTGCCACGAAGGATTACTGGTTCTGCGCCTCGGTAATCTGGTTCATCCAGGTCTGATACAGATCCTCAGCGTTGATGGTGTCGATCATCTCCTGAACCGCGTTCTTAAGCGCTTCCTCGCCCTTCACGGTCGCCAGGTAGTTGCCGCCGTCGAAATCAAACGTGAAGGCCGCGATCTCCAGATCGTCGTTCTCCGCCAGCACCTGGCTCGAGACGGCGCCCGGCACGGCCAGCGCATCGATGCGGCCGGCCTTGACCATGTTCACGCCGTCCGGAATCTTGGTGACCATCTCATGGTTGGCGTCCGGCAGCTGCTCGGTGACCATGTTCCACTGGGTCGTGCCATTCTGCGCGGCCACGATCTTGCCAGCAAAGGCCTCGGCAGAGTTGTAATCCGCGCCGGTGCCCTTCTTGACGAGCAGGCCCTGATCGCCCTCGCTCCAATAGATGCCGACGAGCTCCATGCGCTCCAGGCGATCCTCGGAATAGGTCATGCCGGCGACCATCATATCCACAGATCCGGTGCCGATAGCCGCAAGGCAGGCGTCAAAGCTCATCTGCTCGATCTGCAGCTCCACGCCGAGCTGATCCGCGAAGTACTGGCACATGAGGATATCCGTACCGGTGACGTTGCCCTCATCGTCGATGTACTCATACGGCGGCCAGTCCGGGCTGGTGGCGACCACCAGCTTGCCGGCGGCCTTAATGTCGTCCAGGCGATCAGCCAGCGCCAGCGAACAGGTCATGATCATCGCAATCGCGAGCACGAGCGCAAAAATCTTCTTCATGGAAATTCCCTCCTTGTCATTCACCGCCAGGGAACTGCCCCCTGAACGAATGATAGTGCTATTGTACCCTTCCCTTTTGCATATGTCAAGTGCATATACTGCATAAACATGCCGATTTTCCGCTTTTTTTCCGCGTTTTGATACGATTTTTTGAAAAAAGTCATTCATTCCGGTTGTTTCTTCTTCTATATTGTGATAGAATATGTCCATTGTGTTTCCCGCAACACTCCATCAGTGAAGAATTTGAAAGGCGTGAATAATTATGCCCGAGCTGAGCCATCGCGTTCAGACGTTTACAGACTCCGTCATCCGCCGCATGACCCGCATCAGCGACGAGGTCGGCGCGATCAATCTTTCCCAGGGATTCCCGGATTTCCCGCCGCCCAAGGCGATTACCGACCGCCTGCGCGAGGTCGCGGATGAGGGACCTCATCAGTATTCCGTCACCTTCGGCGCGGAAAACTTCCGCGAGGCGCTGGCGAAAAAGCAGGGCCGCGCATACGGACGCGCGATCAATCCGGATACGGAGATCCTCGTCACCTGCGGCGGCACCGAGGCCATGATGAGCGCCATGATGACCGTGTGCAACCCGGGGGACAAGGTCGTCGTCTTCTCCCCCTTCTATGAGAATTACGGCGCGGACGCCATCCTCTCCGGCGCGGACCCGATCTTCGTGCCGCTCGTTCCCCCGACGTTCGACTTTGACCGCAACATGCTGGAGGATGCGTTCCGCCAGCATCCCAAGGCGATCATCGTCTGCAATCCGTCGAATCCCTGCGGCAAGGTCTTCACCGAGGAGGAGCTGCTCTTCATCGGCGGGCTGTGCAGCCGATACGACGCGTACCTGATCACCGACGAGGTGTACGAGCACATCGTCTTTGCGCCGTACCATCATGTATACGCGGGTGCGCTCACGCAGATTGCGGACCGTGTCATCTGCTGCTCCTCGCTCTCAAAGACGTATTCCATCACCGGCTGGCGCCTTGGCTACCTGATCGGCCCGGCAAACGTGATCGAAGGCGCCAAGAAGGTGCACGACTTTTTGACCGTCGGCGCGGCCGCGCCGCTGCAGGAGGCCGCCGTCGTGGGCCTTGAGTTCCCTCAGAGCTATTACGACGATCTGACCGCGCTCTATACCAAAAAGCGCCAAATCTTCCTCGACGGACTTGACCGCATCGGCCTCATGCACACCGTTCCCCAGGGCTCTTATTTTGTGATGGTGGATATCAGCGATTTCCAGAAGCCCGGCATGCGCTTTTGCGGCAAGAGCGACATGGAATTCTGCGAATGGATGATCCGCACCGTCGGCGTGGCGGCCGTGCCCGGCTCCAGCTTCTTCCGCGAGCCCGTCAACCATCTGATTCGACTGCACTTCGCCCGCAGCGAGGAGACCCTGAACGAATCCCTCGAGCGTCTGGCGAAGCTGCCCAAGCTGGTGTAAGCGCCATGTATACCACCGATGTCGTCACCCTGCCGCGCTTTTGCTTTGGGCGCGGCGTATATGCCCGTTTCCCCGATCTATGCGCGCCGCTTGGCCGTTCCTTTGCCGTCATCGGCGGCGTGACCGCCATGCAGAAGGCGCTGCCCGCCCTGAAAAACGCCGTCGCGTCTTCCGGAATGGAGATGCTCGCCGCGCTGCCGTTTGGAGGCGCCTGCACGCTTTCCGCCATGGAACGCCTTGCCGGGGAAATCGCGCCGCTGTCGCCCGATTTCCTCGTCGGGATGGGCGGCGGCAAGGCGATCGATACCGCGAAGGGCGTGGCGGAGCGCCTGCATCTGCCCCTGGTCAGCCTGCCGACGCTCGTCTCCAACTGCGCGCCGATCACGGCGCTGTCCGTCGTCTACCGCGAGGACGGGCCGTTTGACCGCTTTCTGTTTTATGAGCGACCGCCCGAACTGACGCTGATCGACCTGACCATCGCCGCAAACGCGCCCGCCAGATACTTCCGCGCGGGCATGGGCGACACGCTCGCCAAGCATCTGGAGAGCACATTCTCCGCCCGCGGCGACGAGCTGGGCAGGACGATGGATCACATGTCCGCCATCGGCGTGGCGCTGTCCTCCACCTGCTATGGCCCGATTCTGCAATACGGCCGTGAGGCGCTTCACGAGGTGCTTCGCGGCGAGGCCGGCCCCGCGATGGAAATCTGCGCGCGCAGCATCATCGTCTCCGCGGGCCTGGTCTCCCTGATGGCGGACGACAGCTACAACTGCGCGCTGGCACACGCCGTATGCTATGGCCTGCAGCACTTCCCGCATGTCGAGCGCGACTACCTGCACGGCGATCTGGTCGCTTACGGCGCGCTGGTACAGCTGGTGCTCGACGGCCAGGAGGACAGGGCGCGGGAGCTGCGCGCCTTCCTCGTCAGCCTGGGCACGCCGGTCACCCTGTCCGAAATGAACGTGCCGCTTGACCGCGCGGCGCTCCATGACGCCCTGATCGAGGCCACGACCGGCCCCGACATGCAGCACATCCCGTATCCCGTCACGCAGGACATGGTCTTTGCCGCCATGCAGCGTGTGGAATTGCTTCTCTGATCCCCTGTCCACATCAAAGGAGGGAACCCCTTGCTTACCAACATCCAAAACCTGCTCGGAAAGTATGGCATGAACTTTCTGAACGGCCTGGGCACCACGCTGCTGCTGGCGCTGATCTCCGTGGCCATCGGCTGCGTCATCGGCGCAATCGTAGCCATCATGCGCCTGTCCAAGTCGAAGCTGCTTGGCGGCATCGCCACGGTTTACACCGAGATCGTGCGCGACACGCCGCTGCTGCTCCAGCTGTACTTCTTCTATTTCCTGCTGCCGGACATCCTGCCCGCGCTGCGCCTGTCGAAATTCACCTGCATTGCGGTCGCGCTGGTCTTCAACTCCGGCGCGTACATGTCCGAGGTTTTCCGCTCCGGCATTCAGTCGATCGATCGCGGCCAGACCGAGGCGGCCCGCTCGCTCGGCCTTTCCGCAAGCCAGACGATGCTGCGCATCGTGCTGCCCCAGGCCTTCAAAAACGTGCTTCCCGCCATGTGCAACGAGTTCGTCGCGGTGACCAAGGAAACCTCGCTGGCCTCCACGTTCTACGTCGGCGACCTGATGACGCAGTATCAGACGATCTCCGGCAAGACCTATCTGGTCATCGAGCCGCTGCTGATCATCGGCGTCATCTACTTCTTCGTCACCTTTACGATGAGCAAGCTCATCGCCGTATTGGAAAGGAGGCTCAAGGCCGATGACTGAGCAGTTTGATTACAAGAGCGCGCCCGAGCTGATCCGCGTCGAAGATCTGCATAAGGACTTCGGCTCCCTGAAGGTGCTCGCCGGCATCACCGAAACCATCCACAAGGGCGAGGTCGTCTCGCTGATCGGCCCGTCCGGCTCGGGCAAATCCACGTTCCTGCGCTGCCTCAACCGGCTGGAGGAGCCCTCCAGCGGCCACATCTGGTTCGACGGCGTGGACATCGCGGACAAGACCGTCAATATTGACAAGCATCGCCAGAAGATGGGCATGGTCTTCCAGCACTTCAACATCTTCCCGCACATGTCCGTCATCGACAACATCACCCTCGCCCCCGTGCTGCTGGGCCGCCAGAGCAAGGACGAGGCCGTGGCCAAGGCGGAGGCGCTGCTGGCCCGCGTCGGCCTGTCCGACAAGCGCGACAACAAGCCCACCCGCCTCTCCGGCGGACAGAAGCAGCGCCTGGCCATCGTGCGCGCCCTGGCTATGGAACCGGAGGTCATGCTCTTTGACGAGCCGACATCCGCGCTCGATCCGGAAATGGTGGGCGAGGTGCTGGAGGTCATCAAGTCCCTGGCAAAGAACAACATGACCTGCGTGATCGTCACCCACGAGATGGGCTTCGCGCGCGAGGTGTGCAACCGCGTGCTCTTCATGGACGGGGGCGTCATCTGTGAGCAGGGCGCGCCGCGCGATCTGTTCGATCATCCGCAGCATCCGCGCACGCAGGACTTCCTCGGCAAGGTGCTGTGATGCTCTGTCTCTGTCACACCGTCACGCCGCAGGAGGACGGGCTCACGCTCCAGCAGCTTTTGCGCGGGCCGCTCGGCCTCTCCTATAGGCAGGTTAAAACAGCGAAACAGCAGGACGCCGTGTCCGTCGACGCGGCGCCCTTTTTCTCCAATCAGCCTGTGCGCGCCGGAATGGTGGTTCGCGTGCATCTAAAAAGCTTCGCGGATGAGGCGCGCGCGAACGAGCCGTCCGCCGCAGCGTGTCCGCCCGGCGCGCTGCGCGTGCTTTACGAGGATGACGCGCTCATCGCCGTGCACAAGCCCGCGCTGCTGCAATGCCATCCCTCCCCCTCCGCGCCAAACGGCAGAGATACGCTGGAGGCGCGCGTGCGCGCCTATCTCCGCGCAGATGCGCATCCCGTTCACCGGCTCGACGCGGAGACGACCGGCATCGTTCTCTTCGCCAAGCTGCCCTACGCGCAGGCGCATCTGCAGCGCCAGATGCAGGCGGGCACATTCGGCAAGGTCTATCATGCCTGGGTGTATGGGACGCTGCCGCGCGCGGAGGACACGATAGACGCGCCGATCGCACGCATTTCGCCCGACAGCTTCACCCGCGCCGTCACACCCGGCGGACAGCGCGCAGTCAGCCGCTACAGGCTACTGCGAGCGGTCACATTGGAAGACGGCTGCGTCCCGGCCGCCCTCGTGGAGCTTCATCCTCTCACCGGGCGCACGCACCAGCTTCGTGTGCACATGACGCACATCGGCTGCCCGCTGCTGGGCGATACACGCTACTTCACGGAAGCCTCCCGCGCCGCGTCGCTCGCGCTGGGGCTGCGCTATCACCAGCTTGCATCGGTTTCGCTGCGGTTCCTGCATCCCGTCTCCGGGGAAGAAATCGAGCTGCGCTGCCCGGCGCAGTTTTCACCGGTGCCCGGCCTGAGCGCACCGTGATTCCCGTGCGTTTTCCCCTATTCTTCATGCGCTGGAAAGTTATGTTAAAATATGCGCCATAATCCCGGTTTTCCTCGCATGATCCGCCTGTTTTTCCTGATATTCCTGTGTTTTTCCAGCTTTTGTACATCGCGCGTTTCCGAAAATCCTTATCCCTTCCAGAACTTGGAAGTGATTATGTTGCAATAAAAATCACTCCTCCTTCGTCAATTGTGCAGAAGACGATCAAGAGCGGCCGCTTGGACGCCTTCGCAATGACAAAGGAGGACTTCCTATGCAGAACACCAAAAAGAAAGCGGCTTGTGCCGCGATGCTGTGCATGGCGATGGCGGCGCCCTTCGGCGCCCTCGCCGATGAGACCCGCGTGATCACCTGCGGTACGCTCAACCTGCGTGCCGAGGCGAACACCACCTCCGCCGTCCTGGGCAAGTACGGCTGGGGTACCCAGGTCAACGTCAAAACCATTGACGGCGAATGGGCAAGCGTCGATGTCGGCGGCCAGAGCGGCTACATGTACGCCAAGTACCTGGGCAGCGAAGGCTCCACCAACGCCACCCGCTACGTCGCCACCAACAGCCGCGGGCTCAACCTGCGCGCCACGCCGAACGGAGACATCCTTGGCTCCTACCCGCGCGGCACCGCGGTGACCGTGCTCTCCACCGACGGCGCGTGGAGCAAGGTCTCGGTGAACGGCCAGACCGGCTACATGTCCAGCCAGTGGCTCAGCGGCAGCAAGCCGTCCGGCAGCGGCACGACCACCACGCCGTCCAATCCTTCCACCCCGGCCAGCGGCACCGCCGTGGTCAATAATCCGCGCGATACGCAGGTGCTCTTCCTGCGCAGCGAGCCGTCCATTTCCAGCGCTTCGCTGGGCTACTACCGCAACGGCAAGACCGTCACCCTTCTGGCCAAGCAGGGCGATTGGTACAAGGTTAAGGTGGATGGCAAGACCGGCTACATGATGGCCAAGTACCTCAAGGTCACTCAGGCCATCACCTCCGGCACCGCCGTCGTCTACAACCCGAACGGCAACAGCTATGTCAACTTCCGCAAGAGCGCGAGCCTGAACTCCGCCGTCCTCTCCACCGTGCCCGTGGGCACCACCATCAAGGTGCTGGAGAAGACCACCGACTGGACCAAGACCGAGATTAACGGTGTGACCGGCTACATCTCCACCTGGTTCCTCAAATTCTAACCCATTTCCTACCCTTTCTATCCCTTCCTATCGCTTTAAACAGCAGGCGGAATCGACAGCGCGCGGGCCTTCCCCGCGTCTGTGATTCCGCTTGTTGTTTTTCACATCGTTTTAGGTGCTCCTCCGCGGCAGGCGGCCACAAAAAGCCGCCCTTTCGCTTCGCGGGAACCGGGTTCTCTTCCGGGCTGCGGACAACGTCCAAATGCGGCAAAGCCACACGGAGAATCATCCGGCATCCATCCCGTTTTAACAAGAGCGTCTATTTTTTCGAATTGCAGGCCGGCGTCAAATCCAAGCTTTCAAGAAAGCCCGCTCCCCAATTGCACATGGCATCCAGCACCGGAATGATGCTTCTGCCGAATACGATGAGAGAATAAAGCGTCCTGGGCGGTTTTTCCGGAATTACCTCCCTATGAATCATGCCGCATTCTTCCAAATCCCTGAGCTGCTGTGAAAGCATTTTGGGCGTGGCCTTTGGAATTAAGCGCTGTAATTCCATGTAATGCAGAGGTTTCGCTATTAAATGCCAGAGGATTAAGGGCTTATACTTCCCGCCAATTAGAAAAAGCGTAGCCTCTACCGGACAATTAAACCGGCTTTTATCATATTTCATTGCAGTTGCTTCACTCCTTCTGAAGCACTTTCCAAAAGGAAAGTACCTGCCCTAAAAGTGCAATCTTGTCATTCGATCGCGCCATGCTATAATGGGGATGACACTTGAATGTGTCGACTACATTATACAGCATTCAGGGAGGATTGACGACGATGGATTTTATCGAACTCGCCAAAAAGCGTTATTCCGTGCGCAGCTACAGCGAAAAAAAGGTGGAAAACGAAAAGCTTCAAAGAATTCTGCAGGCCGCTCATCTGGCGCCGACAGCAGCAAACCTGCAGCCGGTTCGCCTGATTGCGGTGGAGAGCCAGGTGGGATTGGAAAAAATCGGCAAAGGGGCAAACATCTATGGCGCGCCGCTTGCGATTATCGTGTGTGCAGACCACAGCAAAGCATGGATCCGCCCGTTTGACCAAAAACAGACCTGCGACATTGACGCCTCTATTCTGACCGACCACATGATGCTGGAAGCGACCGAGCTGGGACTGGGCACCGTATGGATTTGCTACTTTAAACCCGATGTGATCCGAAAAGAATTCGATTTGCCAGACGACCTGGAACCGGTTAACATCCTGGCAATCGGTTATTCCAATGAAAAAGCGGCGGACCCAGAAAGGCATGAACGGCTGCGGATTCCTCTGTCCAAGCTGGTCAAAAAGCTGTAAATACCGTGAGGTCCGTCAACGGCAGCATGCGCCATCCCACTTCCCGACTCATTGCGGGAAAGCTCCGCGTGCGCTCTGCCCGGCATACACCAGGCGCAGGACGGCGCCGCCGAACGCATAGCCACCACCATTTTTGACCATCCTATGGCAAAACCAGATGTGGAGGAATGGCTATGCTTTCAACTGAGATCATCAGTGTGCTCGGGCGTGAGGTGCTCGATTCGCGCGGAAATCCAACCGTCGAGGCGGAGGTGCGCCTCTGCGGCGGCGTCACCTGCACCGCCATCGCGCCCAGCGGCGCATCTACCGGTAAATTCGAGGCGCTGGAGCTGCGCGACAAGGATATGCAGCTCTACGGCGGCAAGGGCGTCACACGCGCGTGCAAAAACGTCTCCGTCGCCATCGACAAGGCGCTGCGCGGCATGGACGCAGCCGATCTGTTCGCCATCGACAACGCGCTGATCGCGCTCGACGGCACGGACAACAAGTCCGTCCTCGGCGCAAACGCGACGCTGGCCGTCTCCATGGCGTGTGCCAAGGCGGCCGCCAGCGCGCAAGGCATTGCGCTGTACCGCTTTCTGGGCGGCGCGCAGGGCATCACCCTGCCCATGCCGATGATGAACATCCTAAATGGCGGCGCGCACGCCTCCAATGGCCTTGACGTGCAGGAATTCATGATCATGCCCGTGGGCGCGGAGACATTCCGCGGCGCGCTGCGCATGTGCGCGGAGGTCTATCACGCGCTGGCGGCGCTGCTCAGGAAGAAATCCCTCTCCACGGGCGTGGGCGACGAAGGCGGCTTCGCCCCGGAAATCGAACAGGAGACTCAGGCCATCGAGCTGATTCTGGAGGCCATCACCCGGGCGGGCTATGCAGCCGGCACGGATTTTGTGCTCGCGCTCGACGCTGCGGCCAGCGAGTGGAAGCAAAAGACCGGCTATAAAATGCCCAAGAGCCGCCGCTCGTTCACGGCGCATGAGCTCACGGAGCACTGGCGCGAGCTGATCACGCAGTACCCCATCCGCTCCATCGAGGACCCGCTCGGCGAGGAGGACTGGCCCGCATGGCAGGCGATGACCGTCGCGCTGGGCGGAAGCTGCCAGCTGGTGGGCGACGACCTGTTTGTCACCAACGTGTCCCGGCTGCAAAAGGGGATCACCATGGGCTGCGCAAACGCCATTCTGCTCAAGCCAAACCAGATCGGCACGCTGAGCGAGACGATCCGCGCCCTGCAGCTGGCGCGGCAGAACGGCTTCAAAACGATCGTCTCCCACCGCTCCGGCGAATCGGAGGATACGACCATCGCCGATCTGGCCGTAGCGCTGAACGCCGGGCAGATCAAGACGGGCGCGCCCTGCCGCAGCGAACGCGTGAGCAAATACAACCGCCTGCTGCGCATCGAGGATGCGCTCGGCTCCGCGGCGGTATTCGGGGAGAAGGCGGGCAAGGCATGATCTACCTGCTGCTGAGCGCCGCCAGCGCCTTCTTCGGCCTGACGGCCGGGCTGGGGCCCACAACGCTGCTGCGCCCGCTGCTGGATGCCGTCTCACCGCTGACTCCCTCGTCTGTGGCGATGCTCTGCACGATGGCGACGCTGTGCGCCGCGCTGATCAGCGCGTTCTTCGCGCTGGGACAGCCCCTACCGCTTCAGCAGGACGAGCTGCTGCTGCTGGCCGCCGGCGCGGCGCTGGGCGGCGTGCTGGGCGATCTGGCGTCGGCGCACTTCGTCGCAGTGATCCCGCGCTCCACGGCCGTGCTGCTGCAAAACGCGCTGCTCTTTACGCTGATCGCACTGCCGTCGGTATATTTCAGCACGCTGGCGCGCACGGTTCGCCCGCTTGCCATGTCGCGGATGCTCTCGTTTCCCGTGGCGTTCGGCGTGGGATTGCTCGGCTCGTTTCTGGCGTTCGGCGCGGAGCCGCTGAGCCTCGCGCTCTACTTCCTGCTGTTTGACGCAGAAAACGACGAATCCTCCATCGCCGCGCTGACCATTGCGCTGTTTGCCATGGCGGGCAAGCTGATCACACTTCTGATCCGCGAGCGGATGCAACTGCCGGATGCGGATGTGCTGCTCTGGCTGCTGCCCGGTGCGCTGGGCGGCGCGCTGCTGGCGATGGTTCCGAGCATCCGCCCCAGCTCCTCCCGAAGCGGCGACACCCTTCTCAGGCTGAGCCTGTTCACGTCACTGATCAACATGGCCGCGGCTGTCGTGGGATGAGGAACGAAAAAACGTCCGGGAGCGTGCCGAAACAAAACCGCGCAATTGTCCGAAGAAGCCTAGCGCGGTGATGATCTCAGGCCATTCTCCGCGTCCGCCTGTAGGATTCTTCCGCGGCGCGCATCCCGGAGTCACGCGTCCTGAAATCCCTGCGATGTCAAACCAAGCGAAAAGCGCCCGACTCGTCTGCCGGGCGCTTTATATTCTGTTGACATCAGCGCGGTCGCCATCCATGCACGGAGTGTTTTTCCCCCTCTCCGGGAGAGAAAATCCTTGTATCGCCGGTCTGAAAAGGGGCCGTCAGTCTAAGAGTCCGGACATTCCAAAAAACAAGCATTTGTGGTTTCAAAACCGCTCTCTCAGAATGCCCGGAATCATCCTGACAGCTCCTTTGCTCGCTTACTTGTCCGAAGCAAGCGCATCCGCCAAAGCGGCAAGCTCCTGCCGGTTCTGTTCGCTCATCGCGGATCGGATGGTCACCTGCCCATCGCGCACGCGGATGTTCTTCATCCCCTCCAGCGCCTGGCGCATGAACTTGGCCGACATCGGCGCCCATGTGCCGTTTTCCAGCAGCGCGACATCGCGATTTTGCCACAGCTTCGCCTTCAGCGAGAGGAGGAATGCCTCCATCGCCGGTGCGTAACCGCCGTCATACGTCGCAGCGGCCAGCACCGCGCGGTCGTAGCGGAACGCCTCGCCGACCGCGTAAGACTTATGCACGCGCGCCAGATCGATCAGCGCGGTCTTCTCTCCCCGCGCGTTCAGCTCATCGGCAAGCAGCTTCGCGGCCTCCGCCGTGTGCCCGTGGAAGCCGGCGTACGCCACAAGCACGCCATGCTCCTGGGGCGTATAGCGCGACCAGAGGCCGTAAAGCTCCAGCGCCCTGTCCATTTTCTCGCCGCGCAGCGCCGGGCCGTGCAGCGGGCAGATCACGGCGATGTCCAGCGCGGACGCCTTTTTGAGCAGGGTCTGCACCTGCGCGCCATACTTTCCCACGATGTTCGCGTAATACCTGCGCGCTTCATCCTCCCAGCAGGGTGTATCTTCCGGCTCGCCAAAGCATCCAAAGGCATCCGCCGAAAAGAGCACCTTCTGCGTCTCCTCGCAGCAGACCATGACCTCCGGCCAGTGCACCATCGGCGCCATGACAAAGCGCAGCATATGGCCGCCAATCGCGAGCACATCGCCCTCGGCCACGACGCGGCGCCGGACATTCAGCGGTTCCCGGGCAAACTGGTCGAGCATCGCAAACGTCTTGGCATTGCCCACCAGCTCCACCGACGGATATGCCTCCACCAGCGCGCGGATGGAGCCCGCATGATCCGGCTCCATGTGCGAGATGACCAGCATGTCCACCTGCCCGCCATGAAGCGCCTGACGGAGCAAAGCCATCCACTCATCCTGCTTGCGCGCGTCGACGGTATCGAGCAGCACCGTTTTACCATCCTCGATCAGATACGTGTTATAGCTCACGCCCCGCGGCACGGGATACTGTCCTTCGAACAAATCGATATCCGTATCCAGCACGCTGAGCATGCGAATGCCGGACGCAATCGTTTCAATCATTCGTTTTCCTCCAATCTCACAAGAGAGCTGACTCTGTGCATCTAAATTTCCCATAAATGGATACGACTATTCTTCAAAAATTCCTGCCTTTTCGCCGTTCAAATTTCTTTATAAAGTTTCTTAACTCCATCGCGGCGTTTCTTGACGGCTTCTTGTCGTTAACCCTTCTTGACGCCCGGCAGCGATCGTCGGATAATATAATTATCAGAATTACATCGTCGCGTGTCGTACGCGAAGGAGGAAAAAAACATGGCTGCTACTTGGATTCTTTGCATTTTTATCCTGCTCATCATCCCGTTCCTCACCCTGCAGTGCGGTTTCCTGCGGATGAACAGGTGCGCCAAGCTGGGCGCGGAACGCGGTTACCGCTCTCAGCTGGCGATGTCCTCTCCGGAGGCCTGGGCCTACGCCCAGAAGGCGTGCACCGTGCGCTACATGATCACCGGCGTGGTGATGGCGCTGCTTTCCCTGCTGATCGCCTTCTCCCTGCCGACCGATTCCGCGCTCAATCTCTTCATCTTCACCGGCACCCTGCTGCTGTTCCAGACCGCGGCGGTAATCGTTCTGATCGCCACGGTGGAGAGCGAGCTGCGCAATCGTTACGCGCCCAAGAAGGAAGCCTGATTCGCTCCCTCCTTCTTCTTAGAAAGACCGGGGACATCGCTTTTAACAGCGATGTCCCCGGTTTTATGCTTTTCCATACAGCATGAACGCAGTCAGCACTTCCTCCAGCTCATCAAGCGTGAGAATAGCGTTCACCCTTGTGCGCAGTCTCGCGGCGTCGCGCATGCCGCGCACATAGCAGACCACGTGCCTGCGCATCTCGCGCACCGCGATGGACTCCCCCTTGAATCCGGCAAGCATGCGCGCATGGCGCAGCAGCACGGAAAGCTTCTCCTCCTTCGGGATTTCCCGCACGGGCCTGCCCGCCATGGCGTCGCGGATCTGCTCGAATATCCACGGATTGCCCTGTGCCGCGCGGCCCACAGCCACGCCGTCGCAGCCCGTCGTCTCCCTCATGCGCAGCGCGTCCTGCCAGCAGGTCACATCCCCGTTGCCGATGACCGGAATGCTCACCCGCTGCTTGAGCCTTTTAATCGCCTGCCAGTCGGCCTGCCCCTCATAAAACTGGCTGCGCGTGCGGGCATGCAGCGTGATCATGGCCGCGCCGCTCTCCTGCGCCAGCTGGCCGAGCAGCAGATACGTCTCGCTGCCCGGCTCGAAGCCCAGCCGCATTTTGACCGTCACCGGCACATGGGACGCCTGAACCACCGCGCGCACGATCTCCGCCGCCCGCACGGGATCGCGCATCAGCGCGCTCCCCTCACCGTTGCCGACGATCTTGGGCACGGGGCACCCCATGTTGATATCCAGCATGGCGTAACGCCCGTCCCGCGTCAGCTCCTCCGCGGCGCGCGCCATCACATCCGGCTCATGCCCGAAGATTTGCAGCGCTATCGCGCCCTCCTCCTGTGGGGCGACGGCCAGCAGCTCCCGCGCGGCGCGGCTGTCCCGCGGCGCGAGCAGGTATCCCTTGGCGCTGACCATTTCGCTCACGGCCATCGGGCATCCCAATTCGCGGCAGATCACGCGGAAGGGCATATCCGTCACCCCGGCCATCGGCGCGAGCACCGCGCCCCGGCGCAAGAAATCCATCATCAGTTCTCCAATTGCTCAAGCAGCTGCAAATTCGAAATCTTCCATTGCCCGGCGGTGCGCGTGAGCGTCACGCGATAGCGCGACGTCGTCCACTTCGGCGGGGACAGCCGCTCCTCACCGCCCTCGGCGATTGCCGCCTCCCGCTTGGAGGAGAGAATTGTGCCGTCGATGGCAGGGATGCTCTCGATGATCTCCGCGCGCGCCACATTCTCCCACGGCCACGACCAGACGGAAACCATCCTCACGCGATGATCAAAGCCGCGAATCTCATAGTCGCGGTAGGGGGATGTATCGCTGAGCCCCACCTGCAGGACGGGGTCCTGGCTGAGGAACTCCTGACGGAAATACTTCGTCAGATCCGACGCGTCCTCGTCCATAAGCACGACGCCCGCCCGCGCCTTGAGCCCGTCGCTGATGAGCACCCAGATATTGGCGGTGTTCATCGCCAGATAAAACGAGATGATCAGCAGGGCGGAAATCACCGTGATGAAGAACATCCGGGACGCGATAAAATTCAGAAATCGTTTGAGGATTCTCATGCCACGCACCTCCTTGGGATCGCCGCGGACCTTTGGGCCGGATTAGAAGATCGCCTCGACAAACGCATCCGCGTCAAACGCCTGCAGATCCTCGATCCCCTCGCCCACGCCGATGTAAAGCACGGGCAACTTCAGCTCATCCATGATCGCCACGGCAATGCCGCCCTTGGCCGTGCCGTCAAGCTTGGTCAGCACGATGCCGGACACGTCCGCCACCTCGGAAAACTCGCGCGCCTGCTGCAGGCCGTTCTGACCCGTCGTCGCGTCGATGACCAGCAGCGTGCGCACCTCGGCCCCCTCGTATTCGCGGGCGATGATGCGCGAAATCTTGCGCAATTCCTCCATCAGGTTCTTCTTGTTGTGCAGGCGTCCGGCCGTATCCACGATCAGCAGGTCCGCCTCGGTGGACTGCGCCTTCTTGATGCCGTCATAGACGACGGCAGCCGGGTCCGCGCCCTCGCTGTGCCGCACGAGCGGCACCTGCGCGCGCTGCGCCCAAATCTCCAGCTGATCGGCCGCCGCCGCGCGGAACGTATCCGCCGCCGCGAGCACAACGCTGTGGCGTGCATCCTTAAAGCGCATTGCCAGCTTGCCGATTGTCGTCGTCTTGCCCACGCCGTTGACGCCCACGACCATCATCACCATCGGCCATTTGAGCGGCTTGCGCGGCTGATTCATGATCTCCTTGAGGATCTGCTTGAGGATTTCGCGCGCCTTTCGGGCATCGGTGATCCGCTCCGCCTCGATGCGCCGCTTGAGCTCGGCGATGACCTTGTCGCTGGTGCGCACGCCCATATCGCTCATGATCAGGATGTCCACCAGATCCTCATAAAAGTCGTCGTCGATCTCCTCCGTCGCCTCGATGAGCTCATCCACGCGCCCGGCGACATTGGTGCGGGTCTTGGAAAGGCCCTGCCACAGGCGGGAAAAGAGGCCCTTTTTCTTTTCCTCCTCGCCGTTTTCATCCTCGGCGCGCATCTGCTGCGCGCTTGTCCCGGCCTGCGCCGCGGCCTCCTCGCGCGCCTTTGCCTCAGCCTCGGCGTGCGCGGCATTGCGCGCCTTCTCTTCTTCCGCGGCCTTTGCTTCCGCTTCGGCGCGCGCCGCTTCTTCCTTCGCTTCCTGCTCTTTTTTCTTTTTGCCAAACCCAAACAGTGCCATGGTGAAACTCCTTTCTTACGCCATCGCGTCCTCGCCCACGTCCTTAAGC
>JAUNJB010000081.1 GCA_030535375.1 Clostridia bacterium | reverse complement strand
CCCTGGGCACCCGCCGCACGGGGGCCATTCTGGCCGAACGTGCGCGCTCCGCCCGGCGGGGCGCCGCGCGGCGCGAAGTTCCCCTCGCGTCCCATCGGGCGCGGGCCGTTCTGCGCGCCCTGCGGACGCGGCGTACCCTGCTGCGGGCGCGGCACAGCGCCGCCCTGCGGACGGGCCGCCGGGGCGCTCTGCGGCGCACGCGCGGCGGGCTTCTCCTGCCGCTCCTCTGGCTTTGCGGGCTGCGCAGCCTGCTGGGGCGCTTCCTTTTTCTCTTCAGCCGGCGGCACATCATCCGGCATCGTCCAGGCCTTGCTCTGGGAACTCAATGCCTTCTGCTGCTCCTCACGGCGTTTTTCCTCACGCTCCGCCTCTTCCCGCTGCATGAAGCCGTTTTCCAGCTTGCGCAGCTCGGCAAGCGTCTTTTCCGCCGCCTGGCGGACGCTTCCCACGTCCCCAAGCAGCTTCGCCGCTCTACGGCTCAGTTCTTTTGTTGCGTCTTGAACCTTCATCTTGGACATTCTGCCCTTGCACCCCCGCAAATCGCGTCATCACGCTCAGTAAAATATGGTTACCCTTCCATTTATGGACGGTGTTGCCGCTTTATCCCTGCTGTGCGAGCGAAAAAAGCTTTTCGCCCAGCGTCCCCTTGGCAACCGCCGCGCTCATGCGCCCCGGCTTGCCGATGGAAAGCCCCAGCCGATCCCGCCGCGTCTCAAACAGTGTCACACCGTAAAATGCGCAGGAATCGCGGAATCTCTTTTTTGTATTGTCCGACGCGCCCTCGTCAAGCAGCACCAGACGCGCCGCGCCGGATGCAATCGCATCCCGCACGCCGCTTTCGCCAAGCGTCAAAGCGCCCGCGCGCATGGCGATGCCCAGCATCGAGTAGAACGCATCCCGCTCAATCGGCATCGATTTCCTCCATCAGCTGATCGTACACCGCATCGTCGATGCGCGTCTCCAGCGCGCGCTCCAGCTGATGCTGCCGGCGCGCCTTGTCAAGGCACTCCTTCGACCTGCAGATATATGCGCCGCGCCCCGGCGCCTTGCCCACCCGATCGAAGCTGATCGCCCCCTCGGCGCACTTGACGATGCGCAAAAGCGCGCGCTTTTCCTTCATTTCCCGGCACCCCACGCACATGCGCATGGGAATCTTGCGTGTTTTCATCGGCATTCACCCCGGAAAATCAGACTTCCGCATCCTCAGCCTCTTCCGCCTCGGCGGCGAGCATCTGCTCGTCGATCTGGCTCTGGCTCTTGATGTCGATCTTCCAGCCGGTCAGCCTGGCGGCCAGGCGGGCATTCTGCCCTTCCTTGCCGATGGCCAGGGACAGCTGATTATCCGGCACGACCACACGGCAGGCCTTCTCCTTCTCGGAGACGAAGACATTGACGACATGCGCCGGATTGAGCGCATTGGCCACGAATTCCGCCGGATCGGCCGACCACTTGATGATGTCGATTTTCTCGCCGCGCAGCTCGGTGACCACGCGGTCCACGCGCTGGCCGCGCGGGCCGACGCAGGAGCCGACGGGATCGATCATCGGATCGCTGGAGTAGACCGCCATCTTCGTGCGGGAGCCGGCCTCGCGCGCGATTGACTTGATCTGCACGACGCCGCTCTGAATCTCCGGCACTTCCAATTCAAACAGGCGCTTGACCAGGCCCGGATGGATGCGCGAAACGCTGACCTGCGGCCCATGCTTTGCGCCCGGACGGGCCAGACGGCGATCGGCTACCACCTCCAGCACATAAACCTTGAAGCGCTCGCCCGGCGCGTAGACATCCGCGGCCATCTGCTGCGGCTTCTCCAGCGCGCCCTCGGTCTTGCCCAGCTCGACATAGACCGTGCCGTTCTCCGGATCGACGCTGTGGACGATCGCGGTGAGAATCTCGTTTTCCTTCTCAATGAAATCGTCGTAGACCTTGCCGCGCTCGGCCTCGCGGATCTTCTGGACGATCACCTGCTTGGCCGTCTGCGCGGCGACGCGGCGGAAATTGTTCGGCGTCACCTCGACCTCGACGATATCGTCCTCCTCGTAGCTGGGCTGAATCTTGCGGGCATCCTCGATGGAGATTTCGCCCGCCTCGTCGATGACCCACTCCACGACGGTCTTGCGCGCAAACAGGCGCACGGCACCGGTGACGCGGTCAAGCTCCACGCGCACGTTCGCGTTAGAGGGGGCCACGCCGTACTGCTTGTTGAAATTATTCTTATAGGCGCTCTTGAGCGCCTCCTCGATGGCCGAAAAGAGCACTTCCTTGCCGATATTCTTTTCCTTGGCCAGCAGCGCCACGGCCTCTATCATCTCTTTGTTTTCATTCTTGTCCATCATCCGACGCTTCTCCTTCCTCGTCTTCCTCCAGTTCCCCGTCCATCGCCAGATCCTCCTCCGTGATGACGATCACAGGCTTGCACAGAGAAATATCCTTGAGCGTGAAGCTCATCTCGCCCGTGCCCTGCGCGATGCGCACGACGCCTTCCTCAAGGCCCAGCAGCTCGCCCTCAAAGCGCCTGCACTTGTCAACCGGGCGGTACAGGTGAATCTCCACCTGCTCGCCCACATGCGCGTCATAGTCCTCCTGCTTCTTCAGAGGACGATCAATACCCGGCGAGCATACCTCAAGATAATCGTAATCGACGCGCTCCACCAGCGGCATCACCGCGCGGTGATACGTCTCACAATCGTTCAAGGTAATTCCGTCGGGTTTGTCAATATAGATCCGCAGATAGCGGCTCGCGCCCTCACGCGCCAGCTCGATATCGACCAGCTTGACATGCTGCTCCTCGGCCAGCTTCCTGCAGGCGGGCTCGACCACGCGGGTCAGATCGCTTTGTGCCATTCACACACTCCCAAAGATATTAAAGCTCGGCAGTCAACAGAAAGAGTGGGCAAAAAATCCCACTCTTTCCCTCCAAACTGCGCACTGCAGTTTCCACGCTGCTACAAATCCTACGCGGTTATTATATCACCGCTTTTTCAAAAATACAACCCTTTATACACGTTTTTGAAGCTATTCCGTCAAAAATCAGAAGGAAAACAGCGTCGTTTGGTTGGTTTCCGGCAAACCGGAGAGGCATCCGCTCTCCCGAAGCAGATCGATCAGCGACTGGGAGACCTTTCCGCGGTTGCGCAAATCCTCCACGGAGATGAATCGGGACGCCTCGCGCGCCTCCACGATGCTCTGCGCCGCGGCCTCGCCCAGGCCGGGCACGGCGTTAAACGGCATGCGGATCAGCGTATCGGAGACGAGCTTAAACTTCGTCGCGTCGGACTCGTAGAGATCGACAGGCGCGAGCCGGATGCCCCGGCAGAGCATCTCGATGACCAGCTCCATGATGACCATCAGATCCTTGTCCTTCTGGGTGAGATCCTTCGAATTCTCGTCCATCTCCTTGTAGCGGGCGCGGATGGATTCCAGCGAACCGCCCAGGATGCTGGCGTCAAAGCAGTCCGCGCGCACGGTGTAATACGCGCAGTAGTACGCCGCGGGCCTGTGCACCTTGTACCAGGCGATGCGCAGCGCCATGGTCACATAGGCCACGGCGTGCCCCTTGGGGAACATGTACTTGATCTTCTTGCACGAGTCAATGAACCAGTCCGGCACATTGTGCTCGATCATCGCCTGCTCCATCTCCGGCTTGAGTCCGCGGCCCTTTCGCACGGATTCCATCGTGTCAAAGGACATCTTCGGCGCGACGCCGTAATCGATCAGCGCGTTCATAATGTCGTCGCGGCAGCAGATACAGGAGGCCAGCGGCGCGATGCCCGCCTTGATGATCTCCTGTGCGTTGCCGATCCACACGTCCGTGCCGTGGGACAGGCCGGAGATTCGGATGAGCTCCTCCATCGTCGTGGGGTGCGTTTCCTCGAGCATCTGGCGCACGAAGCGCGTGCCGAATTCCGGCACGCCGTATGTGCCCGTCTTCGATCCGATCTGCTCGGGCGTGACGCCCAGCGCCTGCGTGCCGGAGAACAGGGAGATCACGTCCGGATCGGTCAGCGGCAATGTGCGCGCGTCGATGCCGGTCAGATCCATCAGCATGCGGATCATGGTCGGATCGTCGTGGCCGAGCACGTCGAGCTTGACCAGCACGTCGTGCATGGAGCCGAAATCGTAATGCGTGGTGACAACCGGGCTGGTCATATCGTTCGCCGGATGCTGGATCGCGACGAACTGCTGAATCTCGTACTCCTTGGGCAGGACGACCATGCCCGCCGGGTGCTGGCCCGTCGTGCGCTTGACGCCCACGCAGCCGAGCGCCAGGCGGTTCATCTCCGCCTCCGAAAGCGTCAGCTCGCGTTCCTCACAGTATTTGCGGACGTAGCCGTAGGCCGTCTTGTCCGCCAGCGTGCCGATCGTGCCGGCGCGATAGCAGTAGCCCTTGCCAAACAGCTCCTCGATATAGGCGTGCGCGCGCGGCTGATAGACGCCGGAGAAGTTGAGGTCGATATCCGGCACCTTGTCGCCCTTGAAGCCCAGGAAAACCTCGAACGGAATATCGAATCCGTCCCGGTAGAGCTCCCCGCCGCAGTTGGGGCACATGCGCACCGGCAAGTCGACGCCGACCTTGTACTTGGCCCTGTCCACGTCGAAGTCATAGAATTTGCATTTGGGGCAGCGGTAGTGCGGCGGCAGCGCGTTCACCTCCGAGATGCCGACCAGGTGCGCCACGTAGGACGAGCCGACGCTGCCGCGCGAGCCGACGAGGTATCCGTCCGAGTTCGACTTTTTGACCAGCTTTTCCGCGATATTGTACAGCGTGCCGTAGCCGTAGCCCAGGATGGAAGAAAGCTCCTTTTCCTTGCGTGCGACGACGATCTCCGGCGGATTGTCTCCGAACCACTCGCGGATCTGATCCTCGCAGAGGTTGCGGATATTGTCCGCCGCGTCCGGCCAGAAGGGCTGGAACGTCTCTTTCCCCTCCGGATGCTTGGGATAGAGGCCGACCTCGCCGATGCGCGCGGCGATCTTTGCCGGATTGTCGATCACGACCTCCTCACACTTTTCCCTGCCCAGATAGCTGAATTCCTCGAGCATCTCCTGCGTCGTCTTGAAATAGAGCGGCGGCTGATTGTCCGCATCCTTGAAGCCGTGCGCGGCCTGAAGGATCGCGCGGAACTTGCCGTCCTTGGGATCGAGGAAGTGCACGTCTCCCGTGGCGACGACGGGAATGCCCAGCTCCTCGCCCAGCCAGACGATCTTGCGGTTGAAATCGCGCAGCTGCTCCTCATCCTCCGCCGTGCCCTCGCGGAGCATGAACGCGTTGTTGCCGATGGGCTGGATCTCCAGATAGTCGTAAAACCGCGCGATGCGCTTGAGCTCCGTGTCGTTTTTTCCCTCCACAACGGCGCGGAACAATTCGCCCGCCTCGCATGCGGAGCCTACGATGATGCCCTTGCGATACTTTTGCAGGATATCGCGCGGGGTATGCGGCTTGCCTCGGCTGAAGAAGTGGAGATGGCCCTCGGAGACGATCTTGTTGATATTGGTGATGCCGTCCTGCTCGGCGGCCAGCAGAATGATGTGATAGGAATCGCCGATCGCGCCGCCAGTCAGCGCGCCGTTGATATCGCAGATGCGCAAAACGCCCCGCTCCAGCGCGGTATCCAGCATGCGGTTGAGCATCTGCGCCGTCGCGCGCGCGTCATGCACGGCGCGGTGCGCATTCTTGAGGCTGATGCCCAGCGATTTGCACACCGCGCCCAGGCGGTGGCTCTTGAGGCTGGGATACATGCGCCGGGAGAATTCCAGCGTGTCGATGACGGGCATGCCGATCTCGATGCCCAGCCTTTTGCACTCCTCTGTGAGAAACGAATAGTCAAACTTGGCATTGTGCGCCGCGAACGCCGCGTCGCCGATGAACTCCAGCAGCTTGGGAATCTCCACCTCGGCGGGATTCGCATCGGCCACCATGGAATCGGTGATATGCGTCAGCTCGGAAACCTCCAGCGGAATGGGTTCCATCGGATTGACGAAGCGCGAATATTCCTCGACGATCTGCCCGTTGCGGATGCGCACCGCGCCAATCTCCATGATGCGGTTTTTGCGCGGGTTGAGGCCCGTCGTCTCAAAGTCGACGACGACGATATCCTCGTGCAGCCCGCGCTCATCCGGATTCTGCACGACGGTGGTCACGTCGGTGAGATACGCTTCGATGCCCGGAATCAGCTTGATCTTGTTCTTCTTTGCCGCGCCGAACGCCTCCGGGAACGCCTGCACGACGCCATGGTCGGTGATCGCCACCGCGGGATGTCCCCACTGCGCGGCGCGCTTGATCAGATCGGACGCGGAGGACACGCCATCCATCTCGCTCATATTGGTGTGCATGTGCAGCTCGATGCGCTTGCGCTCGGCCGTATCCCGGCGCATGGGCTTCTCCCGCGCGTCGATATCCAGCACCATCATCACCAGGCCGTGCTCAAAGCTGTCCATCTTCACGTCGCCGCGCACGGCAAACCACTTGCCCGGCGTCACCGCCGCGATGATATCCGCAACGGCCTTCTTCTCCTCGTCCGTCGGCGGACGCTCGTCGTCCTCCGAGGCGGAGCCAAAGCGGCCGCGTCTTGGCTTGTAGCGCAAAAACGCCTTGCACTTGATCGTATTGGTGTAGTCGGTGAGCGCGAAGGTCAGCAGCTGCATCTCGCCGCCGCGCAGCTCGCGCGTCTCCGCGGTGAGCACCTCGCCGCAGATGACGACCTTGCTGGCCTCCTCGACCAGCTCGCTGATCTCCATGGGTTCCATGGTGACCGGGCGGCCGAAAACTGCCCTGGGCTTTTCCTTCGCGGCCTTTTGCTCCTGAACCGCCACCTGCTCCTTCTGCTCCTTGATCATCTCGGCGACTGCCTGCTCGTCCTCCTGACGGCGGCGGCGGCGAATCTCCTCCAGCTGCTCCTCGCGCAGCTTGACAGCCTGAAAATTGACATGCACGTCCGTCACGAACACGTTGGCCACCAGCTGCTCGATGTACTTGTCCACGCCCGACTGGCTCAGGAATTTCGGCGCGATGTCCTGCGGCACGAGGATCGAGAGCACATTGCCCTTGCACTCGAACTTCGCGTCCCTGATCAGCGGCGCGCCGGAGGGATGGCGGCGCTTCACACAGCGCAGGATAAACGGCGCATATTGCTGCGGATCGGCGAGAAATGCCTCCGCCAGCTGCGGGGACCTCACCACCAGCGACACGTGCATCGGCGCAAAATTCCTGCGTAGCGCGCGCTGAAGCGCCAAAAACGGCCGCTCCTCCACCAGTATGTCGGCGGAAAAATAGACCGTGATGTCCTCTCCGGTGCGGCTGGCCGTCACGCGGTCGAGCGTCAGATGCCCCGCAAGCTCCGCCGCCGCGCCCTCCAGCAGTCCTTCCCATTGTTCAGCCATGATTCTTGCTCCCGTATTCCATCCCCGCGTGCCCAAACACCGCGGACGCCATGAAACCGCGGACGTTTTCACGCGCCCGCGGTTGCCGCTCTTTTCGCCGCTCAGCCGAGGATTTGCCTGATTTCATCAACCAGAATCTGCGCCAGGTCGCCGGTCACCTTGCGCGGCGCTTCGCCCTTTTTGATGAGCAGGCCCGCGCCGTTGCCGCCGCCGCAAATGCCGATATCCGCCTCGCGCGCCTCGCCCGGGCCGTTGACCACGCAGCCCATGACGGCCACCTTGAACGGCACGTGCACACCCGCGAGCTCCTTTTGCACGCGGCCCATGATTCCGCCCACGTCGATGCACGTGCGCCCGCACGTCGGGCAGGAGACGTACTGCACGCAGTCCGTGCGCAGGCCGACATCCTGCAGGATCTCGATGCCCGCCGGCGGCTCCAGGCACGGATCGCCCGTCAGCGAGACGCGGATGGTATCGCCGATGCCGTCAAGCAGCAGCGCGCCGATACCGATCGCGCTCTTGATCTTGCCCTGCTCCGGCAGGCCCGCCTCCGTCACGCCCAGGTGAAGCGGATAATCGCACTGGGCGCTGGCCAGCCGGTAAGCCGCCACGGTATCCGGCACGTTGCTCGCCTTCATCGAGAGCACCATGTCGTAAAACCCGCATTTTTCCAGCATCCTCGCATGCTGAAGCGCGCTCTCCACCATGCCCTGGGGCGTCGGCCCGCCGTACTTGGCGAGAATATCCTTCTCCACCGAGCCGGAGTTGACGCCGATTCGCACGGGAATGTGATGCGCCTTCACGCAGTCCGCCAGCACGCGCACATTCTTCTCCCCGCCGATGTTGCCGGGATTGATGCGCAGCTTGTGAATGCCGTTTTCCACGGCCGCAAGCGCCAGCTTGTGATCAAAGTGAATATCCGCCACCAGCGGCACGGGGCTGCCGTCCACCAGCGCGCGCACCGCCCCGGCACATGCCTCGTTGTAGACGGACACGCGCACGATGTCCGCTCCGGCGATCGCCAGCGCGCGAATCTGCGAAAGTGTCGCCTCCACATCGGCCGTGTCCGTATTGGTCATCGACTGGACGCTGACCGGCGCGCCGCCGCCGATGCGCACATCGCCCGCCCTGACCTGTCTTGTCAGCTTAGCCATCGCTTTTCTCCTTTGTCCGTATTCCGCGCCGCTCAACCGTGCACGAAGATCTGCATGATGTCCTTATATGTGAGCACGAGCATCAGCCCCATCAGCAGCACAAAGCCCGTCGCATGGATCGCGCCCTCGATCTCGCGCTTGACCGGCCTGCGCCGGATCGCCTCGTAGAGCAGGAACAGCAGCCTGCTGCCGTCCAGCCCCGGAATGGGAAGCAGATTCATGAGGCCAAGGTTCACGCTGATCATCGCGATCAGCTCGAGGTAGATATCCAGCCCGCCCTGGCGCGTCACCTCCTGAATCACATACACCGTGCCGACGGGCCCGGTCACCTCCGACACGCCCTCGCCCCTGAAGATCAGGTTTTTGAGCGTATCGATGATCAGCCTCACGCTCTGCACGTTGTAGCTCACCGAGAACGGCACGCTCTGCAAAAGCGAGACGCGCACGCGCTCCTGCGCAAACGTGAAGCCCACACGGTAGCGGCCTGCCTCCTCATCGTAAAACGGGGCGATGGAGATATCCTGCTGCACGCCGCCGCGGCGGACAGTCAGCGTCACCGGCTCGCCCCCGCTCGCGGAAATGGCCGCCAGCACCGCCTGCGTATCCGTGATCTCCACGCCGTTGACCGCCAGCAGCTCATCGCCCGCCTGCAGGCCGGCCAGCTGTGCATTCTCCTCCACCTGCGCCACCTTCGGCACCACGCTCAGCATGCCGACGCCGCTCAGATAGATCACCACGGCCAGCATCGCGACGATGAAATTCATCATCGGCCCGCTGAGCACCGTCACAAACCGCTTCCATACCGCCTGATTGTTGAACGCGCGCGGATCGGGATTGTCCTCATCCTCGCCGCAAAACTGGCAGTATCCGCCGATGGGCAAAAGCCGCCAGGAAAACTGCGTCCCCCGCTTGCTCTTCCACTTGAAAAGCAGCGGGCCCATGCCCATGGCAAACTCCTGTATCTCGATGCCCGTCGCCCTGGCCGCCCAAAAATGGCCGGCCTCATGCGCGATAATCAGCACACCGAGCAGCAAAAGCGCCAGCAAGACATACATGAAATTCATCCATCTCCTTTATGTGTTCAGCGCGGGCATTTCCCGGCATCACAGCGCGAAGCGCGCCGTTTTAAGCAGCGCCTGCGCCTTGGCGCGCGCCGCCAGATCGCTTTCAAAGACCTGGTCAAGCGTCGGATGCTGCACGACAGGCACCGCGTGCATCGTCTCCTCCACCAGCTGCGCAATCTGCCCAAAGCGGATGCGATCGTGCAGGAAGGCGTCCACGGCGATCTCGTTGGCGCCGTTTAAAACCGCGCTCATCGTGCCGCCGCAGGCGAGCGCCTCATATGCCAGCCCCAGCCCGGGGAAGCGCGAAAGATCGGGCTGCTCAAACGTGAGCGCGTTCATCGCCGAAAAATCAAGCCGCTTGCCGCCGGTGCTCAGGCGCTCCGGCCAGCTCATGGCGTAGAGGATCGGCAGGCGCATATCCGGCGTGCCGAGCTGCGCCATCACGGCGCCGTCCGCAAACTCGACCATAGAGTGTATGACGCTCTGCGGGTGAATCAGCACGTCAATCTTTTCCGCCGGCATATCGAACAGCCAGCGCGCCTCGATCACCTCCAGCGCCTTGTTCATCATGGACGCGGAATCGATGGTGATCTTGCGGCCCATGCTCCAGTTCGGATGCCTGAGCGCCTGTTCCTTGGTGGCGCAGAGAATATCCTCCTTTTTCCAGGTGCGGAACGGGCCGCCGCTGGCCGTGAGGATCAGCCGCTCGGGCGTATTGCCCTGCGCCCCCTGCAGGCACTGGAAGATGGCGCTGTGCTCGCTGTCCACGGGCAAAAGCGGATGCCCCGCCTTCCTCGCCGCCTCCGTCACCAGCTCGCCGCCCGCCACAAGCGGCTCCTTATTCGCCAGCAGCACGCGCTTGCCGCAGGCAAGCGTCTCCATCACCGCCGCCAGGCCCGCAATGCCCACCACGGACACGAGCACATCGTCCGCCTCGCACGCGCGTACCACGCGCAGCAGCACATCCTCGCCGAACATCCACTGGCAGGCGCTCCTGATATCCTCCGGAATCTCAGCAGGCTCCACCGTCAGCGCCGCAATCTGCGGATGAAAGGCGCGAACCTGCTCAAAAAGCTTTTCGCTCGACGAATGGGCAACCAGCGCGCTGACCGCAAAGCGGTCGCTGTGGCGCGCAATCACGTCGAGTGCCTGCGTGCCGATGGAGCCGGTCGAACCCAGTATAGCCAATTTACGCATGGATTTCCTCCGCATGTACATCATCGCCCGCGTCACAGCACGAGCGTATAGCAATACACCACGATCAATGTAAAAATCACGCTGTCAAACCGGTCCATGACGCCGCCATGGCCGGGAAAGATCTTTCCGTAATCCTTGATCCCGCTGTACCGCTTGAGCAGCGAGGCGGAAAGATCGCCGATCTGCCCGGCAAACGAGCCGAGCAACCCCAGCGCGATGGCCGCGGGCACCCCGGGCATCGGCATGTGGAACACATACACGAACATCAGCCTGCACAAAAGCGAGGCGACCACGCCGCCAAGGATGCCAAACGCGGCTCCCTCCACGGTCTTCTTCGGGCTGACTGTCGGACAGAGCTTGTGCTTGCCATAGGTTTTGCCGCCGAAATACGCCGCGCCGTCGCATACAAACGCGATCGCGAAGGCCATGGTGATCAGCGCAATGCCCGGCACGCGTCCGAAGCTCTTGTTCATCATCATCATGAACATGGACATCGGCAGCAGACATGTAAACAGCGGGTATACCGACGCCGAGGCATCGGGAAACGCAGGCTTATCCCCGAGAATCACGCCGGTGACGGAGATGCCCATCGCCGCCATCACCAGCAGCAGCGGATCGATCAGCCCCATGAACCGGCTCAGCGGCCACATCACCACGGCCGCCGCATAGCCTCCCCATGTACAGACATGATACCCTGCCGCCCGCAGCGCGCGATAGCACTCGTTAAGCGCGATGACCGTCAGCACCACGATGACCAGCTCCGCAAACCAGCCGCGTACACAGAGCACGAAAATCAGAAACGGCACGCCGATGGCGGCGGTGATCAAGCGAGTCTTCATAGAATCCCCTTTCCGGTTTACACGCCGCCAAACCGGCGGTTCCTCCGCTGGTAAGCAAGCAGCGCTTCATCATACGCATCGCGGTCAAAGTCCGGCCAGAGCACGTCCGTCTGATAGAACTCCGCATACGCGCACTGATAGAGCAGGAAATTGCTCAGGCGCATCTCTCCGCTGGTGCGGATGAGAAAATCGACCTCCGGCAGACCGGCCGTGTACAGCTCGCCGGCGAACATCGCCTGATCGATCTCCTCCGGCGCAATCTCGCCGGAGGCGGCGCGCCGGGCCAGCTGCCGCGCCGCGCGCACAATCTCCTGTTGGCCGCCATAATTGAGCGCGATATTCAGGTTCAGACCGGTATTGCCCTGCGTCCTGTCGATAGCCGCGTGCAGCGCGCTTTGCTGGCGTTCCAGCCCCTTGGGCATCCCGTCGATATCGCCCAGGATGCGGATGCGCACATTCTCTCGGTGCAGCTCGTCAAGCTCCTTGGTGAAGTATTCGAGCAGCAGCCCCATCAGCGCGCCGACCTCCTCGGCGGAACGCTTCCAGTTCTCCGAAGAAAACGCATAGATCGTCAGCGCCTCGATGCCCAGGTCATCCGAATGCCGGATAATCTCCCGCAGCGCCTCGACGCCCGCCTTATGTCCGAAGGTGCGGGGCATGCCGCGGCGCTGCGCCCAGCGCCCGTTGCCATCCATGATGATGGCCACGTGACGCGGCAGTTTTTCCCTGTCAAGCCGTACATGCTCCCTGTCATCCTTGCCGAAAATCGCCATGATTATCCCCTGCTTTCACGCGCCGAAGCGCCGAATGAAAAACGGGCCCGCAGAGCGCCGCCCCGACGAAACCCGCTTTTAAGATATTACGCTCTCTATCAGACCTTTTCCTGTTCGGAATCCGAAAGCGGATCGAGAAATCTGGCCACGGTCAATTGCGCGCCGCTATCTGAGGCATACACCACGCGCGCCGTGCCGCCCGCCTCCCGCTCCCTGCGGGGCGCGCTGGTCGCGGCAACCTGCGGCTCAATCCCCTCGAGGGCAAGCGCGGCCAGGGCCTGCTCAAGCGTCAGCCCCAGAAGGTCTTCCCTCATCGAACCTCCATGATCTCCTTTTCCTTCTCGGCGGTGATCTTGTCGATGTCCTTGATATTCGCGTCGGTCAGCTTCTGGATCGCCTCTTCCGCCTTCTTCTGGTCGTCCTCGGTGATCTCGCTGTTCTTCTTCATCTTCTTGACCTGATCGACAGCGTCGCGGCGGATGGAGCGGATGGCCACCTTGCTCTCCTCCGCGGTCTTGCGGACAAGCTTGGTCAGCTCCTTGCGGCGCTCGGCGGTGAGCTCCGGCAGCATCAGACGAATGACCTTGCCGTCGTTAGAGGGGGTCAGGCCGAGATCGCTCGCCATGATCGCCTTGGAGATATCCTTGACCATCTTGGCATCCCACGGATTGATCTGCAGAACGCGCGGTTCCGGCGCGGAGATGTTGGCCACACTCTTGAGCGGAGTCGGCGTGCCATAGTAATCCACCGTGATGCGATCCAGCAGCTGCGGATTCGCGCGGCCGGCGCGGATGGCCATCAAATCGGCGCGCAGCACATCCTTGGTCTTCTCCATCTTGGTTTTAGCGGTATCCTGAATCTTTGAAACTGGCATATGCAGCCTCCTTGAATCTCATTTTCTATATTTTACCCCACGATGCATACCTTTGGCAAGCCTTTTTATACAATCTCACGTTTCTTGGAGGAAGGAACGCACAAAAAGCCGGAAAACAGCGAAGCTTTCCGGCTCGATTTTCCCGGCGGATGCTCAGGGATGCACGTTGGTGCCCATCGGATCGCCCTCGATCACGCGCAGGATATTCTGCGGATCGTCCAGGCCGAAGACGCGGATGGACGGCACCTTGTTCTCCCGGCAGATGGTGATGGCCGCAGCGTCCATCACCTTGAGATCGCGCTCCTGCACCTGCTGGTAGGTCACATCCTTGAGCAGCTTGGCCTCCGGATGGATGCGCGGGTCGCTGTCGTAGACGCCATCGACGTTTTTGGCCAGCAGGATCGCGTCCGCGCCGATCTCCACGGCGCGCAGCGCGGCGGCCGTATCGGTGGAGAAGAACGGGTTTCCCGTGCCGCAGGCGAAGATGACCACACGCCCCTTCTCCAGATGGCGCACCGCCCGGCGGTAGGTGTACGGCTCGCAGAAGCGGTTCATCTCCACCGCGGACATCACGCGTGTGGCAATGCCCAGGCGCTCGATGGCGTCCTGCATGGCGATGCTGTTGATCGCCGTACCGAGCATGCCCATGTGATCCGCGTTGATGGCGGTCATCTTGGCCGCAGGCCCCTGACGTCCCCGCCAGATGTTGCCCGCGCCGATCACGATGGCGATTTCCGTTCTCGTGTCACGCAGCCGGCCGATGACGGCGGCCACGCGGTCGATCTGGTCAAAGTCAAAGAGCCTGCCATGGTCGCCCAGCGCCTCGCCGCTGAGCTTGATGAGTACGCGCTTATACCGTGCCATGAATGTTCCCCTTTCTTCACAAGCGGGCTGTGCCCATCCCTATTTGTCGGAAAGCCTTCCAAATCCTCCCGTCCGGGCGGACGAAGATGAAAGCAGCGGTTTCCCACGGCTTAAAAAAGGACATGCTTTCGCATGTCCCTGATGCCAGATTACTTCTTCATCTTGGCCTGCTCGGCTGCGATGTCGGCCGCCAGATTGTCCTGGCGCTTCTCGAGGCCCTCGCCGCGCTCAAAGCGGACAAAGCGCACCACGTCCGCCTTGCCGGCGAGCATCTTGGTGACATTGATGTCCGGGTCCTTGACAAACGGCTGCTCCAGGAGGCAAACCTCCTTGTAATACTTCTCGATACGACCCTCGACCATGCGCTCGACGATCTTCGCGGGCTTGCCCTCATTGAGCGCCTGCTGGGTCAGCACCTCGCGCTCCTTCTCCAAGTTGCCGGTCGGAACCTCGGCGCGGCGGACGAACTGCGGATTCGCAGCGGCGATGTGCATGACCAGATCGTGGCTGAGCGCCTTGATCTCATCATTCACCTCGGCGCAGGACAGCTCCACCATGACGCCGATGCGGCCGCCCATGTGGATATAGGTGTCGACCATGCCGGCCGCCGGCGCGAAGCGCGCAAAGCGGCGCAGGGAGATCTTCTCACCGATGGAGGCGGTGGCCTCACCGATCAGATCATTGACATTCTTGGAAGCGTCCGCATAGAACGGCTGCGCAAGCAGCTCCTCGACGGTCTCCGGGGAGGCCGCGGCGATATGCTTGGCAAAATCGCGGCACAGCGCCTTGAAGCGATCGGTGTTCGCCACAAAATCGGTCTCGCAATTGACCTCGACCACAACGCCGACGCCGTTCTCGTCCACATACGCATCGACCATGCCCTCGGCCGCGATACGGCCGGCCTTCTTGGCCGCGGCCGCGAGGCCCTTCTCGCGCAGGAAGTCGATCGCCTTGTCCATATCGCCGTCGCAGGAAGTGAGCGCCTTCTTGCAGTCCATCATGCCCGCGCCGGTACGCTCGCGCAGCTCCTTAACCAGAGCAGCAGTAATATTAGCCATAATACGTTCCTCCAGATTCAGTTTTCATATGATCCTCATCATGCGATGTGAGCACGCCGCGCGCCCGCCCCAGAGGGAGGCGCGCAGGATGCTCCGGGATGCATATCAAAGGAGCGCGAATTACTTCGCTTCGGCGACCTCGGCCTGCTCGCCCTGCTTGCCTTCCAGCACAGCATCGGCCATCTTGCCGGCGATGAGCTTGACAGCGCGGATGGCGTCGTCATTGCCCGGGATGACGTAATCGATCTCGTCCGGATCGCAGTTGGTGTCCACGATGGCGACGACCGGAATGCCCAGCGCGCGCGCCTCGGTGACGGCGATATGCTCCTTGCGCGGATCGACCACGAACAGGCAGCCCGGCAGATTCTTCATCTCACGGATGCCGCCCAGATTCTCGGTGAGCTTCTCGCGCTCGGCCATGAGCTTGATGACTTCCTTCTTGGGGAGCACCTCGAAATCGCCGCGCGCTTCCATCGCGTCGATGGCGTTCAGGCGGGCGATACGGGTCTTGATGGTGCGGAAGTTGGTCATCATGCCGCCCAGCCAGC
>JAUNJB010000080.1 GCA_030535375.1 Clostridia bacterium | reverse complement strand
ACCCCGAAGGCTTCCTCCGCCACCCCGGAACCCATCATGGAAACCGAGGATGACGGCGATATCTCCTTCGGCGGCTGATTTCCAAAGAGGCCGTCGGGATAAGCCGAAACCGGCACCAGGAAGAATTGAAAAAAGATGCGGGAAGAATTTCCCGCATCTTTTTGTTGTCAGTGAAATGGTGAAAAACAAAATATGCCATGTTCGTTGCGCTGCAAAGGAGCGCAGGCCGCAATCCGCTTTGCCGCCCGACAGGGTCTGGAGGAACCGAAATTACCCGCCCCTTTTCGCCGCCTCATCCCCTGCGGGCAAACAGGATTCCAAACACCCTGCGAATCAGCGGCTGAATGAAAAACAGCTGCGAAAAATACGCAAACGGAAGGTTGAGGCACACGAGCTTCAGCCAGTTCGCCAGGAATGTCGGGAGGCTGAAGCCCGCATAGTAGGGATAATACATGATCGCGGCCAGAAAGCTCATCGCCGGGCACATCAGGCCCACCGTAGCGCAGATGACCGCCGTTTCAATCAGCATCGGATGATCCTTTCCCGGCGTAAATACCCTGCACGCCAGCCTGAAGGAGCATGGGCTCCCCATCAATACCTCCAACGCGTAGGCGCAGCAAAACTCGACCAGCACGACCGCCCAGACCGGCAGATACCGCCCAAACATGTACACACCGCCCATCGCCTCGATTGCGCCGAGCACGCTTGCGGCGCCGCTCACCTGCATCAGCACGCTGCCATTGACCACATACAGGCTGTAGAACACATATGCGTGCACCGTCACAACCACGGTCAGCAGGGCAAATACCATTCTTTCCAATCGATTCTTCGGCATACCACGATCTCTCACTTTCTTTTGCTTTCATCCATCGGCGCGCAAAAAACGGCACATGCAGACCTTTCCAAAAATCCGCACGGATCATACGTTCCGTGATCAGATTTACATACCGAAAGGTACTACATGTGTCGTTTGCGTGTGATGAAATTGTGAGCTTAGAATAACACGGCCTTCATCGGGACGTCAACGGGCAAAGCCCGCAGGTTTTTGTCCCGATTTTGCATCATTGCGCGCAGCGCTCAGACCCGGTGTTCCTCGCGATACCTATTGAGCAGGCGCTCAATGCGCTTCCATGGATCAAGCAGATAGCTCAGCGACTGATCGTGGTTCAGCGTGGCGATGACAAAGGCCATATACTTGCTCATATCCGCCTGGGAGAACCAGGGTGCCTCGAGCACCTCCTTGGGCGTATAGGTCAGGTTCGTGGCAAAGACGTGATCGATCACGCCGTCTTCGTATGCCTTGTTGAACGCATCCAGACCGTTGGTGAAGAACGCGAACGTCGCGCCCGCGAACACGCGCTTGGCCTTGCGCTTTTTGAGGTTGTAGGCCAGATCGAGGATGGAATCGCCGGAGGCGATGATATCGTCAGCCACGAAGACATCCTTGCCTTCGACGCTGTCGCCGAGATATTCATGCGCGACAATCGGATTGCGTCCGTTGACCACGCGGGTGTAATCGCGGCGCTTGTAGAACATGCCCAGGTCGACGCCCATCGCGGAGCTGTAATAGATATTGCGCTGGATGGCGCCCTCGTCCGGGGAGATGACCATCATGTGCTCCTTGTCGATCTTGAGATCGTCATAGGCGTGGCACATGGCCTTGAGCATCTGATAGGTGGGCATGACGCTCTCAAAGCCGTTGAGCGGGATGGCGTTTTGCACGCGCGGGTCGTGTGCGTCAAAGGTGATGATGTTGGATACGCCCATGTTCACCAGCTCCTGGAGCATGACGGCGCAGTCCATGGATTCGCGCGCGGTGCGGCGGTGCTGACGGCCTTCATAGAGCATCGGCATGATGACGTTGATGCGGTATGCCTTGCCGCTGACAGCCGCGATGATGCGCTTGAGGTCGGCGTAGTGCTCGTCCGGCGTCATGGGGATTTCCTTGCCGTACATCTTGTAGGTGCACTGATAGGCGCCCACATCGCAGATGATGTACAGATCGTAGCCGCGCACGGAATTGCGCAGCATGCCCTTGCCCTCGCCCGTGCCAAAGCGCGGACAGTGCGCCTCCAGCAGGAAGCCGTTGGCATCCGAGCCATAAAAGCTGTGCAGACGCTCGTCGGTTGTGGAGGTATCCAGCTGCCAGTTCATCAGGTAATCGTTGACACGATTGCCCATTTCCTCGCAGCCGCGCATGGCGATGACACCCAGCGGCGCGACAGGCCGCATCGGGAACTTGTGAGAGGCTTCGGCGTTGATGTTCTCTTTCATGCTGATTTCCTTTCTTCAGTAAATCAATACAGGAAACGATCCACACGGAAACTTACTGTTCTATTATATCACATCTTTCCATTTCGATAAGCAATGATTTAAGCATTTTTGAAATTTCGTCCGCTTGCGACAATTTTCGAGTTTTTTTACGTGAACCGTATACCGACTTGATTTTTCTTTCACATGGGGCGCCATCCGCACCCTCTTGACCCCCTCTGCCTCCCTTTGGTATAATATGGACATATGATCCGTGAGGAGGTCCTTTCCGTGAAGCGCATTGTCCTTACCGGCGGCGGCACCGCCGGCCACGTCTCCCCCAATCAGGCGCTGATCCCCCTGCTCCTTGACGAGGGGTGGGACATCCACTACATCGGAACGAAATCCGGCATCGAACGCACGCTCATCGAGCCCATGCAGGGCGTCACCTACCATGCCGTCAGCTCCGGCAAGCTGCGCCGTTACTTCGATCTCAAGAATTTCACCGATCCGTTCCGCGTCATCGCCGGCGCGTTTCAGAGCGTCGGCGTGATCAGCAGGCTGAAGCCAAACGTCGTCTTCTCCAAGGGCGGCTTTGTCAGCGTGCCGGTTGTGGTCGGCGCGGCGCTGTGCCGCGTGCCCGTGGTCATGCACGAGAGCGACATCACCCCCGGCCTGGCGAACAAGCTGTGCAAGCCGTTTTCCAAATCCGTGTGCACCACCTTTCCGGAGTGCGCCAAGCTGCTGGGCGATAAGGGCGTGCAGACCGGCACGCCGCTGCGCGGCAAGATCTTCGCCGGTTCCCGCGAGCGCGGGCTGTCACTGGCCGGATTCGACGGCAAAAAGCCCGTTCTGATGATGATCGGCGGCTCGCTGGGCGCGCAGTCTGTCAACAAGGTGCTGCGCGATTCGCTGCCCGCCCTCACGCCTAAATTCGACGTGCTGCACGTCTGCGGCAAAGGCAATCTCGCGCCGGAGCTGGAGGACGTATCCGGCTATCGCCAGTTCGAGTATCTTTCCGACGAGCTTCCCGACGCCTTCGCCTGCGCGGACATCGTGCTCTCGCGCGCGGGTTCCAACTCGCTTTCCGAGCTGATGGCGCTGGCCAAGCCCGCGCTGCTCATCCCCTATCACAGCGGCCGCGGCGATCAGCTGCTCAATGCCAATTCGCTCAAGACGCGCGGTTTGGCGCACGTCATGGTGCAAAGCGAGCTCACGAGCGAATCCCTGCCCAAGGCGATCGATGAGCTGTGGGCGGATCGTGACCTGCTTATCCAGCGTCTGCGCGCCTTGCCGGATGCCGACGGCACACAGGCCGTCCTCGCGCAGATTCACAAATTCGCCAAGGTTTAAACGCGTCCTCGGAAGATGCGTCCAAATAGGCCGTCCGTATATACGGACGGCCCATTTTGTCTCATATATGCCGCGGCTGAGCGCAGACCGCCATAAACGAATCCCCCTTCGGCTTCAAAAACCGGGGCATATGCGCCGCCAGGAGCTGATGACCGCCCTGATCTGCGCATATTGCGGGGAACACGCCGTCAGCCGCTCATCCCTTTTCATCCCGATAGTGCCTGAGCAGCGTTTCGATGTGCGCCTTTGCAGCCTTCTGCCCGTTCTGCGCGTCCATCATGTCGGGCGTGCGGTCGCCCATCAGCGCGACAAACTGGCTCACCTTGAGCCCCAGCGCATCCTGCATATCGCGGTCGGACCCCTGCGGCGCGACCAGATAATAGCAGAGAATCGAATCCTGCTGCCCCATGCGGTGCGCGCGGTCCTCCGCCTGGGAGTGCACGGCCGGCGACCAATCCAGCTCGCCGAACACCACACAGCTCGCCCTTTGCAGATTGAGTCCCGCCGCCGAGCGCAGTGAGACCGTGCACAGATTCGTCTCGCCGTTCATGAACCGCGCCACGGAGCGTTCCTTCTGATCCGTAGTCTCCCGGCCGGTAATAAACGCGGGCTTGTACGCGGAGAGCTCCCTCTTGTATATATCCATGACCGCGTGATGATGCGCAAAGAGCAGCACACGCTCGCCGCCATCCAGCAATGCGCGCACGAAGGCGGCGACAAACGGCGCCTTGGCCACGCCCGTTGCCTGACGCTCCCCGCGGCTGATCTGCTCCTCCAGCAGCGCGCGCTCCCTGGCCTCGGGATGCAGCGCGCTGAGGCTGCCCAGCATCTCCATCACCGGCCGCATCAGCTCGCGGTACACCTTGTCGTCCGAGTCGATTTCCTGCACCAGCCTGCGCTTGGGCGGCAGCTCACGCAGCACCTCCTGCTTTGTGCGGCGCAGGATGAGTCCCTCTCGCCTGAGATGCTCGCCCAGCAGCGCGGGATTGCGGACGATGTGATTGCCATATCCGTCGCACCACTCGCGCGTAAAGCTCTCCCAGTCCCCCAGGCAATGGAAATCCAGGATATTGACGACGTTCCAGATCTCCGCGCCGCGGTTGTAGATCGGCGTACCGGACAGGCCAATCACCCGCTCACAGCGCTCGGCCAGGAGGCTGGCCGCGGAATACTTCTCCGTTCCCGCGTGACGCAGCTCCTGCATCTCGTCGAAGACCACCGCGCGGAAGCCCATCTCCGGAAGCGCCTGCTTCCATCCGCGCAAGAGCAAATAATGGATGATGTAGACATCCGCCTCCGGAGGCGCGTAGGGCTTGAGGCCGCTGAGCACGCAGATGCGCGGCGCACTTCCATGAACGCGCAGAAACCGCGCTATCTCCGCCTCCCAGTTGCGCATCAGATGCGGAGGCACGACGATCAGCGCGGGCAGTTCGCCCGTCGCGGCCAGGCATGCCAGCGCCTGCACCGTTTTGCCCAGGCCCATCTCGTCCGCCAGCAGCGTCCGGGGATTCGCCATCAGGAACGCGGCTCCCTCCTTTTGGAAGTCTCTCAGCTCCCCGACAAACGTTCCCTCTGGCGGCGTGACGCGCGCGGGCAGGCGCGCCGCAAGCTCCCGCTGCCGCGCATGCTCACGCGCCTGGTCAAGCGCCTTCTCCCACAGCGCCCGGTCCCTCGCGGCGATTTCCAGAGGATAGCGCAGCATCAGCCAGTTGACGTCGCCCACAATCCTCCTGTTGGCGGTAAAGCGCGCCTCCCCGCGCCTGCGCTCGCTGCCCGGAAACAGCCGCTTGGCCATCTCCGTGACGCAGGGTTCCCCCTTGATCGTCCAGCACTTGCTTCGCCGGTTATAGGACAGCGTGCCGTAGATGTGCCCCTGCCGCGGCACATCGCGCAGATAGCCGGGGAGCAACTCCGCCATTGCGCGCTCCCCTGCCATTGCGCGTTCCTGTCGATTGGTCATCTCTCTCGATCCTTTTCCCTTGTTTTCACTTTCCCGCTCACGGCAGGCTGATTCCCCACAGCCGCTCCAGCGCGAGCATCGCCACAGGCTTGCCGCCGATTGTCTTCGGCAGATTGACGCCGCGCGGCGCAATCACCAGCAGCCGCTCCACCTGCGCGCACGCCGCGTAACGCGCCAGCTGCCTGCGCAGCTGCGCGGGCGCGGGACGGCTCTTCTTCACCTCAATGCCGATCGTCCCCACCATGAAGTCAATCCGGCAGCGCGGCGCAAGGCGCACCTCATGCTGCGCGCTCAATCCCGCGCCTGCAAGAGCACGCGCCACCTGCATGTGCAGCTCCTCCTCCGTGCACGCCGCATCACAGCGAATCACGCCCAGCGCGCCAACAACCCGCTCCAGCGCCGTTTCTTCCATCATTTTCCTCCATAACCGACAATCTCCCCGACATTGTAACACGAGCCGCCCCATCGGGCAAGCCGCCACGCGCAAAACACGCGCTTCTTCTCCCTTTTCTCTTGCATCTGCGCCGATTTTGCGGTATCATGGTACATAAGAATACAGCATGGGTTTGTATGGAATCAAAGTGCGGCTCTGCCTCCCGTGAAGCATCCGCCGAAAGGAGCAACCTTCCTATGAAACATCTCCGCTGCGCATTGGCGCTTCTCCTGTGCCTTCTGCTCGTGAGCGCAAGCTCTCTCGCCGCAGCCGCGCAGGATCCATTCACCGCGGTGCCCTCCCTCAAGATCACGACAGACAGCGCGGGTATCGCCAGCCGTGAGACCGGTTCGTATACGATCACCACGGATGTTCCCGGCTTTGTGACGGTCCGGCTCCTGGACGCGAGCGGCAGCGAGGTCATGACGCTTTGCGATTATGTGGAAGTCCACACCAATGACAATATCATGAGCATAACCGCGCGCGACGAGGATCGCCAGGGCCTGGCCGAGGGGCAATACACGCTCAGCGCGGAGCTTGTCAGCCAGTTTGGCATCTCCTCCGGCGTGGTAACCGCCTCTCTGCTCATCACCGCTCCCACCTCAACTGAGGATGAGGAGGAAGAGGAAGAAGATACTGCCGGCACATCTGCCGTGGCCCAAGCCCCTGCCGCGGATGAGGACGACTCCGACGACGCGGACAGCGAAGATGCGGAGGATGAAAAGAGCACCTCCTCGTCGACGAGCAGCAGCACTTCGTCCAGCAAGACCACGACAAGCAGCGATTTGAGCTATACGAGCGGCAGCGGTCAAATGGGCGATGAGGGCCTGATGATCGGTGTGGGTGTGACAGACATGGCCGATCAGAGCGACATGGGCTACTGGTCTCTCACCAGCGACGCCAGCGACGCCGAGATCTGGGCAGCGCTCACCCGCAATATGATGGGCGTCAATGTCGGAGAGACCGAATCCGCCTACATCTATGATTCTCCCGAAAAAGGCCGCTCCCGCCTGGGCACCGTTTCCGGCCTGTCCCAGGGCCTCAACGTGATCGTCAGCCGCGACGACGGCTGGTCCCTTGTGGAGGCTTATCGCAATGAGGACGGCGCATTCGTGCGCGGCTACATCCTCACCAATAAGCTGCGCCTCGTGGAGCCAAACACCACCTATGGTCTGGTCATCGACAAGGCCACGCAGACACTGACCGTGTTCAAGGACGGCGAACGCATCGGCTCCTGCGATGTGACGACCGGCCTGCCGACCAGCAAATACCTCCATCGCGAGACGCCCGCCGGCGAGTTCATCACCGTCACCCGCCGCGGCACCACGGAATACTATGGCAACGGATACAGCAAGTACACCATCCGAATCAACGGCAGCTATTATCTCAGCGAAATCCCGACGACCAAGAAGAACGGCTCCGACTTCTCCCTCCTCGAGGACAGTCTGGGCGAAAAGGCAACGCGCGGCAATGTCTGCCTCGCGCACGATGCTTCCTCGGACGGCGGCATCAATGCCGAATGGATCTGGAACATGACCGACGACAACAAGAAGGTCAAGGTTCTGATCTTTGACGACAAGGACCGCGGCGAGGTTCCGGTCGGCGAATAATCCTCCTTTCTAAATACAAAAGCGGATCAGAAAGCATTCTGTTCCGCTTTTTCGTTTGTTCTTCGCATTATTTCCAAAGATTTGCAGATTATTTGGCTTTTGCACTTGACTTCCCGGGAATATGGGAGTAACCTATTCACCGCGATCGGGCAGGAAATACAGACTACGTCTCCCTATACTGAAAGGACATTTTATGCTGTACCAGATCAATCATTTCAATGACGCCATCGGCCTCTTTCTGTTCGTCATTTATCTGTATCAGGTTTTTTATACGGTTTACGCTGCTGTCAAACACACCAGAGGCAAGCGCAGAGTGGTCAAGAAAAACCCGCCGCTGCATCGCTTTGCCGCCGTCATCTGCGCCAGAAATGAAGAAAATGTCATCGCTGAGCTCATCGGCAGCCTGAAGACACAGGATTACCCCGGCGAATTGCTGGACATCTACGTCATGGCGGACAACTGCACGGACAACACCGCCGCCGCCGCCCGAAACGCAGGCGCAACCGTTTTTGAGCGCTTCAATACCGAACGAGTGGGCAAGGGTTACGCGCTTGATGACCTCTTCGCCCTGCTTCGGCGTGCGCATCCGCTCAAGGCATACGACGCTTTTCTCGTCTTTGATGCGGACAACATCGTCGACGCGCATTTTGTGAGCGCCATGAACGAGACATTCTGTGAGGGATATGACGTCATCACCTGCTACCGCAATTCCAAAAACTTCGGCGCTAACTGGATTTCCGCCAGCTACTCCATTTGGTTCCTGCGCGAGTCCCGCTTTCTGAACTATCCGCGCATGCTGCTGGGCACCAATTGCACCATCTCCGGCACAGGCTTCCTCATCTCCGGCCGCATCGTTGAAAAAAATCACGGCTGGCCATACTTCCTGCTGACGGAGGATATCCAGTTTTCCGCCGTGTGCGCGATGAACGGCTGGCGCATCGGCTACTGCGATCAGGCCATTGTCTACGACGAACAGCCTACCTCCTTTCGCCAGTCCTGGCGTCAGCGCATGCGCTGGTCGAAGGGATTTTATCAGGTCAACGGCCGCTACGCCGCCAAGCTGGCGCTAGGCTGCTTCACAGGCAAGCGCAGGTTCTCCTGCTATGACATGCTGATGACCATTGCCCCCTGTATGCTGCTGACCATCACCGCGCTGCTGGTCAATATCTTCTTCCTCCTCAGCTTCCTCACACGGCCGCGTTTCATCGCGATATACGTGTGCAAATTCATCCTGAGGCGTATCGGCCTGGGCGTTCTCAAGGCTTATGTCGTGCTTGCCGCCTACGCGCTGCTGACCGTCGTCACGGAATGGCGCAGGATCGCAGCAAGCCCCGTCAAAAAGCTGCAATACGTGCTCGCCTTCCCGCTCTTCATGTTCACCTATGTCCCGATCTCCCTGGCAGCTCTCGTCTCTAAGGTGGAGTGGAAGCCCATCCGTCACACCTCTGTGGAACGCGCGTAATCGCCTGCTCAAGCAAAGTTCCATCAACGCGTGCCCGGTTTCCGCACCGAAATCGGACGGCCTCTTTGGAAACTCATCCTTCAAACACACCGGCGTCGTTACTCTTCATCGTCCTATTTACAGATGCCATCGCATGGTCATGGGCTACATCAATGAAAACAAAGCAGGCGGCTCTGTCATCCCGAGTTGGCTCATTCACGGCACGGCGAATCTGTTTTCGGCTATTGTATCCATGTTCTCAATTCTATGACAGCGATAGCCGGCCGGGCCGACAGGATGAACGGGTTCTGCCCGCCGTCCACAGCCCTGCTTTTTCATTGCATCGCCATGGAGCGACAGCAAACGCGCTGCCGTCCCTTTTTTTATTTCTCTTTCACGCGTCAATGCGCATGTGCCCATGAAAAACAGCGGCCACAATCAGAGACTTGCTGCAAATACCACACCATTGCAAATACCGCATCATTTGATCCCAAATTGAAACCTACAGATTGAAAAGCGTTTCGTCTCTTATTCTGTTATACTTTCTTTATGAGAGGTGATTTTGAATGACTGATTCTGAACGGTGGAATGCCGTAATAACAAACGACCAAAGCTATGACGGAGATTTCTTTTACGGGGTGAAGAGCACCGGTATATTTTGCCGTCCATCCTGTGCATCAAAACCGCCAAAGCCCCAAAATGTTGTTTTTTTCGATAGCAGAGCCGACGCGGAAAGAGCCGGGTTTCGCCCCTGCAAACGATGCCGCCCCGACTTAATCACCTACGACCCCATGGCAGAATTGGCGGATGAGGCAAAAGCAATCATTGATTGTAATTTTACAGAACGGCTGGAACTCATTGAGAAACTGAATGCGCTAGGTGTTACACGACGCCATTTGACCGAGCTTTTTGAGAAGAGATTTGATCTGTCCCCGGAACAATATATCGCACAGATACGATTTCAACGCGCAAAGGAGCTGCTGGACAATGGGTGCCGGTCTACGGACGTGGCGTTTGCCGTAGGTATGGAAAGTTCAGCCTCCTTTGCAGTTTTCTTTAAAAAACAGGCGGGTATCTCTCCGACAGAATATGCTTTGCATCACATATCAGAGCATCCATATTGTCTGTGCGAAACACCGTTGGGCTTAATTCGTATCGAGGAAAATCATTGTGGCATCACCTCATTGAGGTTTATAAATGGCAAAATGGAAACCGCTGCGGATCATGGAAACGGCGCCTATTTGTCAGATGCCAAATTACAGATTTCAGAGTATTTTGCTAAAAAACGAAAGACGTTTGACATTCCCCTTTCCATAGCGGGAAGTGAATTTCAGAAAAAGGTTTGGCGTGCGTTATGCAATATTCCTTACGGTGAAACGCGCTGCTACCAAAGGATAGCCGAAGCGATCGGCAAAAAGGAAGCTGCACGTGCGGTCGGTATGGCGAACAACCGCAACCCCATTTTAATCATGATTCCCTGTCATCGGGTTATAGGAAAAAACGGAAGGCTGGTGGGCTATGCCGGAGGAATTGACAGAAAGCAGTATCTTTTAGAAATGGAGGCAAGATGATGAGTGGTAGAATAACATCCAGCATAGATATAGCCGATATCGATATGACGAAATGCTGGTTCAATCCCGGTTGCGCCGCGAGCATTTACAAACCATATTTAATTGAACCCATGCTGTTTCTGCTTCAGAAGAACTTGGGTGAAATAAAATATCACGATGTGTGTTGTCATCACAATCCGGATCTGCCTGCAGGCGCGACAATCATCAACAACTGTGCCGGTTGTGACCGTCGTTTCCGCTCGGAGTATCAAGGACTGCAGACCATCACATTTTGGGAAATGCTTGACAGCATGAAGGAGCTGAAACTGCCCGATTACCAAGGCATAACAGCATCCGTTCACGATTCCTGTTCCTTTCGTTCAAAACCCCAAGTGCACGCCGCTGTACGAAGCATTTTGAGGAAAATGAATATTCGTATTGTCGAATCCAAATACAGCGGGATGAATTCAGTGTGCTGCGGCGACAGCTTTTATTCACACCTCCCGAATAAAAGAGTAATTGAACTCCAAAAGAGGCGCGCGGAACAAATGCCTTGCACAAATGTTGTAGTCTATTGCATCGGTTGTGTTCACTCCATGACCACAGGCGGCAAGCAGCCTTTGTATTTGCCTGACCTCGTGTTTGGGTATGAAACCAAACCCATGACAAATACGCTTAATACGTATCACAACGATTTGAATGAATATATCGCATCGCATTGACGATGGTCTCCTGTTGAAACGATATTCCAATTACATTTTTTCGATTCCTGGAACAGTCTGCCGCACTAGCTGCCCGGCGGCGTGAATGGCCAAGAGCCTGATCACCTCGACAGAAAAATGCCTCCGGTGCCGCCGGCAATATGTAATCCCTGCTGAAAGTGGTTTATTTAATTTGCTTCCGGAAGCCCGTTTCCCCGCCGCATGTCGTTTTCCTTCATCCCATGATGGCAAGACCCGCCCGCACCGCAATATCGTCCAGGCATGCAAAAGCCTCCCGCCGCAGCTTTCTGATTCTGCGGCGGGAGGTTTTCTTCTCTCCGATGTCCGGGATGTCGGCCCGCTCATTTCAATGCGTCCGCGCCGCCTTCCTCCAAGTGGATTTCCAGATGCGCGTTTTCCCTCGCGGCATCCTCCAGCACACGCGCCAGCCGCGGAAGATAGGCCGCCATTTCGCCGCCAGGCCGCGGCGAGCGGCACAGCCAAATGCGCGTGTCCTGCCCGATTTCACCCAGCGCATCGTGCAGCGCGTCGAGATTGCGCCCGTAATGCTCCGGCAGCTTCAGCGCATATTGCAGATAAATGTGCAGCGCAGCGACGGACTCAATGCAGCGAATATCGAGAATCACCGTCTTCATTCACTCATCCTCCCCACAGCCAATTCAGGATGTCCGTCCATCCGTCATCCTCCGTCGTCGCGCCCTCCTCCAAACGGACAACGCGCACCTCGTCAAACGTCTTGTAGTGGTCATCGGTGTAGTAAATCAGGCCGTCGTTTGAAAAGACGATTCTCTCCCCGCCGCGATAGCCTCCCTGATAGCCGATATCGCACTCCTTCCAACTCCGTCCCTTGGCCTCGGGCAGACTCCCCTCGTAATTGCCGAACCGGTCCCCTCCGATGGAGCAGCCATCGGCGACCGTCCACAGGTTGCCCCTGGACGCCTCCCAGCCCAGCGCCTGTGCCTCGCGCTTGGTCAGATAATTGTCCGGCAGGGTCTGATAGCTGTCGATGTACACCGCGACCTCACACATCGTGTCGTACCACCCGTCCTCCTGGACGGGATACAGCGCCGCGTCCACCTCGATGACGCCCGCCGCCGAAGCCGCCGTCAGCAGCAGCATGCCCGCGGCCAACAGCACCGCGCTCAGCGCGTGAATTGCCCGCCTCGTCCCTCGTGTGCTCCTCATTTGTACCTCCCGCGCCCAGCGCGCGCAAATTCTTTTTTCATTATACCACATTTCTCCGTCTATGCCAGAATGTTTCTGCTTCACGCGAAATCGTCCGGCGTCATCCGCGTTTTCTCCTAAATTATTGACAGCTCAACAATTTTGTGGTATCTTGGGGAAGTCACCTGTCACACCGAAGGAGGAATATCCGTGGAAGAGAGCCGCTTTGCGCAATTCACTGCGCTGATCTCCAGCGCGTCCAAATCCATCCAGCGCCTCAAAATCGCCCGTATGGAGCAGTTCCATCTCTCCGCCGCGCATACCAACTGCCTGTGCCGCCTCACCGCCCGTGCGGACGGATTCACGCAGACCGAGCTATCCCGCGCCGAGGGTATCGACAGGGCGCAGGTCTGCCGCGTTCTGCGGGAGCTGAGGGCACTGGGGTATGTCTGTACGGACGGGCAGATGGGCTATAAAAGCCGCTACCGGCTGACCGAATCCGGCCGCCTCATCGCGCAGCAGGTCCAGACGATCATCCTGGACATCAACCGATTCGTCAGCAGCCAGATTCCAAAGGCGGATATCGACGCCTTCTACCGCACCTTCCAGACCATTGCCGACAATCTGAACGAAGCCGTGCGCCTGTACGGCGCACCGCCGGAATCCCACACAAGCGAGGAATGTATGCCATGAATCCCATCAGAAAACTGTATTGCCGCACCTATCAGCTGGCCTTCCGGGCCGCGCTGCCCGTGCTTCCCTACCGCGAGCCCACACCGCTTTCGGGCCTCGCGGAGATCCTTCCGCTGCTGCAGGACAGGCAGATCAGGAGCGTCTGCTCGTCGCGGACGGCAACGTGCGCGATCTGGGGCTGACCGCCCCGCTTGAGCAGGCGCTCGCACAGGGCGGCGTCTCCTGCGCCGTCTACGAGCAGCGCACGCCCAATCCCACCATCGACAACGTGGAAAGCGCCCGCGCCGCTTACCTGAGCGCCCACGCTCAGGCGATCATCGCCGTGGGCGGCGGCTCGGCCATCGACTGCGCCAAGGTTGTCGGCGCGCGAATCGCCCGTCCGAACAAGCCCGTGCGCAAAATGAAGGGGCTCCTGCGCATTCTGCGCCGCACGCCCCTGCTCATCGCCGCGCCCACCACGGCCGGCACCGGCAGCGAGACGACGCTCGCCGCCGTCATCACCGATGCTAACGCGCACCATAAGTATCCCATCAACGATTTTGCGCTCATTCCGGACTATGCCGTGCTCGATCCCCAGCTGACGCTGGAGCTTCCGCCGCTTGTCACCGCCACCACCGGCATGGATGCGCTGACGCATGCCGTCGAGGCGTACATCGGCCGCTCCACCAACCGGCTGACCCGCGCCATGGCCGAGGAAGCCGTAGCGCTGATCGCGGCCAATCTGCGCAGGGCCTACGCCGACGGCCACGACGAGGACGCGCGGCGGAACATGCTGCGCGCCGCGTACTGCGCGGGCGTGGCGTTTACGCGCTCCTATGTGGGCTATGTCCACGGCGTCGCGCACTCGCTGGGCGGGCAGTACGGCATCGCGCATGGCCTGGCGAACGCCGTCATCCTGCCGCACTTTCTGGAGGCCTATGGCTCCTCCTGTCACAGGAAGCTGAGCCGCCTGGCCAGGCTCGCAGACATCGCCCCACAGGACGCTTCCGACGCGAAGGCCGCCGAAGCGTTCATCGCCTGGATCAGGCAGATGAACAGGGACTTCGGCCTGCCCGAGCGCTTCCCTGAGATCCGCGCGGAGGATATCCCCACGATGGCCCTCCATGCCGATCAGGAAAGCAACCCGCTTTATCCCGTGCCCCGGCTGATGAACCGGACGGAGCTCGAAGCCATATACCACGACCTGATGGTCAGGGAGGAAGCATGATGAACATCGAATCGGTTGTCGCCGCCCAGCGCAGCTATTTCGCCCAGGGCCGGACGCTTGACCTCGCCGCGCGCCGTGAGGCGCTCATCCGCCTGCGCAGCGCCATCCTCTCGCGCGAGCAGGAGATCAACGATGCGCTGCAAGCGGATCTGTGCAAATCCCCGACGGAGACCTACATGTGCGAAACGGGCATGACCCTCTCCGAGCTTCGCTACATGCTCGGTCACATGGGCCGTTGGGCGCGTCCGCGCCGCGTGCTCACGCCGCTTGCGCAGTTTCACGCCAGCAGCTTCACCGTGCGCGATCCGCACGGCGTCGTGCTGATCATGTCCCCGTGGAACTACCCCTTCATGCTCTGCATGGAGCCGCTCATCGGCGCCATCGCCGCAGGCAACTGCTGCGTGCTCAAGCCCTCCGCCTACGCGCCCGCCACGTCCAAAGTCATCGCGCGCATCGTCGCGGACTGCTTCCCGCCGGAATACGTCGCCGTGGTGGAGGGCGGCCGCGCGGAAAATCAGGCGCTGCTCGATCAGCAATTCGACTATATCTTCTTCACCGGCGGCGTAAATGTCGGCCGTGAGGTCATGCGCCGCGCGTCGGAGCATCTGACGCCCGTCACCCTGGAGCTCGGCGGCAAGAGCCCCTGTATCGTGGACGGCACGGCCAAGCTGGATCTCGCCGCCAAACGCCTGGCCTTCGGCAAACTGCTCAACTGCGGCCAGACCTGCGTCGCCCCGGACTATCTGCTCATCGACAGCAGCGTCAAGGATGCCTTTCTCGAGCGCCTCAAGCACCACCTGACCGCCATGATGGGCGAGGATGCGCGCGAAAATCCCGACTACGTGAAGATGATCAACCGCAAGCACTTTGACCGCGTATGCGGCCTCATCGATCCGGCGAAGGTCGTCTTCGGCGGCCGCGCCGATGCGGACTCGCTCAAGATTCAGCCGACGATTCTCTGCGGCGTCACGCCGAACGATCCCGTCATGCAGGAGGAGATCTTCGGCCCGGTGCTGCCCGTGATTCCGTATGACAGCCTCGAGGATGCCATTGCCTTCGTGCGCAGCCGCCCGCATCCGCTGGCGCTCTACCTCTTCTCGGAGGATAAGGCCGTACAAAGGCGCATCCTGAATGAGGTCGCCTTCGGAGGCGGATGCATCAACGACACCATCATCCACCTGGCCACCAGCCGCATGGGATTTGGAGGCGTCGGCCAGAGCGGCATGGGCAGCTATCACGGCAAAAAGAGCTTCGACACATTCAGCCACGAAAAGAGCATCGTCAGCAAATCCACCTGGATGGATATGCCCGTTCGCTACGCGCCATATACGGCGCTCAAGGGCAGGCTGCTGCGGCTGTTCCTGCGGTAAAGCGCGCCGTGCGCGCTCCCACTTCCGAAGCACTTCAACACTCCAAAGCGTTTCTGTGCTCGCTGCACGGTTTTTCGCGCAATTTCCCACAAGGCGAAAAAGCGCGCCGTGCGCGCTCCCACTTCCGAAGCACTTCAACACTCCAAAGTGTTTCTGTGCTCGCTGCTCGGTTTTTCGCG